>JBBQYO010000107.1:0-9844 GCA_038208605.1 Gemmatimonadales bacterium | reverse complement strand
CGCGACCGCAATCTCGGCGCGAAGCGACTGCGTGCTCTCCCGTTGTTCTCCAACAAGACGAGCGAGCTCACCACGCCGCGCTTCGGCAGCAGCCCGAGATCCGTGGGCCGCATCCCGTGCCGCCTCCGCCGCCGCAACGCCTTCTTCACCCGCAGGAACTTCACCACGCAGCTCGCCGACTCGCACCTCGAGACGATCGAGCTCGCCGCGCCATGCATCCATCTCTCGCGCGGCCAGGGCGATTTCGACCGTGAAACGGCGCGCAGTGATCTCGACGTGTTTTTCCGCGCGGCGGCGCTGTCTGGCAAGCGATCGGACCTGGGTCTGCACTTCGGAGATCAGATCGTCGAGACGTCCGAGATCGACACCCGTTTCTTCGAGCCGGCGCTCGGACGATCGCTTTCGTTCGCGGTAGAGACCGACACCCGCAGCTTCTTCGAACAGCTCGCGACGCTCATCCGGGCGATCTGACAACAGGGCATCGATCATCTTCGCTTCGATGATGACGCCGGAATCGGCGCCGAGGCCGGTTCCGCGAACCATGTCGTGAATGTCGCGCAGGCGGCACGGCGTATTGTTCAGCAGGTAGTCGCTTTCGCCCGAGCGGCTCAGGCGCCGCGTTATCACGACTTCCCGAAACGGCACTCCAAGTGCCCCGTCGTCATTCTCGAAGTGCAGGGATACTTCAGCGATGTTTACCGGCCGTCTCGCTGACGATCCCTGGAAAATGACCTCCTCCATCTTTGCGCCGCGAAGAGCTCGAGCGCGCTGTTCGCCGAGCACCCAGCGAACTGCGTCCGACACGTTCGATTTTCCGCATCCGTTCGGTCCGACGATCGCCGTGACGCCGGGCTCGAAGAGAAGCTCGGTATCGTCGGCGAATGATTTGAATCCCTGCAGCTCGAGCTTGGTGAGACGCACTACTTGATTCTCCCTGTTCTGTATACCAGCAGCGGCGTCACGCCCGCGACTCTCAGTGCGGATGCAGCGAGTGACGACTGATCGGCGCGCTCGAATGCGCCTGTGTACAACCTTGCTCCGCCGTCCTTCTGCAGGAGTGCATAAGCGGCAATGCCGCGACCGGCGAAAGCCTGAATCTTTTCACGCACCTGCGACGAGACCCCACCCTGATTGGGCACGCTGTCGACGAGGAACGCCAACGGCGCCCGGACGACAAGCCCGGCCGAGTCTGCAACGATGCGACGCCGGCGAAGGAGGCCAAGCAGCTGATCGGCTTCCATCACAGTAGGGTAAGCGCCCGCATAGACTTTGTACCATGTTGCCTCGGTATCTCCAATCGGGACCAGAGAAATCGTTGCGGCTGGCATCGCGGAGCCATGGCGCTTCAACTCAAAGTTAGCACCCTCCGATGTATTTGCCGCGAGAATTTCGACTGAAAACGCAGAGGCTCCGGCAGAGTCGGCAGGGTTGGCTGGTGCGAGCGCAGTCGATTTCCGGGGGGACAGCGAATCCGCCGTTGAATCGACCGGCCGGACCACGGCGCGATGCGGAGGCGGACTCGCAGGTCTCAGCCGGCCGACGAGCGCACCACCGGCGATTCCCATGGCGAGCAAGGCGGCCGCCGCCAATCCGATCTTCTGAAAATTCCGCGGCTCACGCCTGGGAGCAAGGTCGATTCGCGGCGGTGCGACGATGGTCGGATGGGGTACTTTTGCGAGAACTACCGCTGCGGGAACCGCTTCGACTTGCTGCAAACCGACGAGGACAATTCCGTCGACCTGCGAGGCCAATTTCGCGAACCCTGGAGCCGATGCACTTACGACGAGTAAAAGCAGCTCATCGGCACTCGCGAACTCTGACGCGAACTGCTGCCATCGGTGGCTGCCGATAATTTCTTCCGTCGCCGGCGATTCAGTTCCACCCGGCATCAGGAAAAGGTTGTCTGCGCCTTTAACTTCGCGGGCGATTCGCCCGAAGGATGTGCCGAACTCGAAGCTGTCGTAAATGCCGTGTTGATCGTCGTCGGGAACGAGCGCCTGAAGCGGCGGCGTGTCGCCACCGAGGTCCGCGAGCATGACGAGCCGGTGCGCGCTTTCGGAGAGCCCGATACCGATCGCGACGTGTGCCGCCGCAATGATATCGTCGGACGTGACGATCACCGAGCTGTAGCCTCGAAGAGCGACTGCAGTCTGCCTGCCCGCGCCTTCGTACGCTCCGCCGGGCGCGCGCGCCGCAGGCGCCGTCACTGCGTCGCCTCGTAAACCCAGTACTGTCGCTTCGAGTCTCTCCCGACTCGCTCGGCCTCGTCGCGCGTCGCGTATGGTCCGAGCACGACGCGATAGAGTGTTGTGGGTCCGGTCGGTGTGGGTGCCACTCTGGGATGCGCTCCGTCGATTGTGATGGACGACGCTATTTCAGCTGCTTTCTGTGCGGTAAGCACCGCCGCGAATGATACGATATAGCCCGACGGAGCGGCGTTCGTGATCGAGACCGGAGGCACGATCATCGTCGGTGCGGCATCGCGGATCGGCGGAGAAGGAAAGCTATCCGGGCGCTGTGCTGCTGACGAATCGGAAAGTGAGGCGCTGTCACCCGTCCCGAATGTCACCGGCCGGTCCAGATCTGCCGCGCGGGGCCGAAATCCGTTCCACGCAAGGAAGTACCAGAAATCGGCGGCTCCGCCTCTAATTGTCTGCATGTCCTGAAGACTAACCGCATTGAGCATGGTGACATCGTTCCCGCGCACGGTGGCAATGGTAGATCCTGGTGCATAAGCAGGCAGGTCGTCGCGCCATGATGTGCGGAGCGTTCCCTCGACTCGCCCGCTTCCCACACCGACAACCCACGCGGAATCTCCGCCAGCCGCGGGTCGCACGAGTATTCCCTGACCGAGCGGGTCCATGCGAAGCTCGGAGGCATCGCCCGGAAGATTCACCGTTCCTTCGATTGCCTCGCTGTAGCGGTCGACTATGGTGAGCATGCTGCTTCCCCGAAGCGCAACGTAAAGCCGGTCGCCACTTGGAGTCGGCACGATGGAAGTGACGCGATCCTTGAGAAGGACCCTCTTGAGAGGAGTGAGGTCGCGCGTCTTCACGCCCACCAAGCCGCTGTCAACGGTGAAATAAAGACGATCGCCGATCTGGGTCCTCACCCCTCTCGAAACGAGGGGAAGGGACGCGGTTTCGACAATGTGGTCATCGGTTGGACGAATGAGCCACAGGGTTGTGCGCGCCGCCTCATTTCCGGCGACCACCGCCGATCCATTCGGCTGAGGAAAAACCCAACGCGCAGCCGATGGCGGCTTGTAAGTCCAGTCTCCACTTGGCGTGAGCCGTACGACTTCACCTTTTGGATCGACCCCGTAAATCTCGACGCCATTGACCGACGCGATCGCCGTCAGCTTTTCGCGGGAAGCGAATCGCACCTCCGATGCGCGCAGATCAAGTCTTCGAGGAAACCCCTTGTCGTCCACGAAAGCGATGGTGCCACCTTCTGGATCGAAGCCAAGAACCCGGTCTACCGGCGGCGCTGAGCCTGCAGACCAGATTGCAGAGTCCAGGCGGGGAAGAATGTATGCGCGCGCCGTTCCGCCCTTGAGCGGAAATCTGACGGCTATCTGGTCGGTGCTGCGCCGAGCGGCTGGGGAGCCGGGTGCTCCGGGAGACGCTTGCCTATCGCCGCTGCACGCGGCGATGGCAAGCGTAATCGCTAAAGCCCAGGTCCGGTTTCTAGAAACTCGGTCCGAGCGAGAAAGTCCAGTTTGCTTTGCGGCCAGGTTGATCGAGCGGTTTCGCGTAATCCCACTTCAGGATCGCAAGGTTGAACAGATTTACGCGTAATCCCACTCCATAGCTGCGAAGCGGATAGCGCTGCAGGGTGAAATCATAATTGGACGGCTTCGAGAGCGAAACCGTCTGACCCTTACTCCACGCCAATCCTGCATCGTAGAAAAACAGTCCTTCCACCGGAGGCAGCCCGATCGGAAGGCTTCCGAGGTCGAACCGTCTGATGATCGGGAACCGAATCTCCGCATTGGCCACCGCGACCCGGCTGCCGACGAGTTGTTCGGTAGCGCAGGAAGCGCCGCCAGCAATAAAGCCGGTGCACTCGTAGCCGCTGAAGTTGGCCTTGTCGTAACCGCGAACATATTCCGGACGACCGACGTATTTCGGGAACGCAAGCTCGTCGCGTCCAATCGAAGCGCTTCCAAGAAAACGCGTCGCGATCGTGATCGTGTTGAAGATCACCGGATCGTAACGGCGGTAGTCCGCGAGGTATTCAATCCAGCGAAGATTGCCAACTGCGGGTGAAACCGAGAAACGCATTCTTCGCCCGATGATCGGCGCCGTTAGTCCAAAGAGTGTGTTATCGGAAACGAACGCGAGCGCCGGCTGGAGAAAGTTGAACGCGGGAGCGTTCGCCACATCGTTGACCTGTGGCGCGGTGCAGCCGTTGAAGAAACAATCCTGCGACAGCGCGATGATCGAGCGGCCGATGCTGTTGAACTGCAATCCTGCTTCGAGTCTGGTGAACCTGTTGAGCGGATACTGCGTCGTGAGGAATGCATTCCGCAGCACGTACCTCGTGTACAGAGTGGAGAACGTCTGGGACCCGTCTTTGTTGGGTGTGATGGTACCGCCGCTCTGCGGAAGGAATATCGGCTGCTGGTACCCGCCTGCAGTGTACTGCCAGCGGTGACTGAGATTTGCGTAAGCTGCGAACACGCTCGCATCCCGCAGCTGCCCGTAAACGGAAGCCGACAGCGCGATCTGATCGTTGCCGAGCAGGTCGCTCAACACGATGGTCGTGCCGCCGTTGAAGCCGCTCAAACCGTACTGATTACCAGTGGCGTAACCAACCTCAGGCTGCGCGATGTAATCAGGCTTGAACCCAACCGAGTACGGGTAATCGCGAAAGCGTGTAGTGTCGGGAAGAGCGAAATCCGGATTGGCGTTGAGGAGCGCGACCGTCGTTCCCTGAACCTCGTTGTTCTGTGACTCGCCCGCCGAGAGAACGTTTGACGCGCGGGATCCACTTGGTGCACGATAGATGGAGCTCTGCACTCCGCCGTCGGTATGCTTCGCCGTGTCTGCAAATATCGGCGATGCAGCAACTGCCGCTGACTGAAGCGATGGAATGTTCATCACCAGTCCGGTGCTTGCTGCTGGACCCAGCTTGAACGCGACGGTTTTCAGCTTGCGCGGATTGTCAATCGTCCAGACTGTGTAGTCGCCGTTCTCGTAGTAAGTGAACGCCATTCTGTCCGCGCTGCGCGCCCATGTAAGTGCCGGGCTGTACTCGGTGATCGCCTGAACGCCGCCGAGCACGTTCGTCAGCTGATAGTGGTGGCCGTCGCTGAAGTCGTAAAGGAAGATGTTGGCAATACCAGTTCGCTCACTGATGAACGCGATCTGCTGGCCGTCGGGCGACCACTGCGGGTTGAGGTTGTGCCCAGCCTGGCCGGGGATGACCGTGATCGCCTTCGTGTCTACGTCGATGACGGCGATCTGCCACTTCGCGAAATTGAGACGTGCGAGATCGGTTGGCGGAGCGCGGTCAGTCGCAAACGCAATCTTCTTTCCGTCGGGCGACCAGCTTGGCTGCAGATCACCGTAGATATCATTGGTGAGCTTCGTGAGATTGCGGCCGTCCGCATCGACGACGTAGAGATCGGTAATCCCGCCGACGGTGCCGCTGAAGACAATTTTCTTGTCGTCGGGCGAAAATGCGGGCGCCGTGACTGCATCGACGTTCAGGTCGAGGCGCTTCCTGACGTTACGGCTCGGTATGTCGAGCAGATAGAGAACGTCCTTCCCTTCGCGCTGCGCCGTGAATGCGAGCGTTTTTCCATCGTTGGAGAACCCGCTCTGTGAATAGAGAAGGCGAAGCTCCTCGAAGTTCGGATCGAGCGTGCTTTTAACGAGACGCTTGATGCGCTCGCCGGTGCGTGCATTGCCAAGCCAGAGGTCGATGAACAGCTCGCCCTTTTTCTGGTTGCCGTTCGAAAGGAAGGCGATGTAGTTGCCGTCGCTCGACAGCGTCGGCGCGAGGAAAATTTCTCCGCCTGAACGCTTGCGGGTCAGCAGCGGCTCCGCGAATGCGCGGGGACGCTGGTAGGTCGAAGCGGCCGGGAGATACTGTGACTGCACAGCTTCGCGCCACGCTGCACCGACGTCGGTGATCGACATTCCAAGCTCGCGAGAAAACGCGCGCTCGACGCCAACTGCCGGAGTGTTGCGCAGGATCTCGCCGATGGCGGCATCACCCCATCGCTCGCCGATGTACTGCCAGAGCGACTCACCGTAACGATACGGGAAATACTTGTCGGGGCGGTCGGTCATCTGCTGAACCGTCGGGATATTTCCCGCGACGGCCGCATCGCGCAGCCATTCCGCAGTCAGCGGATGGCTCGGCCCATTCGACAGGTACTCGGCCATGCCTTCCGCGAACCAGAGCGGCGGATTGATGCGCTCGAGGGTCGCCTGATTGGCGCCGGCACGGCCGCGGGCGAAGATGTCGTACTGAAACACGTGCACGAGCTCGTGTGCAAGAACCTGCTCGAAGCTGCCGAGGTCGCCCGTGAGCGGAAGAATCAGGCGCTGCCGTCCGGACTCAGTCACGCCACCGGTTCCCTCGCCCAGATCGCCGGTGATGTTGTTCTGTCCGAAGTCTGCTCTGGAAGCGAAGAGCACGATCGGCTTCTTTTCGCGGAACTGGTGTCCCAGGACCTTCGAGAGGCGAGCGTACGATCGCTCCGCCATTCGCGCCGCGGCAGTTACTGCCTGCCTCTCTTCCGGATAGTAGTGAACGAGGAAGTGCTCTGTCTCGAGCACGCGCCAGTTGAAGTGCTTGTACTGTACCTGGTTTTGCCCGAAGTACTGTTGAGCTTCAAGGCGTGAGCCGCACAAAAGTGCAGCCGCGACAGCCAACGCACGCACCACTTTCATTATCCCGCTCCGTTTATACGGTTGGCACTACTTCCGCATCGCTCCACAGCCGCTCAATCTGATAGAAGGATCTCAGTGTCGGGTGAAAGATGTGCACGACGAAATCGACGAAATCCAGCAATACCCATCTACCCTGTTGAACACCCTCGACATGATGCACCCTTACGCCTTCCTTTTTCAGCTCGGAGACGATGTGCTCTCCGATCGATCTGACGTGCGTATCCGATGTGCCGCTCGCGATCACGAAAAAGTCCGTCATGTCGGTGACGCCCTGCAGATTCAGCAGCACGACGTCGTTTGCTTTCATGTCCTGAGCGAGGAGAGCTGCGCGCATCGCAGGAGACGCAGGCTCGCGTGCTTTTGCTGCCGGTGAAAGTGACGTTGCCATTCGGCTCCGGTCGAGATTTGGAAACGGTTGTTACGCCGCTCTTTCTATCTTAAAGAGAAGCGCAAAGTTCCGTTAGCGAGGATTTGCATTTTGGGTGCCGGGGAGAGGCCCGGCTGAGAGAGCGGAGACCAAACCTATTGTTTGATGACCCAGACTTTGATCTCTGGATGGACGTCGGCATGCAGCCGGATCGGCACACGGTAAACGCCGAGCGCCTTGATGGGCTCCTTGAGATCGATCTGTCGCTTTTCGATTTCGTATCCCTGGTCGGCCAGCTGCTGCGCGATGTCTGCCGAGGTTACCGAGCCGAAAAGCTTTCCTTCCTCGCCAACGCGCGCCGAGAAGGTCAACGAAATCTGCTCGATCTTGCCGGCGTATTCCTGCGCTGATGCGCGGCGGCCCTCTTCGGCGGCGTCCAGGCGCTGCTTTTCCTGCTCGATCCTCTTGCGATTGCCGGCCGTTGCTTCGTAAGCAAGGCCGCGCGGAAGCAGAAAATTGCGCGCATAGCCGGGAGAAACCTTCACGATGTCGCCCGGATGACCGAGCTTTTCCACTGCCTGCCTGAGAATGACTTCCATGGTGCGAATCCAGTTGAAGTGAGCCGCGGCAATAACCGGCCGCGGAATAATCTAGTGATTTGTCAGAGCGGCTTGGCCTGAGCGCGCGAACGCCAGTCGAGCCACGTGTCGCCCAATCCGATGCCGAATGCCAGCGCAGTCATGATCGGCCACGCGAAAACAGCGGCGATGACGAGCATCACCCGAAGCGCTCGCCCGTGAGCCATCCATGCGAGAATTCCCATCCCGCGAAGCGCGTACAGAAATCCAAAAAAAATGAGCAGGTTGAGTCCTGCAGTCTTTCCGTCGGCGAAGGCCTTGAGCAGGAAGATCGAGGCACCCACTGCAACACCCCACACGAGCTGGTCGTTGAAGCGAAAGTCGCGGAGCTTTCCAAGCGTGGGCCCGATCGGAACTCCGTTCATCCTATGGTATAGCGACCATCCGAGAGCCAGGGCCGCGAGTGACTCCAGCGCGAGCAGCGCAGGTACCAGCATCGTCGACCATTTCGCGATCGTCGCCAGCTGAGCTTCACTGTCATTCGCGACATCCTGAAACGCAGGCGTTCGGTCAACGATCTCTTTCCAGCCAGGCTGCGTTGTCGCTTCACGAAGTGATGCGTTCGATTCAGCGACTCGCCGGCTGAACTCGGTCGACATTGCACTGGCCACCGTGTATGTCCCACCCGGAGTCGCGAGTACGACTCCGAACGCCAGAGCGATCGAGATCGCAAGCGCCGAGAGTGCGCGGGGAAGGAAGGCTTCCATCGCAGTCGCTACGCATACGAGGCCAAAACTGGCCGACACGAGGAGAATCCAGCCCCGGTACATCCAGCTGTAGGATCCATGGGCGGAGCCTGTGTTGGACATCAGCACGATACCGGCGGTCGCGATCCAGATCAGCGCAAGCATCGCGCGTCCGCCTCTCATCCATCCGACAATTGCGCAGACAGCGACAACCGTGACGAGCATCAGTACGGTCTGCTCGATCGGAAGCGCTGCCCGCACTTGCGGAAGAAACGGAAAGATGACGAAAGCGCCCAGCCCGACTGCGAGCCGCCGCCAGGATGCCCGGCCCGGGGCCGGGGCGGCGGTCGCTGTCATGCTACGCGGTGTGTCCCTTGAGATACGGAATGATCGCGAGGTAACGGGCACGCTTGATTGCAGTGGAAAGCTGGCGCTGGTGTCTTGCGCATGTTCCGCTCAGGCGGCTCGGAAGAATCTTCCCCTGGTCCGTTATGAAGCGGCCGAGGGTGCGATCGTCCTTGTAGTCGATCCAGCGTACGCGTCCTTCGCAGAACGGGCAGCTCTTCTGTGGTCTTCTCATGGTTGG
Organism: Gemmatimonadales bacterium; assembly: GCA_038208605.1. Classification (GTDB taxonomy): domain Bacteria; phylum Gemmatimonadota; class Gemmatimonadetes; order Gemmatimonadales; family Gemmatimonadaceae; genus UBA4720. The sequence goes on along the minus strand of JBBQYO010000107.1, from coordinate 659 downwards.
CTAATCCTCGTCGTCGTCGTCATCGTCACGGCGCGCCGCCTGGGCAGCGAGCTCTTCCTCGCTCATCGCTGGAGCTCCGACTTCATGCTCGTGCAGCGTGATGAGATAGCGAATGACGCCATCGTCGAGCTTGAGCGCGCGCTCGTACTCGGGAAGGACGGTTGGGTCAGCGGCAAAGCGCGACACGACGTAATAGCCGTTCTCGCGAATGCCGATGGAGTAGGCGAGCTGGCGACGGCCCCAGTGACTGGTTTCGGGATCTTCGCTCGTTCCAAGCAGACCGTGAAAACGGCCGAGCTTTTCGTTGATTGCGGCGTCTTCGAGTGTAGAGTCGAAGATGTACACCGCCTCGTAATTCCGAGACATCGGTAGGCAATCCTCCTTGTGGTCTGAAACCGCCCCCCGCTGGTTGCCGGAGAAGGGGGAAGGTATGAAGGCCGGCGCGAATCGCGTGGCCGTTTTTGGGAATACGGAAGTTAGTCGAGTCCTCCGCCTCCAGCAACGGAACTGCAACTGCTTGTCAAACACCATTAGAAATGTCCCCACTCTTACACCATTAGAAATGTCCCCTTGGGTTTGTTGTTGAAGAGAGATCCTAAACGTCATGTTGCAGGGGTTACATCAGCGGCTGCCCGGCGAAGCCGGGCGAGCTCTGCCCA
>JBBQYO010000106.1:0-9960 GCA_038208605.1 Gemmatimonadales bacterium | reverse complement strand
CAGCTCGACAAGCGTTTCCGCGCGAGCCGTATCGTACTTCGCAATTACATCGTAACCGGCGTGACGCCACTTTATGGCATCTCCTTCGCGCACGCCGCCCGCACCCAGCACTGACGTGTCGCGCACGAGCGAATTGATCGGAACGGTTTCGCCTGACCGGATGTCGATCGCTCCGCGCGACGAATCCGATTGCTCGTAGTTGGATTTCTCGAGCTTGATCCTTCGGTCGTAGAGCACGTACGGGCCCGCGACACCGAGGATGTCCGATTCACCCGTGGCCGCGACGCTCACGTCTTCGTTGGCGTCTTCGTCAGGATCGAGAAGGCGGGCACGCGGATTCACGCTCAGATACATCTTCTCCCAGGCCGCGACCTTGTCATCCTCGTACAGCATCTTCTTGCGGCCGGTCAGCAGGTCGCGGCTGTAGATCGGCTCGCGGCTGAAGACCGCGTCCTCGTAGGATCTCGTAACTTCTTCGATGTAGACTTCATAGAAGCGGCTGTCGGCCGTGGTGAGAATCAACGGAGAGGTTCGGGAGCTGATTCCGGCCGGTGAGCTGCGCACCCAGTACGTCGAGCTCCCGTCGGCCACCAGGAATTCGGCGGCGGGCGGCTTGGGCGTTGGCAGCGAGCAGCCAAGCAGGGGCAGAAGGAGAAGTATCCGGGGGTATCGCATTGCTGGCAAATATAGTGCATCATCCCCGGCCAAACCCTTTCCAAATTCTCACACTACGATGCGCGCAATACTGCTAACAGTTCTCGTTCTTGCCGCCTGCTCAGCGACCCACGATGCCGCCGGCAAGACGGCAGTCACGGCAGACTCGACATCCAGATCAGCGATTGGAACTGCCACGGCAGCCGAGCCGGGCTCCGGCGCTCCGGCGGCAGGCCAGGGTTCCGCACCGGCTGCCAACGTGTCGGCGGCCGTTCAGAAGCTGAGAACCGACCCGTCGCTCCCGATTCGCGGCCTCTACGTCAACCGGTTTGCCGCGCAGAGCACGAAGAAGATGCACAAGCTCCTCGGCATCGCAGACGCGACGGAAATCAACGCTTTCGTGATTGACGTGAAGGATGAGTTCGGTCTCAACTTCACCTCGTCCGATCCGATGCTTCAAAAAAACGCCGGCACGCAGACGAAAGTCAAAAACATGAGGGCGCTGCTGGATACGATCAACGCGCATGGCATTCTGCCCATCGCGCGCATCGTGGTGTTCAAGGATTCGGTGACTGCCCGGATGAATCCCGATCATACCATCCGCAAGGCAGACGGCTCGCCGTGGCGCGACAAGAAAGGTCTGGCTTGGGTGAACCCGTACGCCAATGCGATCTGGGAATACAATTTCCGCGTCGCCGAAGAAGCGGTGCGAATGGGCTTCGGCGAAGTTCAGTTCGATTACATCCGCTTCCCCGAGCCATACAAGAGTCTTCCGCCCCAGGTCTTCCCCGAATCTCAGGGCAGGGGAAAGACTGAAGCTCTCGCTCAATTTCTGAAGGCCGCGAAGATTCGCGACGACAAGCTCGGCGTTCGCACGACGGCCGATATCTTCGGGCTGGTTTCGACTGTCGGCGGTGCCCTCGAAGTTGGACAGAAGTGGGAGCCGATGGTGCAGTCGGTAGACGTCGTTCTGCCGATGGTTTATCCGTCTCACTATCCGCATGGTTCGTTCGGGTTGTCCTCACCGAACGCGCAACCATACGAGACGATTCATACGGCGATCTCGCGCGGACGCGTTCGCACCGAAGCACTGGGGCTCAAGGGACAGCGAGTGCGGCCATGGCTCCAGGCCTTCACGCTCGGAGCGCCGAAGTACGGTGCCGCCGAGCTCGAGGCACAGAAGAAAGCAGTCTATGATTCAGGCTACGAGAGCTGGGTGCTATGGAATCCAGGCTCGTCTTACGACCCGTTCCTGCCCGGACTCGAGAAGACGCTCGTGTCACGCGCGAAGAACCCCCCCGTTCCTCCGAAGATCACCAGATTCGAGTAGGAAATTCAGCGCCGGAGCGTTGTTTCCGGCGCTTTTTTCTTTTCACCGCGCGACCCGGTTGCTGGGGCAGGGACAGCTTGCGGCGCTGGCTTGGCCGTGACGCCCGCTGCAGCCGGGACAGCCGGCACCGGTGGAATCGCAGGAATTGGCGGAATTGGCGGAATGGCGGGAATCGTCGGCGTAACGGTGCGGCCATTGACCTTCACATTCACGCCGCGGTCGTGCAGCCTGTCGATGACAGTTTCTCTCACCGTCTCGCCGACTGTATTCATCACGACGGGCGCAACAAAGCGAATCAGGAACCAGAGCGTCAGCGTGGCAGCGGCCCATCCAATGAGGACTTTGCGGGAAAACAGACGCTCCTTGTGATAGACAGGAGGCGCGACTTCCACCTCGGGAACAAGGTAGCGCTCGTCGGCGTACGGACCGGTCAGCCACGTAGCCTCCACGGGCTCTGCCGCCCTCGTCTCTTTTTCGAGCTTGCCGCCGCCTGACTCGTCTGCAGGTCTGATTGGCTCGGTCATGAGGATCTCCTCGAAACGTCCGACAATTGAAACTACGTCAAAAGGACGCTCGAGGTGACAGATGTCGCCCGTTCGCCGCCGTCGCCGGTTTACAGTGCGCGTGCCCGAATTTCCGATACCCGTCTCGACCCGCGTGAAGTTATAATTGCGTCATGATCACCACCGCTCGCATTAACGGCATGACATGCGCGCATTGCGTGAGAGCGGTCTTCACCGCACTCGGCGGCGTCGAAGGTGTCTCGCGCGCGGACGTCAGCGTTGGGCAGGCCATCGTCGAGCACGATGGAACGGTGAGCAACGATGCGATCCGGGAGGCCATCTCCATCGCAGGCTACGACGTCGCAGACTTCCGCGACGATCGCCGCACCCTTCCGGTGGTGTGATGATGGATCAGCGGCACACTCCCCTGCACGCGCCGAGAGGCGATGATGAGAAGAGGGGAGTAGCCGCCTGGCTGGCCCCGGACATTCTCGATCTGCTCGATGAGGATCCGGGAAGCGTCGCTGCCGAGACCGAGGAAATTCACCCGGCCGATCTCGCCGACATCGCTGAAGCTCTGCCGAGGGATCGTGTTGCAGAGCTGCTGACCGCGCTGAGCTCGGAGCGCGCGGCAGACATTCTCGAATATCTCAACGAGGATCTGCGCAGCGAAGTGCTCGAAGCGATGACGACTCGCCAGGCCGCGGAGCTGGTGTCGCAGATGACGCCGGACGATCGCGCCGATGTTCTCGAGGATCTCGAGGAAGAAACCGCAGACGAAATCCTCTCGGAGATCCCTGAGCACGCGCGAGAAGAGACGGAGCGCCTTCTCGCGTACGAGCCTGACACGGCGGGCGGACTGATGACGACTGAATTCGTGTCAGTCATGGAGGACATGCGTGTCGAGGAGGCACTCGCCGGTGTGCGCCGCATTGCGCGCGGGGGACGTCGCGAAGCGATGCATGCTATTTACGCGACGGACCGAAACGGCATCGTGAAAGGGGTGATGTCGCTGCATGAGCTGCTCGCTGCACCGGAGGGCGCGATCGTGCGCGACGTTGCGTGGGAGGAGGTCGTCACGGTTCTCCCGACGATGGATCGCGAAGAGGTTGCGCGGCTCACGTCCAACTACGATCTCGTCGTGCTGCCCGTCGTCGACGAGCAGCGCCGCATACTCGGCGTAGTGACTGTCGATGACGTCATCGACGCGCTCGAGGAGGAGCATACCGAGGATGTACAGCGCTTTGGAGGTATGGAGGCGCTCGATGAGCCGTACACTCAGATCTCCTTTTGGCGGATGATAAAGAAGCGTGGTGGCTGGCTGTCTGCGCTTTTCATCGGAGAGATGCTGACGGCGACGGCGATGACGCACTTCGAAGTGGAGCTGAAGAAGGCGATAGTGCTGACGCTGTTCATTCCCTTGATCATGAGCTCGGGTGGCAATTCCGGATCGCAGGCCACGTCGTTGATCATTCGCGCACTCGCGCTCGGTGAAGTTCGATTGAGGGATTGGTGGAAGATCGCAGCGCGCGAGATACCCGCAGGCCTCGTGCTGGGCGCGATGCTCGGCCTGATCGCGTTTACGAGAATTGTTTTATGGCAGCGGCTGGGGATTCACGATTACGGCTCGCATTCGATGTTGCTTGCACTGACAGTTGGAACTGCGCTGGTCGGAATCGTGACGTTTGGATCGCTCGCCGGATCGATGCTGCCATTCGTGCTGCGAAGAATCGGGTTCGATCCAGCGAGTGCGTCGGCTCCGTTCGTTGCGACGCTTGTCGATGTCACTGGCCTGTCGATTTACTTCTACGTTGCGCTTTTTCTCCTGAAGGGGACCCTGCTCTAGCTAAGTGGTAACGGGCACCAAAGCCCACGAGCGTGAGCCTAGCGAGCGCAGAGCATTGAGCCAAACGACAAAATCAAACGCATGGTATGGCTCAGTGGCTCCAAGCTCACCGAGCTCACGTTCGTCGGCTTCGGTGCAGTCCCGAGTTTACGTACGGCTAGACCGCGGCGAGCGCCTCTCTCTCAACTGAAGCAACGGACGCGTGTTCGGCGACCACGGCGTGTCCAATGCCCATTTCGCTGTTCTCAGCCGCGATGCCATGCTCCAGCCAGGCATGCTCACCCTTGAGCACCGACATCGCGAGCTTGTAAAGGTTCTCGTCGTTCGGGCCGAACAGATTTCTGAAATGCTCATCGACGCGAATGCGCGCCTCGCGACAGAACGTGTCGGCCAGTGCGATCGCCTCTTTCTGTCCCTTCTCGGCAAGCATCATCGCGCGCACGCATGACGCCGACATCGCGAACAGCTCAGCGCCGATATCGACCGCGCGGAAAAGAACTGCCTGCTTTCGCTCGAGCTTCGGGCCGAACCGCACCATCGCGTGGAAGATCGATCGGCCGAGGTGGCGTGTGTTCCGCTCGATGTAGCGCATGTGTGTTGCGAGCTTGCCGAATTCTCCAAACGTCTTCAGCCGTCCCGCGCTGATGAATCGAGTTGGATACCACGTCAGGTAGAACGGAGTCGACTTCGCCATCGCCGACAGTCGTTCTTTCATTGTCGAGTCGGGATTGACGATGTTGAACGCGAGCTTGAAATGGTGATCGACTGCCTCACGCGCGATGAACAGACGCATGATCTCCGACGATCCTTCGAAGATCAGATTGATGCGGTAATCGCGCATGGCCCGCTCGACCGCGACCGGGTCTTCTCCACGGCGGGCAAGCGATTCGGCCATCTCGTAGCCGCGGCCGCCGCGAATCTGAAGCGTGTCGTCAATGATTTTCCAGCCAGCTTCCGAGTTGTACAGCTTCGCGATCGCCGCTTCGAGGCGAATGTCATAACCGCCTTTCTCGTAGAGCGCGGTTGCGAGCTCGGCAACAGCTTCCATCGCAAACGTGTTGGCAGCCATTCGGGCGATTTTCTGCGCGACAGCTTCATGCTTGCCGATCGGCTGGCCCCACTGCACGCGCTCCATTGCCCACTTGCGTGCGATGCGCAGCATCGTCTTTCCAGCACCTGCGCAACCAGCGGGAAGAGTCAATCGCCCCGTGTTGAGGGTGATGAGCGCGAGCTTGAGCCCCTTGCCTTCGCCCCAGAGAATGTTGTCGCGCGGAACCTTCACGTTGTTGAAGCGAATCACGCCGTTCTCGATCGCCTTGAGCCCCATGAAGCGGAGACGATGTACGACCTCGACGCCGGGCATGCTTGCATCGACAATGAACGCCGTGATCTGTTTGACGTTCTTTCCTTTTGCCTGCTTGTCGGGCGTTCTCGCCATCACGACGAACAGCTCGGCACGTGTGCCATTGGTGCACCAGAGCTTTTCGCCGTTGACGATGAAGTGCTTTCCGTCTTCGGTTGGAGTTGCGGTAGTGCGAAGATTCGCGGGATCGGAGCCCGCATCGACTTCAGTCAGGGCAAATGCGGAGATGGCGCCCTTGGCGAGACGCGGAAAGAATCTTTTCTTCTGCTCGCCGGTTCCGAAAAGCTTGAGCGGCTGCGGAACGCCGATCGATTGACTCGCCGAAAGCAGCGCGACGAGTGATCCATCCTTTGACGTGACCAGCTCCATCGCGCGGATGTAGCTCATCTGCGACAGACCCAGCCCGCCGTATTCTTTCGGGATCTTGATTCCGAATGCGCCGATGTCGCGCAGCTCCTGTACGAGCGGCTCCGGGATCTCGCCTGTCCGATCGATCTCTGCGGAGTCGACGCGATCGAGCAGCGCCTTGAGCTTGTCCATGAACGGCTTCGCGCGTGCTTCTTCAGCCGCGTCGTTTGGCGGATGCGGATAGATGAGATCCGGCCGGAAGCGGCCAAGGTACAGCTCGCGTGCAAAGCTGGGATGCTCCCACTCTGTTTCGCGCGCCGACTCTGCTACGTCTCGCGCTTCCTTTTCGGTGGCGAGTGCCTGCGATTGTTCTGTCATTTCCGCCTCACGAAAAGAATCATTCCAAAGATAGAGATGGCCGCAAAGGAAAACCACTGAATTGCGTAGCTCTGATGCGGGCCTTCATCGAGTGGTGGTACGTCGAGCCTGGGTGGAACGTTTTCACCGCGCTCGGCGCCGCCGGAGATGAGAATCAGGCGGTATGGTGCGATAGGGTACGGAAACTCTTTCGCGAGGACACGGTCATCGAGCCAGCGAAACGATTCCTGGCGTTCGGCGAGCTTCGGCTGGCCCGTCGTGTGGATGAACATTTCGACGAATGCATCGCCGGTGAGAGTGTCGGGCTCCTGCCATCGTTTTCGGTTGATCGTCATGCCGTCGGGAGCGTAGACCCATCCGCGAGTGACGAGAACAGCCGTGTCGTTTCCTGGCACGCGAAGGGGCGTCACGATCTGCACGCCAGGCGAACCGTTGCGGGTACGGTTGGTAACGAGAATTTCGTGTGCGTAGTCGTACGCACCGGTCACCGCGACCCGGCGAAAATGCATTGCACCGCTGTCGCGAGGCAGTGCCGCAAGTGGAACCGGCGCCGTCGTAGCGCGGGCGGAGAGCTCCCTGTTCAGAGTTTTTCTCTCGGCCAGCCGGGAGAGCTGCCAGAAGCCGAGCCGGAGACAGACTATTGCTGCGACGATTCCAACCGTGACGAAGGCGATATCCCGGCGTTTCATGCGGGGAATCTAAGAGACGGGGACCCTCCGACCGCGTATCCGCAGTCGGTTTTAGAAGAAGGAGAGCTGATCCCCCAGCCTCTCCGGATCCACGGGTGCCTGCCCCAGCTTGTATTGAATGTCCCGCGCCGTCGACGGACTGTGCCCGCTGAAAGTATTGGCGACATAGCCGTAGACATCGGTCACCGAGTCGGGCAGCTCATCGATTGCATCGACCCACAGGTCCACCTCCCGGGTGCGGTCGACCTGGACCCGCGAATAGTCCACCAGATCTCTATTGGGTCCCATCCATCTGATATACGCGAAATCGGTCGTCGGCCTGCGGGCGAGCGCCAGCATCACCTTTCGCGGTATCCACCGGCCGTCTACGACCGTCAGTCCGATGTTGCGGTCGCGAAGCAGCGCAACGATTCCCTCGGTCATCCACCCGCGATGCCTGAATTCCACAGTGAACCGAATATCGCTCGGCACCTTGTCGATGAAGTCAACCAGTGCGGGCAGCTCGGAAGGATCGAAGTCAGGGCCGAGCTGCACCAGAACGGGCCCGAGCTTGTGCCGCAGCTCGCGCGCCCTCTCGTAAAAGAGATCAGACACTCCGAGCATGTCGCGAAGGCGCTGCTCGTGAGTGATCTCCTGGGGAAGCTTGAGGCTGAAGACGAAATCGTGGGGCGTTCTCTCGAACCAGCTCTTGAATGTCGTCGCGGCTGGAACTCCGTAGAACGTCGAGTCCACCTCGACGCTCGAGAATGCACGCGAGTAGATCGAGAGGAAGTCCACCGGCCTCGTGTTGACCGGGAAAAATGGACCTACCCACGCGTCGTAGTTCCAGCCCTGTGTGCCGACGTGGATTCTTGGTTTCATTCCCATCGAGGGAGAGTGCGGGTTGGATTTCCGACCTATGACTCAAACTAGGACTACTACTGCCATTAACAGCGATGCACAGATGAAAACGATGCACAGATGAGATCAACCTGGGGCGATCTCGCTTTGGTAAGGTGCGCGTAGTTCCCCTTTTTTTGTTTTGTCGTTGGTGTCATCTGTGCATCGTTTTCATCTGTGCATCGTAGTTAAATGGCAGTTGCCTTTGCTGTTGCTGTTGCAGTTGCAGTTCGGCCGCCGCTGGTCTCAAAATTGCCCTAGTACAGGGTAGAAGTAATACCCAAGCGAATTTGATTCCGGGAGGAAGCATGGACCGCAAAGACGAACACGTCCACCCTGAAGGTGGCATCCTGCATCACGACGACAACCCGAGCGTTGGCGACGAGGTTGGGCAGGCAGTCGGTGGAGTTTCGGGCGTAGTTACGGGTGCCGCGATCGGGTCTGTGGGTGGTCCGATCGGAACCGTCATCGGCGCTATTGCCGGCGGTGTTGGCGGGTGGTGGGCAGGACGCACCGTTTCCGAAGCCGCGTCGAGATTCACCGATCATGACGACAACAATTATCGTCAGGCGTACGAGTCGCGCTCCGACAAGCTCGCCGACCGCAGTTACGAAGATGTCCGCCCGGCCTATCAGCTCGGACACATCGCCAGCGAGAATCCGGACTACAACGGAAAGAACTTCGAAGCTATCGAGTCCGACCTCCAGCGCGGCTGGGGCAACGATCTTCGATCGAAGCATGGTGACTGGGCGGCAGTGCGGCCATACGCGCAGGAAGCGTACACGACGCGAGGCTCAGGCTCGAACAGCTCGGTCACGGCAAGAGAAGCCGCGAACACGATGCAAAACAGCGGCGAGAACCTCGCTGACCGTGCAGCGGACACGACAAAAAACGTCGCGAACAAAGCGATCGATGCAGTTGATAACGTGAAGGATCGCGTCGACGGCAATCCGGCATCAGTACCGGGGCCTGATCCGACAGATCGCAGGCTTTAGGAATCGACTCGAGTTTCAGGAAGGCCGCTCCGAAGGGGGCGGCCTTTTTGCCACCCTTTGCCGACTCATTTGTCAGCGTCTTGTAGTTCTTCGCGACGCGCATTGCCCGCGCTCACTGGCCTCGGCACGTTTGAGGAAGAACGCCTGTTGATGAACTCCAACAACTTCCACATGAATCCCCGATTCCCGAGATCTGCTCTCCTCGTTGCAGCGAGCGCAGCGCTAAGCGCCAGCGTTGCGTGCAGCGACACTGCGAAGCCGCCAGCCTCGACCGCCACCAGCAGCGGCGCCCCGAACACGGCGTTCAGCTCGTTCGTCGACACGTACTTCGACTCGACCTTCGCCTACCAGCCGTCTTCCGGAACCGCCGCGGGGTTTCACCAGTACGATTCGAAAATCGAAGATCTCTCCGCCCCGACTGTCACGCGCCGAATAGCGACCCTGAAGACGCTGCAGTCGGGACTCGATTCGCTCGAGACAACGCTTAGCGCGAGCGACTCGATCGACGCGGCGATGATCGATGGAGCGATCAAGTCAGAGCTCCAGGACCTCGAAGTGATCGGATCGTGGAAAAAGAATCCGATGAACTACGTCGGTACTCCCGGCAACGCGGTCGACCTGCTCATGAAACGCGAATTTGCGCCTCCAGAAGAAAGACTGAAATCTTTGACGGCGCGGCTGCGCGGAGTGCCGGCGCTGGTCGCAGCCATGAAGGCAAACGTCAGCAATCCGCCCAGGGAATTCACCGACCTGGCGATCAGGATAGCCGGCGGCTCGGTCGGATTCTTCAAGAACGATGTCGCCACATGGGCAAAGGGTGCGGCAGGCACTGATTCAGCCGCGCTCCGCGAATTCACTACAGTCAATGACTCCGCGGCAGCGGCGCTCGACGACGCAGCGAAATGGCTCAAGTCGGATCTGCTTCCACGTTCGAAAGGAACGTTCGCCATCGGCGAGAAGGCATTTGCCGACAAG
>JBBQYO010000105.1:0-9976 GCA_038208605.1 Gemmatimonadales bacterium | reverse complement strand
ACCAGCGCGGAATCGCAGAGCGCTTCCTCTCGGAGGGACAGATCTTCCAGGTCACCGGGTTCGCCATGACGCGGTTGGACATCACCGACTTTCCCACTCGCCACAACTATGGGCTAGCCCTGCGGCAGAATCACATCGAGCGCATCATGGCCGCCTGGGTCTCCGAGCTGGGGGTGACGTTCTATCGCGGACGTGATGTGACGGGCTTCACACAGAATGACAACGGCGTGGATGTTCAGCTGTCGGACGGCGAGCGCTTGAGCGCGCATTATCTCGTCGGTTGCGATGGGGGGCGGAGTTTCATCCGCAAGACGGCCGGTATCGAGTTCCCCGGTTGGGATCCGACAACGAGCAGCCTGCTCGCCGAGGTGGAGATGACCGAAGCACCGCCGCTGGGCGTCCATCACGGTGCAGCGGGCACCTATGCCTTCAGCAGGGTCGAGTACGAGATTCGGGGCAGCGAGATCGTCTACAAGGACGTTGGGCCGATAGGTGTGATGGTGACCGAAGGCCGCGTCGGAAGCACGGATGAGCCAACGCTGCGGGATGTCAGCGCAGCTCTCATCGAGACGTGCGGGACTGATTACGGAATGCACAGTCCAACCTGGATTTCCAGGTTCACCGATACGAGCCGACAAGCCGCTACTTACCGAAAGGGACGAGTGCTGTTGGCCGGGGACGCCGCACACGTGCACTCGCCGATCGGCGGACAGGGACTCAACACTGGTGTGCAGGATGCGGTCAATCTTGGATGGAAGATGGCGCAAGTTGTCAAAGGAATTTCGCCGGACAGCCTGCTCGATACCTACCATGCCGAGCGTCACCCAGTTGGTGCGCGTGTTCTACGGAATACGATGGCGCAGGTTGCGCTTCACCGGCCGGATGAACGCACGAACGCGGTGCGTGACATCGTTGCCGATTTGCTGAAGATGGATGAGCCACGAAAACGAATCGCGGGGATGATGTCCGGTCTGGACATTCATTACGATCTGGGCGAGGGACATCCGCTGCTTGGGCGGCGGATGCCCGATCTCGACACTGTCACAGCGAACGGCGCGCTCCGGGTTTACTCACTGCTGCACCATGCCCGGCCGGTGCTGATCAACTTCGGGGAGCCCGGAGAATTCGACATCACTCCGTGGGCAGATCGCGTTCGGGTGCTCGACGCGAAATACGATCATCCGTGGGAGCTTCCAACGATCGGAATGGTCACCACTCCAACTGCTGTGTTGATTCGGCCCGATGGACATGTGGCGTGGGTAGGAGTTGGAACCCAGGTGGGGCTCACCGACGCGCTCACCACCTGGTTCGGACCGCCCGCTGCGCCGTAGTGTGCAGAAGAAACCCGTCCTGGGATCAAGTCAATGTCTTTTGCTCCGCCAAGTTCCTTGTCGGCCGAGCGCGCGATGTTCCCCTATCCTCGAGCTCAACGATGGTCCAGTTCGCGAATGAGCGATTCCATTTCCAGAATTTCGCGCTTTTGCGCGGCGATGATCCCGTCGGCGAGTTTGCGCACGCGCGGGTCGGTAATGTGAGCACGTGAGCTCGTGAGGATGGCGATAGAGTGATGCGGGATCATCGCTTTCATATAAGCAACGTCTCCAACTGTCTGCTGACTGCGCGCGAGGTACAGCGTAATGGCGAAGAGGAGCGCTGCGCCGGCGAAAATGCCGATGTTCGCGATCTTGTTGCGATACATGCCGAGCATGAAGGCCAGCATGACGATGGCCATCATTGCCCCCATGTACAAAGCCATGAGGAATCGGGTGTCGGCGAACCAGATATGCTCCGCTCGGAAGACGAGGGAATACATCAAGGCAAACATGATCGCCGTCGATGTCACGATCATCGCGAAGAAGCGCGCGTAAGAGCCGCGCATCATTTGCCCGGACTGTTGGGCGCGGGCGTCAGGCTCGTTGAAGCCGGCAGCGTCGCGCGGAGGCTGAGATGGTCTCTGGGCCGTCACAACTGTTACTTCGATTTCGTCCGACGAGCGTCAGGTTCTTCAGCGACGCCTTTAAACTTCGATTTATCTGTGGTCTTTACGTCGATGATCTCACCGGTGGTTGTATCTCGTTTCGCGCTGTTACCCGATGGAGTCTCGAACTGGGTTCGATCGTCGACCGAGCCCTCGCGAAATTCCTTCCCAGTGTTCTTCGCCATTGCTGTGGCCTCCCGCGTGCTGCTTGGGTGGATCGCAGAGATCGCCAGCAATCACTGCGGCGGCTGCAGGATCACTAAGTTCAACCTGCGTGCCACAATTGTCTTTCCCGGTTCCTCTGGAAAGAGACTTGATGAGCGAAATGCACCGGGCGTGAGATCCGACCACCGTCGCGAGCTCTCCTGCTAATCACCAACTCGACGCCGCTAGTACGTCGGCAACGGGTTGTTGGGCGAGTCATATAGGACGAATCATATAGTAGCGAGCGAAGTGAGCAACGCCTGCCTTTCAGCGTTTGGTCGCCTGCTGGGCGCGATACATCGAGGTGTGCAGCGCCTTCGCGCTGACCATCACCGCGCACATGCCGCCCTGCTGCGCAAGATTCACCACGTTCCGCTGCGACGCACGGATCATCATCGCAACACCGTAGTGACTTGGAGCGATGCCCATCACGACATAAAACGGTTCGACCTGGAGATCACCCGCTTTGTCGAGCACATGGAATGACTTTACAGGAATCTTCGCTGTCTCCTGTACCACCCAACGATCATTCGTATCTGCCAGCGCTTTCGTGATGCCCGATTCCCACTCGCCTTGTTCCACTCCTGGACCCACCAGCACACCGTCGCCGCCGTACGACCGATTGGGCTTGAGCACGCACGACTCGCGGTGCGTTCGCGCATACTCCAGCAATTCGATTGGCTCGCCGGTCGGCGATGTGGTATGGCGATCGGACAGGATGCGGGTCCACAGCACGTGTCGCCTCATCACCTGCTGTTCCGCCTCGGTCAGAAACCGGTCGGCAAGCGCTGGATCGGTGAATACCTCGAAGCAGCTTTTCTGATCGAGCTCCGCGGCGATCGAAGATACGACACGATTTTGTTTTAACAGTGCCCGCATCGGCGCGACATCGACGCCTTCCGCTGCGATATCCATCAGGTCGAGCACGCTTGCGTCACGGTACACGAGGTCCACGCGCGCGTCACCGTAGTAAACCTCCTCACCGCGCAGGCGTAGCTCGCTCGCGTCCGCGTGGAGCACCGAGATCCCATAACGTTCCAGATAGTAGTCGACGAGCGCCTGCATTTCGTCTGGACCGTCGATGGAGTACTTCGGATCGACGAGAACGATCTGCCCCTCCGGCCGGCCGATCGCGTCCAGATGCTCGAGTAGATCCTGTAGCAGCAGATCGCGAATATCTTCAGCCAGCTGGAGCCTGATTGTCGGGTCCTGTTCCAGCATCGGCGGCACCACGAGATCTGCGAGTACCTCCATGGATGTCGGCGCGATGTGCAGACCTCCGATGCCGGTGAGATTCGGCTCCATGAACTTGATCGAATCCTTCCAGTCAATCGCCGAATAATCCACTACCGCGTCGAGGCGGCTGAACATCGGATTGGCTTCACGATGCGCCGGGTTCCAGCACTCGCGGAGCCACTCTTCTTCCACCGGCGTGACGCGAAGAATTTCCCGAACCTCCGGCACGGTGAAGTAGAGGTCGGGCAGGCGCTTCATGCAGTTCAGCAAGGTCTGGGAGACGTAGTGAGTGTAGCCGAGCTGATCCGGCCGGAGAGTAATTGGGCACGGCAGCAGTCGTATGATCTCGTCAACACCGTCACGCTGATAGACGAGGTGCCGGTCTTCCGCCTCGCGACGGATCGACTTGATCAGCTCGATCATCTCGGCGGAAGGGATTCGGTCGATGGCACTCTGAACGCGACTGGCGAGTCGCTGGCCACTGAGGCCGATTTCTTCCGCGGGAGTATACATGCGCGACGTATCGTGAAGGTGTGCGTGCAAAGGCGGCGCCAGGCATATTCTACCGCTGCAGCGAAGAGTATCAATCCGCACTTTCCAGTCGCCACCCCTAGATGAAGCCAAAGCAAGCATACGCTGAGCTGATTCGTCTCTCTCGCGAAGAGGCCCTGTTGTCGTCGTGTTCCGACGTGCTCGAGTGGGACCAGGAGGTCTACATGCCGCGCAAGGGAGTGAAGCATCGTTCCGAGCAAATGGCATTGCTCGCTGGTCTGGTTCACGATCGCGCGACTGATCCCCGTTACGACGAGCTGCTGGGCACAGTCGAGACGTCAGCGCTCGTGAGCGATCCCGAAAGCCCCGAAGCCGTCAACGTCCGCGAGATGCGCCGGGATTACGATCGCGACCGTCGCATGCCGCGACGGCTTGTGGAGGAATCGGCGCGCGTGACAGCGCTTGCCTCGAACGTCTGGGCTCAGGCAAGAAAGAAAAACGATTTCAAGTCGTTCGCCCCGTGGCTCGACCGCGTATTTGCGTTGGCGCGCGAAGAAGCGGACGCCGTTGGACACAGCGGGATACGCTACGATGCGCTTCTCGACGACTACGAGCCGGGCATGACGACAGAGAAGCTGTCAGCTCTCTTTGCTCGTCTCGGAACCGATCTCGTTCCGCTGGTCGATGAGTTGCGCGAAGAGTCAGCGCGGAAGCCTGTGCACTTGCTTGCGGGCGAATTTCCGCTCGACGGGCAACGCGTTTTTTCTGAAACCCTCGCAGCGGCAGTGGGATTCGACCTGCAAGGCGCACGTCTCGATCTCGGGCAGCATCCATTCTGCACGATGATCGGCCCGGGCGATGTACGAATTGCGCTGCGTTTCTTCCCGGACAACGTCGCCAGCGGGATCTTCGCTCTTCTGCACGAAGTCGGTCACGGGCTCTACGATCAAGGGCTCGACAACGTCCATTTCGGAACGCCGATGGGCGAGGCAGCGTCGCTCGGCCTCCACGAATCTCAATCGCGGATGTGGGAGAATCTCGTCGGACGAAGCGAAGGTTTCTGGCGGCATTTCTATCCTCAACTGCAAAGCACCTTTCACGAGGCGCTGCGAGATGTATCGCTCGATGCGTTTCGGCGCGTGATCAATCGCGTGGAGCCCGGACTCATTCGCGTCGAGGCCGACGAGGTCACTTACAACATGCACATCGTGATTCGGTTCGAGCTCGAGCGCGCGCTGCTATCGGGCGATCTCGTAGCAGACGATCTCCCCGGTGCGTGGAACGAGTTGTACCAGCGCTACCTCGGCGTGACGCCACCGGATGACCGGAGCGGGTGCCTCCAGGACGTCCACGGGTCGGAGGGACTGATCGGATACTTTCCGACTTATGCGTTGGGCAACGTGTACGCGGCTCAACTTTTCGCAGCGGCCCAGCGCGCGGTGGGACCGCTCGACGATGCATTTGCACTCGGCGACTTTGGCGGGCTAAGACGCTGGCTCGGTGAGAACGTTCACCGTCATGGCATGCGGTACAGAGCGGATGCACTCGTTGAGCATATTTCGGGAATCGCGCCCGATCCCTCCTTTCTGATCGAGAGCTTGTCGAGCCGCTACAGCGCGACGCGCATATCAATCAATAAATCCAGCCAGTAAACGGCGGTTGGCTGCCAGCAAGGCAAGTCGTCAGAATTACTTTTGATCGATTGGTTGCTGACCAGGTGATGTCGATGGCGAAGGAACGCCCGCCCGCCGGCGTTTTGCGAATGAGGAAACAGTCATGACGCAGCAGTGACCACGTCGCGGGTGATTTCAGTAAACGTTGGTGCCATTCGTCAGATCGAATGGCGAGGACGATTCGTGTCCACGGGAATTTGGAAGTTTCCGACGGCGACGCGCGTCGCACTTCGCGGCATGAACTTCGAAGGCGATGATCAGGCGGACCGCACCCTCCACGGTGGCACTGACAAGGCGGTATATGCGTACGCCAGCGAGGATTACGACTTCTGGCATGAGGTAGAGCGAATGGAGACGCCACCCGGACTGTTTGGCGAGAATCTCACCCTGGAAGGGGTCGACCTGTCGCGTGCGCTGGTTGGAGAGCAATGGGTTGTAGGATCTGCCACGCTCGAGGTGACGCAACCGCGGCTCCCTTGCTACAAGCTCGGTATACGTGTCGGAGACCCGCACTTTCCGCGGCGATTCATGGCCGCTTCGCGTATGGGTGCGTACCTGCGCGTGATTCGCGAAGGTGCGGTCGGCGCCGGTGACGCCGTGGTCGTGACGGCGAGACCGAATCACGGAATCGCGTTGAACGACATGATGGACGCACTCGGCGATCCCGTGAAGGCCGCGGCGCTACGCGACGTGTCCCGGCTTCCTAAGTTCTGGCGGAACGTCGCGGAAGATGCGCGCGCGCTCTGAACGCCGTCGACCGATGGCCACGCGAAGAACAATTACTTCCTTCGCCAGGCGAGTTCCCAGAACATCCTTCTGCTCTTCCAGGTCGAAACGCGATTGGAGGTTCAACCAGAACCGCTCAGTAGTCCCAAAGTAGCGCGACAGACGCAGGGCAGTGTCAGCTGTAATTCGCCGAGTTCCGTGAACGATCTCATTGATGCGTCGCGCCAGGACACCGATATCCTGGGCCACTCGATAGTGGGAAATCGCCATTCGCGGCGATATATCCAACACGGCGCCGTCAAGCGCGACGAAGCCAGCTGCGCGGATGACGATGCCCATGAATGACCCCGACTACGCTGATCACCTGCGGGTACACCTTGTAGTAGACGGAAGCGCCGCAATAGCACGCGCCGAAGTCGTCCGCGGACAACTGGATACTGTTCGGGCGATTTGATGATTGATGAAAGTGCTTCGTCCATGGCATCGATAGACCCTTCGGCCGCCAGCGACCGAACGCTCTAGGTACCAGGTGAAGGCAGAGTCGATGTGGCGTCGTGCCGGCGCGCGAACGCGCAGGTGCCGCACCTAGCGAAGCTTTTTGAGAAGAGCCAAGTGGATGTCGGGCCAAGCCTCGCCAGCCTCGGGCGCGGCGTCCGCCTCAGCTTCGCGACGATCGAGTTCCGCTGCGAGAGGCGCGGTTATCGCCGCGGCCGCCGCGGGAGGCAAGCCAGCACGGACCAGCGGAGGAGCGCGGCTCGAGTCATCAGGACCAATCCAGGTGTCGTAGTGAACTGCATGCGCATCACCAGCATTCTATCGGCGGTTGCTAACGCCAAGAGTAATTCGCGGGCGAGTCAAATAAAATGCGGTAGCGTAGCCGCCGCCGCCGAAGATCGCTCTCCGCTTCAACGAGTGTTATACGGTGCCCTCATCGATATTTCGCAATCGCTCCCAAGCCTCGCGTGGAGTAACGACGGGCAGCGGAATCTCGCCGGCGATGCTGAGCAAATCCTGATCGCCGGTGACAAACATGTCGGCTTCAGCGGCGAAAGCAGATGCGAGCACGCACTCGTCGTCTCTGTCGCGAATACGGATTGTCGATCGCGTCGCCGGTTTGGGTACGATCGTGTGGTCGCGTAGCAGAAGCTCAACGGCCGCAATCCGTTCGGCGGTTGCTGAAAGCTTGTCTCTCAAGGTCCGCTTGAGTTCCACTAGATTGACCTCGCCAGTCTGTACCTCATGCTCGGCAAGCAGATAGCGGTAGAGATCTGCGCAGAGCCCCCGGGCCACGAATGCGCTTACTAGCACATTCGTGTCGAGGAAGACTTTCAAGACACGATGTCGAGGACGTCCTCATCGGACAAGATGCCCTTTGCCTCGGCGAGGGGGAGAAGCCCTCGCCGTGCCTGCTCAAAGCGGACCAACGCAAGCTGGCGCCGAAGGGCATCGCGAACGAGATCGCTGCGGCTACGTCCAAGTTGCCGACTGAGACGGCTCAGCTCGCGCTGGAGCTTGGGATCCAGGCGAATTGTGACACTCGCATTCTTCATGTAAGACAATGTAGTGCCAAGCACTGGTTACCGCAATCAAGCCTGTGCATCCGTATAGCGCAGTGTTCTGCGCAGCTGTCGCTGACGTATCCGGCGACTCACCGGGTGTTACTTACCGTACCTGGCGTCGCGCGCGGTAGCGCTGACATTGTACTCGATATCATCGAGTACAAATCGAGATACGAGTAGTTGCCGGCTGGCGCGTGCCACACGCCTTCTCCGCGCGACATCAGGCGATGCGTGCCAAAGGCACGGTAGTCGCGAAGCGGCGTTGACCAGGGCATCTCGACAACGCACTTACCATCAGCACTCATCGCCCCGCGACCGTCCGCGACGAAGTCGATCAGCTCGCCCGCTGCATTGAACGACAGCGCGGCGCCCGCGGTGTGGGCGAGGTTGGTAAAGGTGGCGCGGACCGTGTTTGCATCGATCTCATGCCACGTGATGTTCGGCGATATCAGCGCGCCTGGTGCGAACACACACAAGTCGTTGAAGAGCGTCACCGTTTCCGCCTTGTGCATCATCGGTCCGCTCGCATCAACAATAGAGATCAGCGAGACGATTTTCACCCGCATGGTTGCCGACGCACCGACGAAGCGATGGAACACCTTCACAGGAAAACCGAACATCGTCGCATCCATGTAGAACAATCGCGATGGCGTGTCATAGAAGTAGAACGCATCATTCGTCGCGGTGTCACCTGCAAACTCCGTCTGACCCGCACGAGGAGCGCAGCGAGATAGGTCTGGAGTATGAACAGGCCCGCGGCAATGCAAAGCGCGCAGCTACGGTTTCGAAGATTGCCTGATCGCTGAAGCCAGCCGTATCGCGTGATGATGTCGCGAGAGCGGCTGATCCAAACGCGGCAATACCAGCTGGAATCAAAAAGGCGGCGAAGTTCGTTGCAAACTCCGTAGCAGGCACTAAACCATCTCGCTTTCAGTCGACAACAATGAATTCAGTGGCCGGGTCGCGATGCCAGCAAGCTGTCAACGGTGTCCGCTTGTGTGAATTTATGGCGCCCGGGTCTTGAGGATGTCGCTTGAACTCACACTTCCAAACCAAGGACGCAAGTACACTTTTCCACCCAGAATCTGATCCAGAATGCTTGCGAGCGGACCCATTTGAGCTTTGGGAAATTGACTCTGGTGGCACGCTAGAGCCTTTCGAGAAGCAGCCATGTCCATCCTGTCATAGGGCACCTGAACCGTTAGGAATCTTCTGTCAGTTCCCGAAAATGGAAAGCCGGTTGGCGGCGCTTTTGCGAGTCGGTCTGTGGGGAACCCCGGATAGAACAGCCTGGTGGTTGTACCGCTCGCGCCCCGCTGTATCAGTTCGGTGACGATTGAGCCCACCAGGCGGTGGTCGGGATGCCCGTACGCTCCTTCGGGCCCAAAGGTTATCACAGCATCAGGGTGTGTTTCTTCCAACACTTTTGCAAGTGCCTCCCTCACCTCAGACATTTTCTGCCAAGGCGGTTGAAAGGGCTGACCCATTTCACTGTCAAGGAAGTGCAGGATCAGGGGCGGCTCTGCGCCGAGTGCGCGCGCGGAGCATCGTGCCTCCTCGGCTCTTACCTGCTCAAGTTCCTCGCCAGATATCGACGCTCCTGCGCGGGGATCGCCGCGATCTCCTCGCGTTGCAATCACGACCTGCACGAGGACACCTCGCCGGGTGTAGGAGGAAATAAGGGGCGCAACCAAGATCTCGTCGTCAGGGTGCGCGACGACCACCAGAATTCGTTTTGACCCTTGCCCCTCGGCGTTGCCGAAGGCTCCGGCGACCAAGACAAGCAGAAAGATGAAGTTCCTGATAAAGCCTCCTCTATCCCGTGTTGTTGCGACTCGACGTGATGGATCACAGTCGAATCCAACGTGATCGTAAACGTGCCGAACTAGCTGAAATAGTACGGTCTAAGTTCCGCTACGATCCTGAGGCTTGCCGAATCACCCGCGATAGGCCGGTCACTCATCGGTTAACGCTCAGCGGATCGGCGACAATAGCGGTGTGCCGACGTCGCCCACCGCGACATCTCGCAATAGGTTAGACACCCATTGAACGAGCGGAATGCCGCCCACCACGGTCGTATAGAATTCCGGCCGCAGAATAATCGTGTG
>JBBQYO010000104.1:0-10059 GCA_038208605.1 Gemmatimonadales bacterium | reverse complement strand
TAAGTTGTAGATCATCGATGCCGTTGATTCGGCATCGTCGATACGCTTTTGTCCGAGTCCTCGGTGACCAGTTGAGCCGGAATGTCACGCCTTCCCGAATCCGCGCTATCCGACCCCCTGCGGGTTGACTGAAACCCTCGGTCCCCCTTAAGTTTAGAGGCTAACCCCGTCTCGTTTTGCGGGGACTTTTTTACACCCCAGAAGCTTTAATGCCGACAATCAATCAGCTAGTCCGGCAGAGTCGCCGCGACGTACAGAAGAAAGAGAAAGCACCTGCACTCAAGTCGAACCCGCAGAAGCGCGGCGTTTGCACTCGTGTCTACACCACGACGCCAAAGAAGCCCAACTCGGCCCTCCGCAAGGTTGCCCGTGTTCGCCTAACGAACGGCTTCGAAGTCACCGCCTACATCCCGGGCGAAGGACACAATCTGCAGGAGCACTCGATCGTCCTGATTCGAGGCGGCCGCGTTAAGGATCTTCCGGGCGTTCGCTATCACATCGTTCGCGGATCGCTCGATGCCTCAGGCGTCAACGGCCGCAACAAGAGCCGTTCCAAGTACGGCACCAAGAAGCCCAAGGCGGGCGCACCTGCTGGAGGAAAGAAGTAAATGAGCCGTCGCAAGAAGTCGGTAAAGCGCCCCATTCTGCCTGATGCGCGCTACGACAGCCAGACAGTTTCGAAGTTCATCAACGCCATCATGTACCAGGGCAAGAAGTCGACGGCCGAGCGCATCTTCTATGATGCGATGGATCTCGTCGAGACCCGCACGAGCCAGAGCGGCGTGACGATCTTCAAGCAGGCGCTCACCAACCTCAAGCCTGCCGTCGAAGTAAAGAGCCGCCGAGTTGGTGGAGCAACCTACCAGGTTCCAGTTGAAGTTCGTCCCGATCGCCGTACGGCGCTCGCGATGCGCTGGCTGATCCTGTATTCGCGCGGTCGCTCGGAGAAGTCGATGGCCGAGAAGCTCGCTGCCGAAGTGATCTCAGCTTCGAAGGGCGAGGGCAACGCGATCAAAAAGAAGGAAGACACGCACCGCATGGCTGAAGCCAACAAGGCATTCGCGCACTATCGCTGGTAGTCGATAGTACGCTTTCGTAAGCTCGCGCCCCGCTTGGTGTTACATCACAGAGCGGGGCGTTTTGCATCCCTGTCTCGTTTTGCTGGTGTCCGTTCATGGTGTCCATTGACTATGAAATCGCCGCCTTTCGCGGCGTTTCCTCAAGTGCTGTTCTCTGTGCTTTCTCGTCCGGTCTCACCTAGCAGCTGAGAACCGTCTGTATCGAGTTCCACCCGCCAAGATCGCAAGATCGCGAAGGTTGGTGTTGCTTAGTTCCGTTGCAAACTTCCTTCTGAGGGTGTGCCAGCCGAATCGCTGGCCGTCCGGGAAGTCCGGCCGTGACCGCGAGACCCTTCCACAGGTTGAATACCGCATCACAGCTCATAGGATGTGAGCGATCGCCGCTACCTCACGGTTCTGAGCTTCGCGCTCGTGCAGGCGCTCTTCGGAATCGTCATTTACATCCCGCGGCCCGGGGTGAACTGAGCCTTGGGTCGGCTGACTCGGCGCGCGGCACGGGCGAGGGGATGGTCCGCTGAGCTGAGCAGCCAGGGAGATACGCGATGTCCTGCTTCGTGCCGGACGCGAAGGGTGGAAAGCCGCACCTCCTCCACGGCATGGGGAAGAGGTCGTAGTCAACTACCGATTACGAGCGATACAAATCGGTGCTGAGATATCGCAGCCCGGAGTCCACCATTATAGTGACCACAGTTTTGCCCGGCCCGAGCCGGTTCGCGACCTGAATCGCAGCGACCACGTTCGCGCCGGATGAAGTCCCCGTGAAAATCCCCTCCTCACGCGCAAGCCGCCGTGCCATCTCCTTTGCGTCGTTCGTCGCCACCGGAATGATTTCGTCCACCTGCCTCGGATCCCAGAGCGGCGGCACGAAGCCGATCCCGATCCCCTCGATCTGATGCGATCCGCTCGGCTTTCCCGACAGCACCGCTGATTCCGCAGGCTCGACAGCGGTGACGTGAAGCTTCGCCTGCTTCCTCAAAGCGGCCGATGCGCCGTGAATCGAATGTGCGGTGCCGACTGTCTGAACGAACGCGTCAACCTTTCCGCCGGTCTGCTCCCAGATTTCCTCACCCATCGAGTAGTAGCCGGCGACGCCGTCGTGATTGTTCAGCTGATCAGACCACCAGTGGCCGGGCCGCCTGCTGATCATCTCCGACGTCGCGATCATCTCCTTGATCAACTTCTCGTTGATCTTCTTATTGTCGCTTTTGACCAATGTGATCCGGCCCCCAAGCGCGGCGATCGTCCTCAGCTTCTCCTCGGCGAACGCATCGGACGAGACGATCTCAAGCTTGTAACCGAGAGCGGCGCAGGCGAGGGCGAGGGAGACGCCGGTCGTGCCGGCGGCGTACTCGACGACGGTGCCACCGGGCTTGAGAAGACCCTTTGCCGCGGCGCCCTCGATTGCCGCGCGCGCCATCCGGTCCTTCATGCTGCCCGTCGGGTTAGCCCATTCGATCTTCGCCAGAACTGTTGCGCAGCCGCGTGGGACGATTCCGCGGAGCTGTACGATGGGAGTATTCCCGATCGCGGAGAGGATATTCTCGGCTATATGCATGGAAGAAACTGGACCTCCGGCATTAATTTAATTGTTTGCCCGAGGATAGTGATTTCCTTGGTGAACGCGGTAGCCGATTCCGGAGCCTCGCGATAGCCGATTCCGGAGCCTATGGTAGCAAAAAGCGCGGCTCGTCGGATAATTAAATTGCCGGTGGAATTAGCGGCAGGTGTCGGAAACGCCGTTTGGTGGCCGGTTGTGGTGTCCATTCAGCCTGCTTTGATCCGAACGTCCGGCCTCTGCAATCGAAGCGAATCGCGCAGACTGTCGGAATATTCGGCCATGACGTTCGGATCAATGGCACCATGCAAAGGCACCATGCAAAGCGAACAAGGCATTCGCGCACTATCGCTGGTAGAGTTTCCAGGCCTCGACAACCTTGCCCCCCGCTTGGTGACACGTCGCAGGCGGGGGGGCTTTGCGAGGTGGCTTGCCTGCGCAATATCTTTCAGATGAATTTTACCGAGGGTATACGATGAAGATCTCGAAGTCTCTCGCAGCACTCGCGCTCTTCTTGATGACCAGCGCGTGCGCGTCAACTGGTGCGCGAGCGAGTTTGCCGAGCCCGAAGGGCACCGTACAGGCAGGAATGAGTGTGTCTGACGTCAGAGACATACTGGGATTGCCGCTTAGGGTCGATCGAACGAAGACAGCCTATGGTGTGAGGGAACAATGGTACTACGGCGGGGCGATGTACCTCAATTTCGACGAGGGCATCCTCAAGACAATTTCGCAGTAACTGGAGGGCCCACTGATTTGAGTCCTCGTCGGCCCAGTAAGCTCAGCACCTCCGAACTGAAACTGGGCTACGCTCAGTGGTGCGGGCCAGACGGCTACCCACCCCGTGGGCGAAACCTTTGACAATCCAGGAGCCGCCTCAACTCATTTCAAGGATTCGGTGTCCGCGATGCGCCGGCGAACGCGAAGAGCAGATGCCAACTGACGCTTGCCAGTTTTTTTATCAGTGTTCGCATTGCGGAGAAGTGCTTCGACCTCTCTCTGGCGATTGTTGTGTTTTCTGCTCCTACGGCACCATTGAGTGTCCATCGATGCAGGAAAGCTCAGCCCATACAGATTGTTGCGGACCGCAGCAACTGTGAAAGCATCATAGCGAGTGAGTGGCGAGACAACCTGGACAGGTCGAATCTGCTGCACCGCAACAAGAAAAAGCTCGACTATCGCGGGATCCCGAGCGTCGTCTTCACCACGCCAGTGCATGGTGTAAGTGTTCTTTCGAATCGCGCGGGACTCTGGACGCCAGGTTTCGTCAAACGACCGTAACAGGGAACCAAACGCACTCATCGCGTCTTGATATCGATTGAGTCGAATTTTAGCGCCACTCGTCCTTACGCGATGCTCTGGAACCGAAAACCTCTGGCTCGGCTGTTACAAAATATCGAGGGCCTGCCGGCCGATCGACGGACGCCCGATGAGCGGTTCCGCGACGACGCACTGCCTCATCTCGACGCGGTCGCGCGCTATGCTTTGTCGCTTACGCGTGATGAGTCCGATGCCGACGATCTCACGCAGGAGACTTTCCTGCGGGCGTTCCGGGCTTGGGAACAGTTCGTTCCGGAAACTGAATGCCGCGGTTGGCTCTTTACCATCTGCCGCAATGCATTTCTTCGCTCCAGGATGCGCGAGCAGCGTGTTGCTGTCTGTGATGACGCGGAGCTGGAAGCGCTCGGCGCCGCCGCGGTTCACGCTGCGGCAGCGCAGGAAGGGCTGGACGACGTCTTCGCGCGCGTGGACGTTATGGCCGCGGTGCGCGCGGCCGTGGACGAGCTGCCGGACGCATTTCGGGACGTTGTAGTGCTGGTCGATCTGGAAGAGCAGAGCTACATCGACGCCGCCGCAGTTCTCGATGTCCCGATCGGCACGGTGCGATCTCGACTGTTCAGGGCACGCCGCTTATTGCAGGAGAGACTCATCGAGCATGCGCGGGACGCGGGACTTGCCAGCCCCAACCGCCGAACAGACCGCAAGGAGGAATTTCAATGATGAACGGTAAAATGCTGGATTGCGATGCGGTAATGCGACAGTTGTGGGACTATCTGGACGGCGAGCTCACCTTTGGCCGCGAGGCTGCCGTTCGCGTCCATCTGGCGGTGTGCAAGCGGTGTTACCCGCAGTACAATTTCGAGCGGGCCTTCATCAAGGCATTGGCGGCGAGCCGCCGCGAGCACTCACGTCCTGACGAGCTCAGGAATCGCGTGCTCACGGCGCTCAGAGCGGAAGGATTTGCCGTCTAGGACGCGAGACGAGAAGGTTCGTTCAGACGCGTACAGGTCCAGCAGCGGGACTGGTCCGCGGGTCGCCATAAATGGCTCCAACGATCGCACCGTACACGAGGTGCCCCAAAAGGCTGCCCATCGCCGGGCCGGCGCCGCCCCCGAAAGCGGGCATGCCCATCATTGGCAACATGGCCACCATCGCAACCAGCCACGGCGCAACGGCAAAGAGAGCACCGCGTACCGGCGCTGAGCCCGGCAGCCGAGATGCCACCAATGCGTAGATGAGAGCCAGCGCGATTCCGATCATCAGATGGGCAGCCCAGCCCAACAGGGCGTTACCGCCCATCGCGCCGGCAAGCATGTCCGCCGGATTCATTGGTGCCAAGCCCATGAGCGGTGCGATCCACACTCCGATGGCAGTCATGATCAAGGTACCAACCACACCACCCGCTATCGCGCGGGTCCACTTGAGTTCCATTTCATTCGCTCCAGGAAAGAGATTGTCAAAAGGCAAGCCGCGAGCGCTCCTCGAAGTTCCCTGGCTCGCTATCGTCGCCGAGGCAACATCGTGAAACCGCTTCAGTTGATTCTGGTGAATGCATTCATCCGGGTGGCCTCCGCGGCATCCGGTCAACTTTTCGCGTTCGTCCTGGCCGATCGAATTGGCTCGCGGGTCGCAGCGGGCTCGCTCATTGCCGGGGCGATCGGTCTTGGTTTCTATGCCACAGAGCTCGTCGGCGCTCCGGTCGCAGGCCATGTAGCTGACACAAGCGGGCAGCTCCGTGTTCTCAAGTGGGGTCCATGGTTCGGGATCGGTGCGGTATTGCTTGGCGCCGCCGCGGCGCTCAGAGTGACCAGCGTCACCGTGCTTGCTGCCACGCTCGTGGCCGCCAGGCTGGTGGAAGGAGCGAGCGCCGCATGCGCAGTACCGACCACCCTCGTTCTCCTCGCCAGCGCCACCGAATCTCAGGATGCAAGCGGACGCGCGCGCCTTCGGCTGATGGGACTCTTCGAGATCGCATCCCTTGGCGGACTCATCGTCGGCTACCTGCTGGCGGGCGTAATCTGGGACGCGCTCGGCGGCGCGGCGTTTCTGATTCTTCCGCTCGTCTATCTCACGGCGCTGGCGTTTGTGCGAGGCGACGAGCCCGCCGTTTCGCAACCTCGCCGCGCAGCGTTCTGGACGACGCTACACGAACTCATCAAAGAGAAGGGAGCTGCCGGATTCACAATTGCGTGGCTGGCTGTAAATGCAGTCGTCGGCGTGTGGCTCCAGCAGGCGCCCTATCTCCTCAAGCTGCCCACGCGCTCTTCGACCCAGTCCCTTGTCGGAGGATACGCGGGACGCACGATCGGAGTGGTGTTCGCTATGTGGGGGATGACGTTCCTGCTCGGCATCGCGCTGTGGTCATTCGTTGCGCCACGGTGGCCGCGCCGTCAGACGCTCTACGTCGCGCTAGTCGGGATGTTGGCGGTGGTTGCGTCACTTGCCGCGGTGAACCATGGAGCTCCGTTGTGGCTCCTGTTCCTCGCCGCGGCGGCGGTGCTAGTCGAGAGTGGATTCACGCCCGCCGCCTTCGCGCATCTGGCGGATATCACCGACGCGCACGAACAGTCGCGTGGTGGAGCGATGGGATTGTACTCGATGCTGCTCGGCCTCGGACAGCTCATCGGAGCTGCGATCGGCGCACCCTTCGCCGCACGCTGGCAGATGGACGGTGTGCTCGCAGCAACCGCGCTACTGGCCGCCGTCGGGCTCGTGGGTGTCAGTCGAATGCGCGCGAGTGACGCGCACGCACTGTCAACTCAGACGTGACAACCAGCGGACGATCCGACCGCTGAATCCCGAAGTCACCCTCTCCATCAGGATGTCGACTGCGGCGAGCTGCACATCGGTACACCAGGTTGGATAAGCGTGAATCGTTTCCGCGATCACGTCGATACTGCGTCCGCTGTCGATCGCAAGTGTGACCTCGGCAATCATCTCTCCCGCCCGCGACGCGACAATGGTCGCGCCGATAATCTTTTTTCGCCCCAACGTCAGGAACTTGATGAAGCCGTCAGTGTCGCCGTCACAGCGAGCGCGGTCTGACTTCGTCATCGGCCGGAAGTGAACCTCGATTCCACTGCCGTGCTCGCGCCGTGCCTCGGCTTCGGTCGGCCCGACACGCGCTACCTCGGGATCGGTAAAAGTCACAGCCGGCAGAACACGCGCCTTGCCGCTGCCCCGAAGCGGCAGGAGAGCATTCCGCACCGCCTTGAAGCATTCGTAACCGGCGAGGTGTGAGAACTGCGGTCCACCAATGACGTCGCCACAGGCGTAGATATGCTTCGCAGATGTCCGGAGATACTTGTCGACTTTTATGCCGTGCTCATCGTACGCGACGCGCGCGCGATCGAGGCCGAGATCGCCGACATTGGGAGCGCGTCCTGCTGCCACCAGTAGTCGATCGCCGCCATGCCACCCGTGGGCCGTCCGTAGCTCGACTCCATTGCCGCTCTTGCGTGCCTCGGTCGCGCGCTCGAGTACCAGGTCGATGCCCTCGCGCTTCAGAACTTCTCGAACCAGCGTCTGGGCTTCGGGCTCTTCCCGCTCGAGAATCGCGGGTGCAACGACGGTGACGTTCGACCCGAGACGACGGAATGCCTGAGCCATCTCTACGCCGACAGGGCCGCCGCCGAGCACGAGCAAGTGAGACGGCAGGGTGTCCAGATCGAACAGGTGTTCGTAGGTAAGAACCGGAACGTCCGCAAGGCCCGGCAAGTCGGGCACAACTGCGTGCGCGCCCGTGCAGATGATGATGCGTCTCGCCTGAATCCGTTTATCGCCGCAGACGAGCGTCTTCGCGTCAAGGAACCTGGTGGGACCGAGGTACGCGTCAATGCCGCGATCGCGAAGTGCATCGGGCGCGGTCGGTTCATAGATCTCCGCGATTGTTGCCTGAACGCGCTCGTGCAGATGGCGCATGTCGGTAATCGCCGGCTCGGCGCGGATCCCGAATTGTTCAGCGCGCGCAAAGTCGTGAGCCACGTGGGCCGAGCGGATGACCGTCTTGCTCGGCACACAACCGGTCCAGGTACAATCTCCACCAATGCGGTCTTTCTCGAGCAATGCGACCTTCACGCCAAGGCGCGCGGCGAAGTCAGCGCCGATGAGGCCAGCAGATCCCCCACCGATGAACGCGATGTCGAATTGTTGGGGCGCCGAATCGGTCATGCAGCGCGTTTTCCGATGAAGGCGCCATAGCGGATCAATCCGTTCGACACCGCGCGCGAGGCGTCGCGCAGAGTAGTCCGGGCCGAGCGGGCATCGAACGGCAGCGATGTCGAAACAGTGCCTGACGCAGCCGCGGATATCCAGCCGATCAGATTCCGTTTGATTCGCGCCAGCAGCTCAGCCAGTCCATCGCTCGCGTCCCACTGATCGACGATTGTGAATCCAGCATCGCACAGCGCGCGCTCGTACGCACTCGCCGAGAGCGCACGCTCGAGACACGTGCCTGTGTGGACCCAATCGCGGAGTGATTCCGGCACCTCGCCATTGATCACCATATCGCTGATCGCGACAAACCCCCCGGGCCGAAGCACCCGATGCATTTCGCGCAACGCACCGGGCTGATCGATGAACGTGCTGAGGGCGCATTCGCACAGCACGACGTCGACGCTCGCGTCTTCGGTCGGCAATGCGTGCGCGTCTCCCCTTCTCAGCTCAAGACGTGGCTCGGTACGACGAGGTGCGGCGGCGTCGACGCCGATCCCGCGCACGGGCCACTCGGCGAGAATTGCCCGCAGGCTCTCCCCAGTTCCGCACGCAACGTCCAACACCGTAGCATCGCTGCGCAGGTCGATCGCGCGCATCATCCGCAGAGTAAGCTCAACTCCGCCGGGATGATATGAATCTCCGAGCAGCCGGCGCACGTCGTCCCGTTGATAGAACGCGGCACAGCACGACGCGTCACCAGTCGTCGCACAGCGCGTGGCGTAGCGGTGAGTGGGATTCGGACGACTCGGACTGAAACAGTCCAGCTCCTCCCATATCACCTCAGCACCGTTGACGGCGCTCGACATTGCGTCGCGTACGGATCGCTCGAGATCAGCCGGCGGCAGAGCGACGCGTGCATTAACCAGCCATCGCATGTTAACCGCGTCATGCGGTGTAGTATTTCCGAAAAGCTGCGGCTCGCCATCGTGACGTGTGACGGCTCCGTAAACGCCCGCCGGATCGAGACTGGTCACTTTAACGTGTGCGACTGGAGTCGTCGCCATGGCACTGAGGAACTGTCGCATCGTGTCGCGCACGTCGAGTGTGGTGTCGGCGCGGATCTGGGCGCGCGCATTGCACCAGCCAAGCAGCGATTCGGCGGTTTCATAGCGATCGTAGTCGATGCTTAGTGGACGTGAGCGATGCGTGGACAACAACTGGCGCCACTCCGTAATCCCCTCGCCGGTGAAGGCGGAGACGGAGATGACTGGCGCCCCCGGATTCCATTCGTTGATGATTGCCGTCACATCCTGCGGCGCGAGATCGGCGCGGCTCAGGAGCACGACATCCGCTTCCTCGACCTGCTTGCGGAACAGAAAATCCACATCTTCGCCCAGGCTGCTTGCAGAGTCGTGAAGGCGCCACGGATCTACGACAATGGCGAGCGGCTCCATCGAGAGCGATTCCTGGCAACGATCGGCCAAGGGCCCGATGACCGTTGCGACGAGATCGGTGCAGCTGCCTACGGCTTCGGCAATTGCGATCGTCGCGCCCGCTTCGCGCGCGGCGAGAAGTGCGGTCTCCAGCTCGGGGTATTGACAGCAGAAGCAACCGCCGGTGATCTCGTATAGGTCATCCGCCGACTCGCGACAGAGCTCGGTGTCGACGAGCGAACGCCCCTGGTCGTTGGTGATGATCGCGACGCGCTCGCCCGTGCGGCGCAGATCGCGCGCGAATGCGCGGGCCAGGGTGGTTTTGCCGGCGCCTAGAAATCCGCCCAGAATCTGTACTCTCATAGCAATCCGCGAGGGCGCCGGAGCACGTTGTACTCGCACAGCGAGACCGGTATGCCGGCACGATCCACAACGTGGACGCAGCAGGCATCAACGCGATGCTGGTCGTACGTGAGCGCATCCATAAAAGGTTTGATTCCGACGACGAAGAAATCGCGATAGCTCGCCCAGTTGGTGGAGTCGTTATCCTCCGACA
>JBBQYO010000103.1:0-10143 GCA_038208605.1 Gemmatimonadales bacterium | reverse complement strand
AAGCACTGCAAAGAACGGGGAACGCAGCCTTTCTAACCGCCGGATGCGCGGCGTCGATCACCGCGATGCCAAGCGGCTCGAGAATTCCACGAAGCAGCTCCACGTATGCAGTGCCGATTGTATGTCCGCCTGCGTAGGAAGCCCGCACCAATTCAAGAATCGCGACATTCGCTGCCGAGCCTGCTGAGGCAACCAATCTCTCGAGCTGCACCGATACGTCGCCGAGTACGACCTGCGCGAGTGCCTGGCCAATGTCATCCATCGGAGGAAGCGCAATTCTCTCGAAACCAGTCGGCGTCGGGACGATAGTCCCTGCCGCCTCGGCGTAGTCCGAATCGTCAGTCGCCGCCCAGAAAACAGGGACGACCGGCATGCCAGTCTCGGCCTGGAGACGGTCGGCCAGCGCGAGCGCGCTCAACGCTTTCCACCAGGTGTAGAGCGGACCGCCGAACAAGCCAGGCTGCTGCCCAGTCGTGACTGCAAATCCGGACATCGACGCGTTGGCAAGCCGCTCTTTGGCTGCCCCTGATGCATTGAAAGCAGGCTCGAGAGCGGAGAGCCAGTTGTCATCAACCAACGCCGTGCGGACGAGTCCCGCTCGCGCGCGCCATTCGTCCGTGTTCTTCGGCACAGGCGCGAACCATGGAGAGATTTCCGATTTATTCGCGGCGACCTGAGGCAGACCTGACGAACCGATCGGGGTGCTGACTACTCGCACGCTCAGTCCCGTGTCCCGAACAGGATGGTGCGCGGCGATTCGTCGGAGAGCGGAGACGCATCATAGTTGCCAAACGCATTGGACACCGTGAAGCCCGCCTCCGTCATCATGTAGGTCAGATCACCCGCCTCGAACAACCGTACGCGCTCCACGTATTCCTTGTCTGGAACGCCTCTAATGCAGATTCGCTTGATGACGTATCGCCCGTCGTTCGAAATGGTGCGGCGCTGCTCCACAACCAGCTCGCCAATATGTTTTTCGTCGTAAGGCACGAGTGTGTCGAGCAAATGTGAGGTGTTCAGGAAGTCGAGCACGAACGTTCCACTTTGCGAGGTTACTCGCGCAACTTCCCTCACTACATGCAGATGGCTCTCGTCATCTCTGAAATAACCGAAGCTGGTGAAGAGATTTACAACCAGCTGAAACGCGCCGTCTCTGAATGGAAGAATCCGCATGTCACCGCGCACGAACGAGGCATCGATCTTCTCCCGGCGCCCGTAGCGAAGCAGTACTTCCGACAGATCGAGACCGGCCGTCCACCAATGCTCCGCGAGGACTTTAGAATGTCTCCCCGCGCCGCAAGCCAGGTCGAGAGCTCGCGCGCCTCGCTGAATGGTGGCGATCCGCTCGATGAGCTCGACGGCATGCTGGGCCTCGGCGGCGTTTCGGTGAGGATAAAGGGCGACGTAATCCTCGCCGAACCATGATTCGAACCACTCAGACATCGCGGTTAGTCACTTGTGGTATGGCTCTCCGCGAACGATCGATCCGGCGCGGTAAAGCTGCTCGGCAAGAACCAGCCGGGCGAGCTCATGAGGAAGCGTCCACGGCGCCAGCGAAAGCTTCATCGTCGAATTCTCTAGAATCTCGTCGGACAATCCAAACGCCCCTCCGATGACAAAAGCGGTATCACGCTCGGCCTCGCGCTCATGCTGAAGCCACTCGGCGAAGCGTTCCGAAGAATAGTCCTTTCCGTGAGGATCGCACGCGACGATTCGAGCTGAACCCGTCTTTTCGAGAAGACGCTGCCCTTCCCTTTCGCGCACAAGGTTGGACCCGGTAGACGGAGCGCGCTCCTCTCGAACCTCATGAACTTCGAGCGGCCAGTACCGCGCCGCCCGAGTTTCATAGTCGTGAATCGCAGCCGCGACCGAAGCATTTCTCGGCTTTCCGACGGCCGCGACCATCAGCCGCATCAGGCGTAGATGCCACGCAGGCGATGAACCGTTGCCACTCTGCTGATTGCAAGCATGTAGGCAGCGGTGCGCATGTTCACCTTGTGCTGCCTCGACAGCGTGAGAACGTCCTGAAAGCTGTTGACCATGATGTCCCGCAGCCGGTCGTTTACGAGCTGCTCAGTCCAGAAATAACCACCACGATCCTGCACCCACTCGAAGTACGACACAGTGACACCACCGGCGTTCGCGAGAATGTCGGGGATTACAAATATTCCATTCTCGTCGAGAATCGAGTCGGCGGCAGCCGTGGTTGGACCGTTCGCGCCCTCGCAGATGATTCGCGCACGAATCAATGCGGCATTCCTGGTGGTGATGACGTTTTCGAGCGCCGCAGGCAGGAGGACGTCTACGTCGAGCGTCAGCAATTCAGCTCCGCTGATGACTTCGCCCTTGGTGTACCCATTGAGCGAGCGGTTCTTCTGGACGTAGGCAATGGCATCGTCGACGTCGATCCCATTCTTGTCGTAAATCGAGATCGAGCGGTCGCCGATCGCTACGATCTTGCATCCCTCTCGCTGCAGCAGCTGAGCTGCAACTGATCCCACATTTCCGAAGCCGTGCACAGCTACCGTCGTTCCTTCAACCGGCATTCCAAGGTGAGCGAGCGCTTCTTTGGTGACGATCATGCAACCGCGCCCAGTCGCTTCACGTCGTCCGAGTGACCCGCCCATTTCCACGGGCTTGCCCGTGACGACTGCCGTGGTGGTATGGCCCACGTGCATCGAGTACGTGTCCATGATCCATGCCATCACACGCTCATTCGTGTTGACGTCGGGAGCCGGCACGTCCGAATCGGGGCCGAGTATCTGGATGATTCCAGCTGTGTAGCGGCGGGTAAGGCGCTCGAGCTCGTGTACGCTCATCGAGTGCGGGTCGCAAACAACGCCTCCCTTTGCGCCGCCGAACGGTATGTTGACCACTGCGCACTTCCAGGTCATCCATGCTGCAAGCGCTTTCACTTCTTCGAGCGTCACCTGCATGTCGAAACGAATACCGCCCTTGGCCGGCCCGCGGGACGTGTTGTAGAGAACGCGGTAACCTGTGTAAACCTCTACTTCCCCGTTGTCTCTGGTGACGGGGATGGAGACGATAATCTGTTTTTCTGGGTGACGCAGAACCTTGTACAGGCCGGGCTCGAGATCCAGCAGCTCCGCCGCTCTGTCGAATCGAAGCATCATCGCCTCGAACGGATTGTCTTCGTCGAGAAAAGTGTCCTTGTCCGGCTTTACGATTGTATTGGTCGGTAAGCGAAGGTCGGTGGCCATTTGGGAAATTGAGCGAAATCCGGCGCGAGCTTCGGCCGGACTCAGGTTGGTCTGGATAAATTGAACGACTCGAGATTCGTCAGAACGAGATCGATTTCGTCATCGCCGCTCTCGACGGTTACAGCCTGGGAAACATACCATAACGGAGGGCCATCGGCAGGCCATACAGACTCCAGTTTGACGAAGTCCTTGAGAGTACAAACGATGAAATCGTTGCCGGCTGATTCAGCGACGATCGTGTCGGCGTCGGGCTTTGAGAATGCATGATGATCCTGATAAGAACGCTCGATTACCGTTGCACCGCGCTGGCGTAGCTGGTTGGCAAAAGCTTCGGGGTTGCCAATGGCGCTGACCGCGAGCACTCGCTTTCCGGAGACGTCTGTCAAGTCGGCCGATTGCTCGCCATTCTTCGAGCTGCTCAATTTCGTCATCGAGATTCGTACTACTGCAACGGCAACCTTAGGTGCTGCATCGCGCGCCGCGGAAACAGTCTCGCGCACGGCAGTATCGCTCGCTGCCTTGCGTGTCACGATTACCAGAGATGCGCGCGACAGGGCGCTGAGCGGTTCCCGCCATGGGCCTGCGGGAAGCAGACGCGTGTTACCGGTCCAGCTGTCAGCACTCAACAGGACGACGTCTTCATCCCTGCCCGCGCTTCGATGCTGAAAGCCATCGTCCAGTACGACGACTGTCGCGCCGGATGCGGCAGCGCGAGCTATCGCGGCACGTCGATCCGGACCGGCGATGACGTCGATCTTGGGGTTCAAACGCTGGTGGACGAGAACTTCATCGGCGCCGTATCCGCGCAACACGATCGCAGGCTTCATTCCGGACGCCGCAAGGCGAGACGCAAACCAGGCAGCAAGGGGAGTCTTACCCGTTCCCCCAACGGTGAGATTCCCGATGCTGATTACGGGAATCGGCGACGCGTGAGTTTCGATCAACAACCGGTCATACAACTCTCCCCTCACTGCGACTGCAGTTCGGTAGAGAATCTCGAATGGAAACAGAACCGCCCTACCGATGCGTTGGCTGGCGTCATCACCGGTCCAGATGCGGTCCGTTAAGCGCACGCCTATGCGCTCACCTATGCGCTCGCCTATGCGCACGCCGTTTCGAGCGCTTCGTTCATGAGTCTCTCCAGCCGCGGCGCTTCAGCAGCAGCGTCGCGGGTGGTGGGAGCTTCCACCCGAACTGGCGAGCCGTATGCAATCGTTATTCGAGCAAACGGTTTCGGAATCACGAACCCATCCCAGCTCGAGAGAGTCCACGCGCGATCTACATGCGCAAGCGCCGGCACGATCGGAGCGCCGGCACGATTGGCTGCGACCACTGCTCCCGGCGCGAACTTTCTCGCGGGGCCGCGTGGACCGTCAGGAGTTATTGCGACGTCATCGCCGTCCTTCAATGTGCGAACGATCCCGAGCAATGCCCTGTCCGCACCTTTGGATGTCGATCCCCGAATCGTCCGGTATCCCATCCACTCGAGAATGCGCGCAATTATCTCTCCGTCGTTATGCTCGCTCACGACGACTGCCACTCCCTGATTTCGATGATACCAGAGAAGCGGAAGCATCTGGCCGTGCCACAGCGCAAACAGAATCGGAGATCCCGCCTTGCGTAAATCTTTTACGGGTTCCTCGTCAATCGTTCGGTAACGCCATGTCGCTGACAGGGCGCGAAGCACTCCACCGCCGCCCAGTATTGACGCTCTTACCTTGAACGGAAGATCTTCGGAATTCTTTTTCAACGCCGGGCCAGATTCGCGGCCATCTCGGCAACTCTCCGCGCTGCACCAGGAGTTCCAAGCTTGCCTCGCACTTCAGCGAGACCATCCAGTACGCGCTGCCTCTCGGGATCTGCGAAGTCCAGCAGCCTCTTCAGCTCCACGCTCACTTTCGCCGGATCGAGATCGTCCTGGACGAATTCGCGAGCGACCTCGCGCCCTGCGACGACGTTGACCAGTCCGATGTGCGGGATCTTGACCATCAGCCGCGCAAGGAAGTACGAGATTTCGCTCGTGCGATAAGCGACGACCAGGGGAGTGTCCGAGATTGCGGCCTCGAGAGTCGTCGTGCCGCTCTTGCAAAGCGCAGCGTCCGCGGCACGCAGCACAGTGAACGACGCAGAATTAACGAGGCGGTACGGACAGCGTGCGGGATCGAGCGTAATAGTCGGCGCAACGCTCACGACGACTTGCAGACCCGGGACAAATTTCTCGGTAGCGCGCGCGGAAGCGACGAAATCGTCGATGTGGCGCTCGATCTCCTGATGTCTGCTGCCTGGGAAAAGTGCGAGCACCGGGTGCTCGGCCGATAAGCCAAGCGTCTGTCTCGCGTCGCGCTTCGATGGAAGGACTTTCGCGCGGTCGAGCAAGGGATGGCCAACAAAGGTCGCATCGATGCCGTGGCCACGAAGAAGATTTTCCTCAAACGGAAGTATCACTGCGGCTTTCGTGATGATCTTTGCCAGGGTCGGAAGACGGTTCTCACCCCATGCCCAAACCTGCGGAGTCACATAGTAAAGCACAGCGATCCCGGCTTCACGAGCAGCAGCTGCGGCTTTCATGTTGAAGCCGGGATAATCGATGACGATCACGAGCGCGACCTTGTTCCTCTCGAAGCGCTCGCGGATCGATTGAAGCAGGAAATAGTGACGCGGGATGTGGCTCAGGATCTCGACGAATCCCATCACTCCGGTGTCGTACTTGTCGAAGAGGCGCACTCCCGCTTTTTCCATTAGCGGGCCGCCAAAACCCGTCAGCTCCAGATCGGGCCGAATTTTCTTCAGCTCTTCCGCTACTCCCGCTGCGTGCAGATCGCCTGATGCTTCGCCGGCGATGAAAACGACTTCAGGCACGAGCCGGCGCGGCTTCTCCGGTGAACGCCGGGCGGGTACGCTCGATCTCTGCGACGATTCGAAGTGCGACAGCCAACGCGCGCCTTCCATCGTCGCCCGTCACGACAACAGGACTCTCTCCGCGAACCGCCGAGACGAAGCTGTCGAACTCGAGACGCAATGGCTCGCCTTCCGGCGCAGTCAGCTTGATCCGGTCCACGTAGTCCGTGATGTTGACTGGCCCGGCAGGCGGTTTGCTCGGATCCATCTGCTGCTTGAGCCTGAAGAACTCGCCCGTTCCCGACGCGAGATCGAGCGACAGATATCCGCTTTGCTGGAAGATTCGAATCTTTCGAACGCGGTCGCGCGAAATGCGACTCGACGTGATGTTCGCGACAGCGCCTGATGAAAACGTCACACGCGCATTCGCGATGTCGAGCATCGGCGTCAGCACGGGCACTCCCACGGCAGATATTTCTTCGGCTGTGTCACCGACGAGCGTAAGGACGAGATCGATGTCGTGAATCATCAGATCGAGAACGACTGCCACGTCAGAGCCCCGCAGACTGAACAGCGCAAGCCGCTCACTCTCGATGAACCTCGGCTGATGTACATACGGAAGCGCGGCCCTCACGGCCTGATTGAAACGCTCCACGTGGCCTATCTGAACGATGCATCCGTTGGTTGCTGCGGTGCCGAGAATCTCTTCTGCCTGATCGAGGGTCGCGCTGATCGGCTTTTCGATGAATACGTGCTTGCCTGCATCGAGCGCAGCTTTCGCGACGGCGTAGTGCGCCGGAGTGGGGACGACGATCGTGACGGCATCCACTTCCTTCAACAACGAGGAGACATCGTCGTGACGACGGACGTTGAGCTCCAACGCAACGTGGCTCGCGCGGTCGGCGTTGCTCTCGACAAAGCCCATCAGCTCGACCGTGTCCATGTCGCGCAGAATGCGAACGTGGTGAAAGCCCAGGCTCCCCGCACCGATCACTCCCATCCTGAGCGGCTTGGTCAGATTACGATTCCCCGCTCACTCGCTTCGACGAATCGAATGAGCTCTCGTACCTCGGGAAACATCTCGAGCTCCGTTTCGGCTCGCTGCATCGCCTGCGTGACATTGAGATCTGAGCGAAAGAAAAGTCTGTACGCGCGCTTGAGCTCGCGAACGACGTCTTCGGAAAAACCGTTGCGCTGCAGACCGATGCTGTTGAGCCCGTACAACTTGAGCGGGTTTCCCACCGCTTTCAGAAATGGCGGAATGTCCTTCGACACGCGCGACATTCCTCCGATAAAGCTGTTGCGCCCGATGCGCGCGAACTGATGCACAGCGGACAGCCCGGAGATTGTCGCCTTGTCTTCGATGGTGACATGCCCCGCGAGCTGCACACCATTCGCCAGAATGACACCGTTACCGATATGGCAGTCGTGAGCGAGATGCACATACGACATCAACAGGCAATTCGAGCCAACCGTGGTCTTGAATGACTCCGCAGTTCCGCGATTCACGGTGCTGTATTCGCGGATGACAGTTCCGTCGCCGATCTCAACCGTCGTTTCTTCCCCGCCGTACTTCAGATCCTGAGGCGCTCCGCCCAGCACTGTACCGATGCCGACTTTGACACCCGTGCCAAGCTTGACGTCGCGCTCCAGAGTCGCACGAGCCGCGATCTCGCAGTCATTGCCGACCTCGCAGCCGTCGCCAATGATCGCGAACGGTCCCACCTCGACTCTCTCGCCAAGCGTTGCGCGCGAAGAGACGATCGCCGACGGGTGAATTCCGGATCGGTTCATCTATCGCGAACCATCGCCGCCATTTCCGCTTCTGCAACCACTTCCCCGTCGACCTTTGCGACACCCTTCGTGCGGCACACCTTTCCGCGAATCTGGATGATCTGGACCTCGAATATCAGCTGATCGCCTGGCTTTACGGGCTTTCGGAACTTGATGTTGTCCAGCGACATGAAGTACACGACCTTCGTGTCCGGATCCTCGAGGTTGCCCATGAGGAGCATGCCGCCGACCTGTGCCATCGCCTCGACGATGAGCACGCCCGGCATGATTGGATGTCCCGGAAAGTGACCCTGAAAAAATGGCTCGTTGATGGTGACGTTCTTGAGACCGACGATTCGCTTTCCTTCCTCGATCTCGAGAATGCGGTCAACGAGCAGGAATGGATACCGATGCGGAAGTACACGCATGATATCCTCGATTCCGTATACCGTGCCTGGTACCGGCTCTTTTTTTGTCGTCATCGGCTTGCTTCCATTTCCTGATTTTCGTTTTCCTGATCGAGCGAGCTCGCGCACCAGCGTCACAGTCCCCCGGTGACTGGGCTTCACTGCAACAATTCGCGCCTGAACTCGCGCGCCGGCCAGAGCAAGATCACCCACACAATCCATCGCCTTGTGTCTAACGAACTCGTCTTCCCATCGCAGCGGCCCGCTCACCACATCCTTGTCGTCGAGCACGACTGCGTTCTCCACAGATGCGCCCTTGATCAGGCCGCGCGAGCGGAGCCACTCCACTTCATGAACGAAGCCGAACGTGCGCGCACGCGAAAGCTCCGTCTCGAATATCTCGGAAGTTACAGCGAATGACCTGCTTTGCCTGCCAATTCGCGGGTGCGGAAAATCTATGGTGACGTCGAGCTCGAGATTACTCGATGGGTATGCTTCATAGACCGACTCTCCGTCGATGATCCGGACAGGCTCGCTCAACACCAGATAATCCGGCTGGCCGTCCTGCGTCGCAAGGCCGGTAGCCTTCAGCAGCTCGAAGAACGGCGCCGCGCTGCCATCGAGAATCGGAGGCTCAGGTCCGCTCATTTCAATCAGCACGTCATCGATACCGATAGCCGACACCGCGGCAAGGACGTGCTCGACGGTGTGCACGGTGTTCTCGCCGGTCCCGAGCTGCGTGCGACGCTCGCTTGCGCTTACCTCTCCGACAGTCGCGCTAATTGCCGCAGCTCCATCGATATCGCAGCGGCGAAACCGTATGCCTGAATTTGGCGCGGCCGGACTAAAGGTCAGGCGGCATTGCTCGCCCAGATGAAGGCCGGCACCTTCCAGCGTCGCACTTTTCGCGACGGTAAACCGGCTCATCGCGATGCCTTTTCTTCGAGCAGGCTTTCCAGCTGTTTGATCATTCCGGCAACCTTGAACAGCGCTCCCGATGCGCGCAACGCCTCCCGATGCGGCCGCGCTGGATATCCCGACCACGACTGGCCCGCGGGCACGTTGCCGAAAACTCCGGACTGGCCCGCGATGCGGGCACCTTTCCCGATCGTGATGTGACCACCAAGGCCGGCTTGTCCGGCGATGACACAGCCATCCTCGATCCGCGCCGATCCAGCGATCCCGACCTGTGCCATGATGAGACACGACCGTCCGATGCGAACGTTGTGACCGATTTGAACGAGGTTGTCGATCTTTGTACCGGCACTTATCACAGTATCGTCGATGCTTCCGCGATCCACGGTGGTGTTGGCGCCAATCTCCACATCGTCGCCGACGATGCATCGTCCGATGTGAGGTATCCTGGCGTGAACGCCGGCGCTGTACACGTAGCCAAAACCGTCAGATCCGATTCGCACACCTGAGTGAAGAATGACACGCTCCCCCAACTCTGCACCCGGGTAAAGCGTAACGTGCGAGAATAGTCTCGATCCCCTGCCGACGCGCACCCCCGTCCCGATCACGGAATGAGATCCGAGAACCACATCGTGTTCGATGAGTGCGTTCGCGCCGATCACCACGTACTCACCAATCGACACGTTCGATCCGATACGCG
The DNA here is from genome assembly GCA_038208605.1 of Gemmatimonadales bacterium. Taxonomy (GTDB): domain Bacteria; phylum Gemmatimonadota; class Gemmatimonadetes; order Gemmatimonadales; family Gemmatimonadaceae; genus UBA4720. The sequence continues at coordinate 289 of JBBQYO010000103.1, read as the reverse complement.
CGCCAGCGCCGATCCGCGCAGTCGCATGAACACCGGGACTTGGAACCTCAGCAGGATAAAGCTGTGGAATAATCCTTAGCAGTGATTCCATCGGCTTCGTCACAACTACCCGCGCTGCGGTGGATCCGGGTAAATCGGCGAGATCGGGTGTAACGAGAACAACGCTGGCGCCGCTCGCGAGCAGATGCTCCGCGTAGCGCCGGTCAGCGAGGAAGCTCAGCTGGCCGGTGATCGCTCTCTCGAGAGGCGCAATGCTTGTGACGACCACGTTGCCGTCGCCGCGAAGCTC
>JBBQYO010000102.1:0-10146 GCA_038208605.1 Gemmatimonadales bacterium | reverse complement strand
CACCGAACACGACGTCCTCGCCGAGCAGGCGATGTGTGCCGATGACGATGTCGACCTCCTTTCGCCTGAGCCGCTCGAGCGTCGCCGTCTGCTCCTTCTGCGTCCGGAAGCGGCTCATCTCCTCGACCACCACGAGGAGCATCGCTTCGGCGTGAAGCACAAGGAACGCCTCAAGCACATGAAGCTCGACACCGACGTGCTCACGCTCACGGCGACACCGATTCCGAGAACGCTGCACCTGTCGCTCGCCGGCATGCGTGACATGACGCTCATGCAGACGCCACCGCGTGATCGCTCGCCGGTGCTGACCTTCGTCGAGCCGTGGGACCAGGGTTTAATCGAAGAGGGGATCAGCCGCGAGCTCGACCGCGGCGGCCAGGTGTTCTTCGTTCACAACCGGGTCGAGACGATCGACTCGATGGCGCAGCGGATTGGCGGATATGTGCCGCGGGCGCGCATCGGCGTCGGGCATGGCCAGATGCGCGAGCGCGAGCTCGAGGAAGTGATGCGCAAGTTCGTCGAAGGCGAGACCGATGTTCTCGTTTCGACGATGATCGTTGAATCGGGTCTCGACGTTCCAAATGCGAACACGATGTTCGTGGACCGCGCCGACCATTTCGGGCTCGCGCAGCTGTATCAGCTGCGAGGAAGGGTCGGACGCTCACATCGCCGCGCGAATTGTTATCTGCTCGTGCCGGACACCGATATCGACGAGGACGCGAACCGTCGCCTCAAGATTCTCGAGCACCACACCGAGCTGGGTGCCGGCTACCGCATCGCGCTCAAGGACCTCGAGCTTCGCGGCGCGGGAAACTTGCTCGGACCGGAGCAGTCGGGTTTCGTCACGGCCGTCGGCTTCGACATGTACATGCGGATGCTGGACGAAACGGTTACGCGCTTGATGCGTGGCGACACCGCTCCCAAGCTGTCACCGGCCGATGTGACGGTCGACCTGCCTTCCTATCTGCCCGATGACTACGTGACGAGCCAGGACGCGAAGCTCGACATCTATCGCCGGCTGACGCACATGACCGATCCTGCCGAGATAGCGTCGCTTCGTGAAGAAGTACGCGACCGGTTCGGGCCTCTTCCGGCTCCTGCCGAAACCTTTATGTCCGTTGCCCTACTTCGCGTCCTTGGCGGAGCGGCCGAGATCGAGTCCATGCTCCTGCGTGGCAACGAGGCACGTATTACCTTTCGGGAGCATGCCGTACCCCGCATGAAAGGGATCTCGGCGGCGTTTCACGAGGTACAGTTCCAGGCGGAGGTGCGAAGAGCACATCCGCTTTCGCTCAAATTGACCCGGCTCGGCGGCGCAGAGCTGCTCGGCGGCCTGGTTCGCGCGCTCGCGACGTTACGCGGCCTGGGCAAGAGCCCCGGCTAAAACCGACTCACACAATCATGAAAAAAATCGTAATTGCCGCCGTAGGCGCGGCCCTCGTAATCACTGGCTGCAGCTCATTGAAGGACGCGATGTCTGCGCATGTCGACACCGTCGCGAGAGCAGCCGATCAGGAGCTGACGATCACGCACCTTGCGACGTTGATGGGAAACTCGAAAGCTCCCCTTCGTAAGGACGTTGCCACCGCGATCGTCGACGCATGGACGAACTACCAGCTCGCCGGTGAGGCAGCGGTCAACAACGACTCGCTCACCGACACGAAGAAGATCGACGACGCAGAGTGGGCCGTCATCGCCAACGTGAAGGCAAAAAAGTGGTATGACATGGTGTCCAAGACGTGGAAGACTCCGGACAGCGCGAGTGCAGAAGCCGCGTACAACGGAGGAAAGATGTTGTCTGCGAGCCACATTCTTCTCCTGACGAAAGACACTTCCGCTGCCGGCAAGGCTCTTGTGAAGAAGAAGATCGATGCGCTTCGGGCACAGGTCACGAGCGCCAACTTCGCGGATGTTGCGAAGAAGAACAGCGAGGATCCGCAGTCGGCCGTTCGCGGCGGAGCGCTTGGCGTATTTCCGCGTGGAGCCATGGTCAAGGAATTCGACCAGGCCGCTGCTGCATTGAAGCCGGGTGAGATCTCGCCGGTCATTCAGACGCAGTACGGCTACCACATCATTCGCCGTCCGCTGTTCAGCGAAGTGAAGTCGGAGTTCATTGGCGCAATGCAGCAGGGCGGTATGCAGGCAGCCGAGAGCACGTACCTCGCGAGCCTGGAGTCTTCCTCGAAGCTCGAGGTAACGCCGGGGACTGCGGCGACCGTTCGCTCTGTTGTGGACTCACCGTCGGCCCACAAGTCCGACAACACTGTTCTCGCGACTTCGAGCGCCGGCAAGTTCACCGCCGCGAGCCTGTCCCGATGGATGGAAACGTTCCCGCCGCAGGCCGGAATTGCAGAGCGCGTGAAGGCAGCACCTGATTCGCTCCTGCCTGTATTCGTGAAGAATTTTGTCCGGAACGAGCTGGTTCTGCACAGCGCAGACAGCGCGAAGATCGGTCCCGACGCGGCCCAGCTTACACAGATTCGCGGCTTGTTCAAGTCGGCGCTGACCAACGCGTGGACCGCACTCAACCTCGATCCGAAGACGCTCGAGGCTGCTGCCAAATCGAAGGGCGACCGGGCGAAGCTCGCCGCTCAGCGGGTCGATGATTACATCAACAAGCTGATGGCTCAGCAGGCGCAGTACGTGGACGTGACGCAGCCAGTGCAGAACGTTCTTCGCGAGAAGTACGACTATACAATCAAGCCTGAGGCGATCGACAAGGTTCTCCTCGATGCCGCGAAAATCCGGCTTGCTTCGGATTCGACCACGAAGGCAGGGCAACCCAATTCGATCGTCCCGCTGCCTAATGCACCAACCAAGAAGTAGGAATCACGAGCTCGGCTGAGGGGTACTGCAAGGATGCGTAATGTTCTGATTGCTTCATTGATTCTGGCCATGCCGGCCGTCTCGCTCGCTCAGGTTACAGCACCCGCGACGCCGGCAGCGAGGCCATCGAGTGTAGTTCCGGCTTCGTATCCAGTAGATCGCGTCGTTGCCGTCGTCGGCGACCAGGTGATCCTCTGGAGCGACGTGATGAACTCCATCAACCAGCAGCGAGCCAGCGGCATGGAGCTCCCGAAGGATTCGGCGTCTCAGCTTGCCCTGGCGAAAGAGGCGCTCAATGCGCTCGTCGACGAAGAGATTCTCGTTCAGAAAGCGCACGTGCTCAAAGTCGACGTGACACCGGATGAAGTGAACCGGACCGTAGACGATCAGGTAAAGCGGGTTCGAGGTCAGTTCACGACCGACGATCAGTACAAGGCAGAGCTCAAGACGGCGGGATTTGGCACGCCCGAAGAGTATCGTCGCACTCTGTACGAGCAGTTCTATCGCCGCGCTCTTCAACAGCGTGCGTTTGAAGAGCTGCGCAAGACGGCGGTTGGCCGCAATGTGAGCGACGCTGAAGTGCAGGAGGCGTTCGACAAGAACAAGGCGACGCTCCAGGCTGCGCCGGCGACGATCACCTTCAGGCAGATCGTCGTTGCGCCGAAGGCCACGGAAGCTGCAAAGAAGCGCGCGAAAGCGAAGGCAGATTCACTGCTGGTTGAAATCAAGAAGGGTGGTGACTTCGAGCTGATCGCCAAGCGCGAGTCGATGGATCCGGGCTCGAAGGCACAGGGTGGCGACCTGGGGTGGAACCGGCGAGGGGCGATGGTTCCGGAATTCGAGAGGATGATGTTCGCGCTTCAGCCGGGACAGGTGAGCCCTGTGTTCGAGACGGCCTTCGGCTACCACATCCTTCGCGTCGATCGCGTTCAGGCTGCCGAAGTAAAGGCGCGTCACATCCTGATTATTCCAACAATCGATTCCTCTGATGTTGCTTCGGCAAGAGTCGTGGCGGATTCGGTTGCGCAGAAGCTTCGCACCGGAGTTGCGTTCGACTCACTCGTTGCGAAGTATCACGATCCGTCGGAAGAGAAGGGAATTCTTCAGCCATTCGTCAGGGATTCGCTGCCTGCAGCTTATCAGACTGTCGTTGCGGGTAAGAAGGCGGGGGACGTCACCTCACCGTTCCCGCTTGCGAATCCGCGCGGCGCATCGAAGTGGGCCGTTCTTCAGCTCGTCAGCGTGAACGAGGCCGGGCAGTTCAATGAAGCCGAAGTGAAATCGCGAATTCGCGAACAGCTTGTCGCGGAAAAAGCTACTCGCACGCTTCTCGACGATCTTCGCAAGAAGACGTACGTGGCCCTGAGACTATAGCTGTGACGCAGCGCATTGCCGTAACCGCGGGCGATCCCCGCGGCATCGGGCCGGAGATAATCATCAAGGCGCTCGCTGACCCACGGGTTGGCGGGCGCTCTGATTTGGTACTCATCGGTCCAGGCGGATGCGGAATCGAGATGGACGAAGCCATCGGCGAATGGCATCCGAACGGAAGTGCTGCAGACGCTGGGCGGCTGGCAGGTCTCGCCATCGAGCGAGCCGCGACCAGGGCGATCGAGGGCGAGGTTGACGGAATCGTGACTGCGCCAATCGACAAGTCTGCGCTCCTCGCCGGTGGTTACGATTTTCCCGGCCATACTGAAATGCTGGCGCACCTGACCGGCTCAAAGGTGGCGATGATGCTCGCGGCGGTAAGAGGCGGAGGGGAAGGTGCGCCCAACCCATTGCGCGTCGTGCTGGCGACGACTCACATCGCGCTCAGGGACGTGCCGAACGCGGTGACTCAGCGAGCGATCATCGATGCGGCGCGGATCACTCGGGAGTATCTCAAAAAGTGGTTCGGAATTCTCGAGCCTCGCATCGCGTTGTGTGCGCTCAATCCGCACGCTGGAGACGGAGGCCGGTTCGGGACCGAGGAAATTGAGATTCTGACCCCCGCTGCCCGAAGCGCGGGGATCGCCGGCCCATTCCCCGCCGACACGGTATTCGTGCGTGCGATGAAGGGCGCCTTCGATGCCGTGATCGCGCCCTATCACGATGTAGGAATGACCGCGATCAAGGTCGCATCATTCGGCGGGGCAGTGAACGTGACTCTTGGCCTTCCATTTCCGCGGACTTCACCTGACCACGGCACCGCTCTCGACATTGCCGGTAAAGGCGTGGCCGATCCCGCGAGTTTTATAGAGGCGCTGCTTCTATGCCGACGTCTTGCTGTTCTCGCTCGGTCGAGCGGCGATCACCCATTGAATGAAGATCGACCGCAAGAGTATCGATCTTCCGGCCTTCCATTGCCCGCACAATGAACATCGCGCCGCCTGCCATCACTCTATCTCCCGGCTGAGGCAGACGGCCGAGCACACCGAACACGAATCCGCCGATCGTCGTCGCATCCTCGTCGGGAATGTTGAGACCGAAACGATCGTTGAGCTCGCCGACGTTCGTGCCCCCCGAAATCAGCGTCTCCCCCGGGCGGGTCTGAACCGGTTCTTCCTGATCTTCCGGCGTGTCGTATTCGTCGAGAATTTCGCCGACAATTTCTTCCAGTAAATCTTCCATCGTCACGATGCCCGCGGTGCCGCCGTACTCATCGCCGATGACGGCCATGTGCTCCTTCAATCGCTTGAAATCGGCAAGCACGTGCTCCACTTCGCGGGATCCGGGAATCACGTGTACGGGCCGAACCAGCGCGCGGAGCGAGAACCTTGCCGACGAGTCGCCCGCATCATGATCCTCGCGGTCGATTCGCGAGCCTCCATCCGACGCAGTGATGAGGACCTTGAGCAGGTCCTTGGTCAGGATCAGGCCCGTGATGTTGTCGATCGACTCATCGTATACCGGATAGCGCGAGAAATTCGTCTCTTCCACCGTATGCAGCACTTCGGTGAGCGTTGCCGTTACATCGAGAGCGATGATCTTCGTACGCGGTGTCATGACCTCGCGCGCAGTCTTCTCGGAAAACTCGAAGACCGCGTCGAGCAGATCCGCGTCGCTCGACTGGATTGAGCCTCCCTCCTGCGCCTGCTCGACAAGCAATCGAAGCTCTTCCGGGGAATGCACGCTCTCGTCCTGACCTGCGGAGGGCTGGCCCATAAGACGTAGAAGCGCATTTGCCGAGCGGTACAGAACCCAGATGAACGGGCTCATCACCCACGCAAACAAGAGCAGCGGGGGCGCGAGGAACTTGGCGACTCTCTCCGGACTATTCAGCGCGGCAGCCTTTGGTGTGAGCTCGCCGAGTACGACGTGAAGGTAGGTGAGGACAGTGTAGGCGACGATTCCGGCTATCGTCAGGCGAACCGACGCTTCTATAGCGAAGGGAAGCCCGCTCAAAACCCCGCCAAAGATTTCAGCCAGCGTGCTTTCTGCGATCCATCCCAGTGCAAGGCTGGCGAGCGTCACGCCAAGCTGGCTCGCGGACAGAACGCGCGAGATATTTGAGGTTGCCCTGAGCGCTATCCGGGAAAGCTTGTCGCCACTCCGGACCATCGCCTCAAGACGGGTACGTCTCGATCTCACGAGGGCGAACTCGGCCGCAACGAAAAAACCGTTCAGCAGGACGAGCGCCAAAATGGCAAGCAACCGGGTTGTCACCCATCAAAAATATCACAATTGGGCTCCAGAGACGGCTATCCGGTGGCTGAATAGATGACTGAAAGCCGCCAGCACCACGATCATTCCGACGGGCACGCGCACTCCCACCTGCCGGGCGAGGGTGCGCTGCACAGCCACGCGGCTCACGCACCGACTCGCAGTCTCCGGCTAGCCCTCGCTCTCACCGCTGCTCTTCTGGTGGTGGAGACAGCCGGTGGCTTGATGTCGAACTCCATCGCGCTCCTGGCGGACGCGGGCCACATGCTGACTGATGTGGCCGCGCTTGGACTCTCGCTGTTCGTGGCGTGGTTCAGCCGCCAGCCCGCATCGCAGCAGAAAAGCTTCGGCTATCTGAGGTGGGAAATCCTCGCGGCGTTTCTGAACGGTGCAGCGCTGCTTCTCATCTCGGCCGCGATTGTTGTGGAATCAGTGCTTCGCCTGAGATCGCCCCAGCCTGTCGAAGGCGGCTTGATGCTGGTTGTCGCTGCGCTTGGATTGGTGATTAACCTCATCAGTGCACGCATCCTGCACCCGTCGTCTCAATCGAACATGAACGTGCGGGGCGCATACCTGCACGTGCTCGGTGACTTGCTCGCTTCGGTTGGCACTGTCGCAGCGGCAGTCCTGATCCGCTACACCGGCTGGCTGCTCGCCGACCCGATCGCGTCATTCATTACCACGGCGCTGATCATGCGCGGCGCGTGGGCACTGGTTCGCGAGTCGGTCGACATCCTGCTCGAGTCAGCTCCCAAGCACATCGATCTCATCGCCGTGCGTGCGCAGCTCGAAGCGATTCCCGGAATCGAGGAAGTGCACGACCTGCACGTATGGTCAGTCACCCCGCGGATGATCGCCATGAGCGCGCACGCGATATGCCGAAATACCGACTCTCAGCAGCATGTCCTCGAGCACATACACGATGCAATGTCGCTATTCGGAATCGGACACATAACGATTCAGCTCGAGGCGAAGCAAATGAGCGAGCGCGAGGGCAATCTCCACGCGTGATTTTCGGGTCTCTCGGTCGTCCATGAAGCAATGCCGAGAATTGATCCGCTTCTTGCCGCGCTGGTATCGAACCGCGCCGAGTCACTTCGATTGAGCGACGGAGACATCGCCCATCTGACGAAGGGCGGTGTGCAGCACCCGCTCACGCGCCAGCCGCTCGCTGAAGGCCAGCTGCTCGTATTGCTTCGAGAAATGGCGCCCTCGGAAATTGCAACCACACTAGGCGGGGCCGAGCCGCTCGAATTCGCATATGAAAATGCGGAGGGACATTTCGTAGCGCATGTATCCCGGCAGGACGGAGTTCTCCAGGCCGCGGTTAGCCCAAAGGCCGCAGAGATTCCGCGAGATGCAGCACATGCTAACGCCTATAGCGCCGCCCATGGCAACGGTACCAGCGGCAGCGCGAGCAGCAACGGCAATGGAACCAGCAACGGTCACGGGACCTCGAACCGCTACGAAAGCAGCAATGGCAACAGCAACGGCAACGGCAACAATCACGGTAGCGAGAGCAACAACGGTTACGACAGCAGCAACGGCAACGGAAGCCATCACGAAACGCTGGCCACGGCTGGAAACAGCGCTCCAGGCGTGACCCTGGCGTCATCGACTCCTTCGCTGCCGACCAGGGTGTCTATCGCCAATTCGGCCGCCAAGATCGACATAGACGCGCTGCTTCACCGTCTGGTCGCGGATGCGGGCTCCGATCTTCACCTCCGGGTCGGCGAGCCGCCGATGCTTCGCGTTCATGGGGAGCTGCTGAGAATTGAAGGCCGGTCAGTTCTCGAGGCGCCATTGGTCGAGGCAATGCTCAACGCAATAATGCCCGACAGAAATCGAAACGAGTTTCGCGAGTCGTGCGATACCGATTTCGCTTATGAAGTGGAGGGGCTCGCCCGGTTCCGGGCGAATGCGTTCAGGGACCATCGGGGTCCCGGTGGCGTTTTCCGCGTCATTCCGGCGAAGGTCGCGACAGTCGAAGATCTCGGGATCACGCAGGAGGTCCAGAACCTCTGCTATCTCACGAAGGGTCTCGTCCTCGTCACCGGGCCCACCGGCTCCGGAAAATCAACGACGCTTGGCGGACTGATCGACCTTGTCAACCGTTCGCGCAACGATCATGTGATCACGATCGAAGACCCGATCGAGTTCGTGCACGTCAACAAGAAATGTCTGATCACACAGCGTCAGGTGGGCCTGCACACCGGGTCGTTCAAGAGCGCATTACGCGCGGCGCTGCGCGAAGACCCCGACATCATACTCGTTGGTGAGCTTCGTGATCTCGAGACGACATCGATTGCGATCGAGACCGCGGAAACGGGACACCTGGTCTTCGCGACCCTTCACACGACGACAGCAGTCGGAACCATCGACCGGCTCATCGACCAATTCCCGCCAGACCGGCAGGCCCAGATTCGCGTGATGCTCGCCGATTCACTCAAGGGCGTCATGTCGCAGACACTCTGCAAGCGACTGGGAGGCGGCCGTGTCGCCGCGCGCGAAATTCTGCTGACAATTCCAGCGGTGTCGAACCTCATCCGCGAAGGAAAGGCGTTCCAGATTCCGTCGGTAATGCAGACTTCACGCAAGCTCGGAATGATTCAGCTTGGGGACGTGCTGATCGATCTCGTCGATCAGGGGACGATTTCGCCGCAGGAAGGCTACGTGAAGTCTACCGACAAGAACGCTTTCATGAACATGCTCAAGAATCGCGGAATCGATCCGAGCCTTGCCAGCGCCTGACTCCTGGCGCCGGCAAACGCGGACGAAAATCGACTGACTAAAAAGTAAGTCTCAGTGTCGCCGTCGCCGACCGCGGCTGGTCCGGCGCAACAATGTGTGCCGCGATGACTTCGCGGCATCGCCGCAGTACAATTGGCATAGACGAAACGGTTATCTTTCGATGCTATGCAAAAACCGCAGGACATTCGAAACATTGCCATCATCGCACACGTCGATCATGGCAAAACGACACTAGTCGACAAGATGCTCCGGCAGGCTGGAGCTTTTCGCGAAAATCAGGTCGTGATGGAACGCGTCATGGACTCGAACCCACTCGAGCGCGAGCGCGGAATCACGATTCTCGCCAAGAACACTTCGATTCGCTGGCACGGCACAAAGATCAACATCATCGACACCCCGGGTCACTCCGACTTCGGCGGCGAAGTCGAGCGAACGCTTCGCATGGTGAATGGGGTTCTTCTCGTCGTCGATGCGTTCGACGGACCGATGCCCCAGACGCGCTTCGTGCTTCGCAAGGCACTCGAGCTCGGCCGCACACCAATTGTCGTCATCAACAAGATCGATCGCCCCGGCGCCGATCCAATGCGCGTGCACGACGAAGTGCTCGACCTGTTCATCGAGCTCGAGGCCGATGAAGCGCAGCTCGATGCCGCCGTCGTTTACGCGTCAGCGCGCGAAGGCGTCGCGACGATGGACATGGATGTGACACCGGTCGACCTGGTTCCGTTGTTCCAGGCAATCGTCGACCACGTTCCCCCGCCACCTACCGACGCGACCGGCGCATTCCAGATGCTGGTCTCGACGATCGACTACTCTCCGTATCTGGGTCGCCTGGGAATCGGGCGAATCGAGCGCGGGACTGTGAACGTTGGACAGCAGGTGACGCTGCTTCCGCTCGATCCGGCGATGAAGGTGGAACAGGCA
>JBBQYO010000101.1:0-10273 GCA_038208605.1 Gemmatimonadales bacterium | reverse complement strand
GTGAAGAAAATACCTGCTTAGACCACCGGCCGAATCTGGATGCACATCGTCATCGAAGAACAGTCGGCAGAATTCTTCGCGCGCGCGCAACACCTCGCGTCGACTGGGCGCTCCCCAGCGATCGTCGGCAGCCGTCAGATCGAACAACTCGAGAGCCCGATCGAGTGCGTTTTCGAATCGAGAGGCTCGCCCGGACTGCCAGCTCCGGATCGCGCGATCGACCTCGCTGCCGATATTGGCAAGCTGCTCGGCAAGGGTCATCTCACGCCATCGTCCGGAGGCCAATCCAGCGTGCATGGTCACAATCGAAGCCTCAGTCCTTTACCAGATCCCGGACGACTGCTCGGATTGATTCGCGTAGCGCTCGATCCTCTACATCGCGCGAGCGATTTTTCATGGAGGGACGAACGTTGATCATCGAGTCGAACTCGATCCAGTCATCGCCCTTCTCGGCTGGATAGAGATTTATCCCCCACAGATTGTTGTGTTCAGAACCATCTTCGAGCAAAACGCTTTCCTCGTCGGAATGAAGTTCTCCGCCGATCGCCATCAGCTTGCGTTGAACGTCAACTACGGCTTTGATCATGTCTCCAAAAAGCGTTTCGGCCGCCGTTGCGAGCGTGGCGCGGCTAATCCCGCTTCGAACGATATCGATGCTCATGGATCCTGTTTGGAGTTGCAACGCATATGCTTCGGGTGCTCTGAAAGGCCAGTATACGTAGTCTCGGGACTATGCGACACCGCGACGCATGCCGCCAGTGCATAATCCCAGGTTGCGCCGAATCCGAACTGGACGCATTTGCACGGTCGTCTGAAGCCCCGTACGTTCCGGAAACGTTCACCAGTCACCGGGCACGGCCTTCCTCGCATCCGGCCGATCCTGATCACAACGGCGAGCCAATAATGCAAAGCAACGCTAGTCCTGTTATGCTGGCCCTCGTATCCAGTCTGTTCATCGCCGCACAGGTGCCAGCCCAGGCGCCGCGCCCGATTTTTACCGATCCGCAGCGAGATTCGATTTATCCTGCGCGCTCACAGGTGCTCCACATTCCATCGGGTGGCGTGCACATCAACGGCCTCGCATATATCGCCGAGGGTGCGCATCCGCATCCGGCGGTGATCCTTCTGCACGGCTTACCGGGAAATGAGAAGAACCTCGACCTCGCACAGGCGATTCGCCGAGCGGGCTGGGACGTCATCACCTTCAACTACCGTGGATCGTGGGGCTCGCCGGGTGAGTTCCGATTCGCGAACAATCTCGAGGACGCCGAGTCGGTCATTGCGTTCGTTCGTGACACGGCAAACGTGCGCGCGCTCAATCTCGATCCGCGCCGCATCGTCATAGCCGGACACAGCATGGGCGGCTGGGTCACGGCTCTCACGGCGTCGCATCATCCGGAATTACTCGGGGCAATCCTGATTTCTGCGGCCGACATGGGTTCCATACACGCAATTCCGCGCGACCAGATGGTGAAGCTCATGGCCGACGACATGGAATCACTGGCGGGTGTCACCGCGGAGTCGATGGCGGACGAGATCATCGCTAATGGATCCCGTTGGACGTTCGGCAGTGCGGCGACCGATGGTCTCGCGCATATGCCAATGCTCGTCCTCACGGCAAACGATGGACTCGCTTCGCACGTCGAGCCACTCGTCAGACAGGCCCGCGCACTCGGCAACAAACGGATTGTCGTTGTTCATCACGCAACTGATCACAGCTGGAATGACAGCCGGATATTTCTGGAGTCCAGGGTTATTGGCTGGCTCGAGAAACTGAACTGACCGACAGAATTTCCTGTCGTCGGCAGCGTTCAGGGCGGCCCGTTGTCACCCGAGTCGATCTGATCACCCTCGCGATCCTTCGACGGCTTGCCGAACATCCAGTTGACGCTGAGAAGCACTCCGCGAATTGAGCGATGCCGATCTGACACCTGATAAAAGCGCGGATCAGTCGTCGTGAACCGCTCTGTTGACATATTGAACGGATCCGTCAGGCGAAGTGTAAGGCTGAGCTGACTGCTCATGAGCTTCCGTCGAGCGGCCATGCTGAATCTCAGATTGCTGCCGCTGCGTCCCTGCTCCACCGTCATCGGAGCACGGTAGAACAGCAGCGTTTGCACATCGAAAGTCGGCGACACTCTCAACGACGCGTTCATCCGCGCGCTCCAGCCGAACGTTCGCGCCGACAGACTCGGGTCCAGATTGCCGGCGTCGCTCACTTGCCGAAACGCGCTCGCACCCGTGAAGCCAGTCAGCGGCCCGCCAGTCAACGCAACGGTTGCGTCCGCGCCGTATGCGTTGCTCGTCGCGATGTTCGCGAATGTCCGCGTCGCAACGCCAGTGCTGTCGATCGTCGAGATTCGCCTGATGGCGTTGATGGTGTGCCGGAAGAACGGCGTGACCTGCATCGTCATCTTGTCGCGCGATTTCTGAAGACCGAGCTCGAGCGCGCGCGTGTACTCTGGCTGCAGGTTCGGGTTGCCGCGCTGGATATTCAGCGGATCCTGATAGTGCAGCGTCGGATCGATTTGATCAGTGTCGTCGGGACGCCTGATGCGAGTCGAATAACTCAGCTTCACCTGGCTTGACTCATCGATATTGTAGGCGACAAGCGCGCTCGGGAACAAGCTTTTGTAGTTGTTGTCGTAGGTCGCGCTATTCATGTTGAGACGAAACTGCGTCGTCGCGCGCTCGGCGCGGACACCACCCTGCATGACGAAGCTGCCACGCTGACCGTTGAGGATCGCGTACACCGCGTTGACGTTCTGATCGTAGGTGAAGTCGCTGATGCGGGTCGTGTCGGGGAAAAACGCACTGCTTGCCTGGTCAAAGACTCGCGTATCCTGCGTTATATGAAAAGTCTGCAACGACCCTTTGTATCCGGTCTCGAGTTTCAACACGCTCGAGAGCGGCCGCGAATAGTCGAGCTTCAGAGAGTTCTCATTCGGATGCTCATAGCCTGTAGCTGACTCGATCGCCGAGATGTCGGTGAGGGTACCGTTCAACGCGAAGTCGTGCGCTTCGAGAGTGGTCGGTCCACCTTCCCGGGCCCGCACCATTCCCGCCTCAGCCGACAGTCTGTGCCCCTTCTTCGCGAACGCGTGCTTGTACCCCAGAGAAGACTCGAGATTGAACTCGTGATTGGTGCCTTTGATAACGCGGTCGCTCAATCCCGTCAGCACACGCGCGGCGTTGAGGTCGCGGTAGAGAATGGTGTTCGTCTCCTGTTCTGACCGAGTGCTGTAATTGAGATCGGCCGACACCTGATCTTTTTCGCCGAGTGCGTATTCGGCGCTCCCGGTGAGTGTGTGAGCGAGGGGTATCTGCGTTCGAATGCCGCGCTCGTCGAGATAGGTCAATGGAGCAGTGTAAAGATTTTCGCGGTATATCGAATCGCTGCGCGGGCGGTTGTCGCGCAGGAATCCATAACTTCCGTAGAGCGCCAGCGGTCCGTGCTGGTATCCGACGTTACCGCCAACGTCCGCGCGTCCGGTGGTTCCCCCGGACACAGTCAGGCCGCCGCTGGTTCCAGCGTCCGTCTCTTTCTTGAGTACGATGTTGATGATCCCGGCGACTCCTTCCGGGTCGTCCTTCGCTGAAGGGTTCGGAACGACCTCGACCTTGTCGACCATGTCAGCGGGTAGCTGCGCGAGATAGTTCCCGAGCTGCGCCGGCTTCAGCGGACTCGGGCGTCCATTGATCTGCAACACGACTCCGGAGTTTCCGCGCAGGCTCACGATGTTGTCGATGTCCACGTCAACTGAAGGAACAGTGCGAAGGACATCGATCGCTGAGCCACCTCTAGTCGTCGGCATATCGCGCACGACGTACGTGTTGCGGTCGGGCGAAAGCTCGACGGCCTGCTTCTGATCCCGAACGACGACATGCTGGAGCTCGAGTGCGAGAGCGCTGAGCGCAATCGTCCCGATGTCCGCCGAGAGAGACGCCGCCGGGATCACAACTGATGGAAGGACCTTTGGCGAGTAGCCGAGCGCGCGGATGCGCAGGCGATAACGGCCGGGTGGGAGTCCGTCGGCCTTGAAGCGTCCGTCGGCCGAGGTCATCTCGTGCGATGCGCGCGCAGAGTCAGACCCAATCATCACGTCCACCTCGGCGTTGTTGATGGGCGATCGAGTGCCGGCGTTCACAACAAGGCCGTGGATATCGCCGCGGGATGAGGCGGTTACCTGGGCGTCGACGTGCGCAATGGCATAAAAAACGAAGAGTGTCGCTGCCGCGACGATGTAGTTCGGTCGATTCAATGGAAAGCCGTCGATGTGGATTGCATGCGTGAGGGGCGGGAAAGAACACTTCAGATACCCATCAGGACTGGTTTTGGGTTGCCTATGTGATCATACGCGCTCGATCAGACCGGCGTTGCTGCGCCGCCGCCCTTACGTTTCTGTTATGACTACGCGCGCGCTATCACTCGCTTTCGTCGTCGCCAGCACACTCGCCGCGGGCTGCCATCCGACACGAGAGAGCGCGACAGCGGGTTCAGGCGACCGTCGCCAGATCGATTTCTCAGAGCTCGAGGAGGCTCCTCTTCCGCCACCGGGAGAACACATCGCTTACGGTCCCGAGCCGCTCCAGTTCGGTGAGCTGAGACTTCCAGAAGGACGCGGGCCCTTCCCCGTTGCGGTCATCATTCACGGGGGCTGCTGGCTCAAACAGTACGACCTGAAGCATGCGGCGCGAGAAGCAACCGCGCTTACCAGACTTGGCATCGCGACATGGACAATCGAGTATCGGCGCGCGGATGACTTCGGCGGCGGCTGGCCGGGAACGTTCTACGATGTCGCGCACGCGACTGACTACGTGACTCAGCTCGCCGCTCGATATCCGCTCGACCTCAAACGCGTCGTGCTCGTCGGCCACTCGGCCGGCGGGCAACTGGCGCTCTGGCTTGCGTCGCGACCGCATCGCCCGTCGGCTCAACCAAACCCTGATTCGATGCCACTTGCTGTGAGCGGTGTGGTTTCGCTTGCCGGTATCACGGACCTTCGCACGTTCGGCGCGAGGTCCGGACGTTGCAGCGCGGCAGTCATGACACTCCTCGGCGGCTCTGCTGATGATCAACGCGCGCGCTATGATGCTGTGAGTCCGTTGGAGTTGTTACCTCTTGGGGTTCCCGTCCGGCTCGTGCATGGAACGGTGGACAAATCAGTTCCTGTCGAGCAGAGTCAGGAGTACAATGCGCGCGCCAAGTCTGCTGGTGACGATGTAAAGTCTTCAATTGTTTCAGATGCGGGCCACTTTGACCTGATCGAGCCAAGCACAATCGCGTGGCCAGCGGTAACGAGAGCAGTCCGGAATCTTCTCGGAATGAAGAAGTAGTCGTCGATCGTGCCAACCTCTCGGGTTTGAGACATGCCATCCCAACAATCGCTGACTTCGTTGCTCAGGCCACGTTTCTGCCAGCGAAGCAGAATGGCGTTCCGAGTGCGGGAGGGTTCACGATGACTTTGAAGCGCGGCTCTTCGCGGTTGACACGCTTATAGCCTAGAGCAAATAGCTTCCGCTAGCGACCAAAGACCAGGAGCTTGTAGTCGATAGTCACTAGCAATAGCGGTTTGCTGTAAGCTGCAAGAGTTGAAATTGCGCACAACCATTTCTGTTCGCACAAAAAACGCCGCGCGCTACTGGACGCGACTACCCCGACGTCAGCATACTCCGTCCCGCTTGCAGGAAAACTCTCGGATCGAGGAGACGGCGACACAAAATGGCGAACAAAAAAAAGGTGTGCATCATTGGCGGTGGCGTTGCAGGTGTTGGCCTGTGGTGGACCCTTGCTCAGGCAAACCAGCCCGGCGCCGACTGGGATGTAACCATCATCCACGATGGAGCCGAGTTCGGTGGACACGCGCTCACGGTTCCCGTTGAGTGGAACGGCGGAACCACTCTTGTCGACACCGGAGTGCAGTTCTTCATTCCGCTCTTCTATCCAAACATAAGTGCACTCCTCGAGCGCCCTGATATCGCGTCGAGAGTTCCGGTCGCCCCGTACGATAGTCTCAAAGTCGCATGCGCATTTCCGCGCCTGAAAAACGCACCGCAGAACTGGGGCAATTTCCCCGAGTATCAGACGGGCTCCAACTTCGCGATGTACACGCCCGCGATGCTCGAGGACGCGAACCGCTTTCAGGCCTTTATCGACGTCGCCTTCTTCGCCGGATGGGGATCGAAAACTCTCGCCCAGTATTTCGCCAGCCTCGAAGTTCCATACAACAACCAGGCGAATTTTCTCAACTACTTTTTGTTTCCGTATCTCAGCATTATCAACGGCTACGGCAAAGCGCTCGACGACCAGGTAACGTTCGACGACCTGATTCCACTTTTTGCCAACCTGCCGGGCAAGTTCCCGGGACTTGGCAATTTCATTACGCCAGGATCGGGGTATTCGCGTTTTCTCAACGGCGCCTCCTCTCTCGTCGGCGAGCTCGCGACGCAGGCGCAACAGCTGAAGCCCGCCGTCGCATTTATGAAAAGCACCGTGCTCTCGGTCGTTGCGTCCCCGACATTGCCTGGCCCAGTAACAGTGACCTGGAGAAGCGGACGAAGCCCTGTAGCACAGAAGCAGTTCGACAAAGTCGTCATCACAACCGACATGCTCACCGCCGCCGGATTGCTGAACAACCAGAAGAACAGCGCGCTCTGGACCCAGCTCTACTCGAAATACCTGACAAAGAAGCAATGGTCACTGCTACCCGGTAAATGCTACATCCACACCGACATCAACATGTTGTCGCCCGATCTGCGGCAGCAGAAGGAGTCACTTCAGTTTACTGCGTACTACGCCCCGCAAACTTCGCCGCCGTATTACAACCTGTTCAACACGTACACCACCTATCTCCAGCAAAACATTCACAACACACCTGAGTCAAAAGGTCTCTTTCTCACGATGTACGGCTACATCCCCGGCGAAGGTGACACCGTTCCTGATCCGTCGAAAGTAATTTTCTCCGAAGTGTGGCAGCACGGCATGTGGCTGCCGACGTTCATGCTCGACGCGAAGAAAGCCCTTCACATGGCCCAGGGTCGCGGCGCATCAATGAGCTATCCGGGACAGCTCGACACCGGCATCTACTTCGCCGGCAATAACACCACGGCCGATTCGCTCGAGCACGCATTCATTTCCGGCGAAGTCATCGCCAACTATGCGTTCGGGGCGGACTTTCCTCTCGCCGGCTTGAGTGTCAAGAGTCTCGCCGCGTTCGCGATGTACGAGATCTTTTACAATGAGTTCATGTTCCCGAAAAACACGGTATCGTCGCGCCTCGCTCATTTCGCTCACGGTATTTTCCGCGGCTGACACTCGACTAAAGAACGAATGCAATTTCTGTCAACCGATCATCTCGCGGCCGCGACCGACGCTTTCAAACGCGACGCTGAAATTCAACGCGGCATCCCGGGCGTCGCCCTCGGCATCGTGTACTTCGTCACCGACGCTCCGGATGGCGATTTCACCTACCACATCAAAATCGCCGACGGGGCCGTAGAAATGGCGCCCGGCGAGCTGGCCGAGCGTGACGCGGAGGTTCGCAGCAGTTACGAAACCGCGGCGCGGATGTCACGCGGCGAGCTCGCGAACCAGACTGCGGTGATGATGGGCAAAGTCCGCATCAAGGGCGGCATGATGGCTCTGCTCAAGCACCAGGGCCTGCTCAATCGCATCCAGGCGCTCTCGTCAGGACTTGACGTCGATTACTGAGGTCGCGAATACCGCAGCAGCTTTTGAAGATCAGACACGGCGAGCGTGCGTCCTCGCGTGGTAAGCTCGCGCACTCGCCCTTCGGGAAGATGTTGCCGCACTGCCTCCCACGCCTGCGCACGAATTGAATGCGACCACCACACGCCTGCAAACCCGAGCCGGTGTCCCAGCTCGTCCATCGCTGAGAGCACGAGCGCTGCATCGTCAGGCCGGTTGTCCCGCGCCCAATGCCACGCAATGACACTCGCGGCGATCGACCGAAAGCTCGGCATTATCTCTGTCTCCGCTTCGACAGTCAGCGCTTCTCGAGCTCTGTCGATTGAGCGCGCCGGGTCGCTGCGGAGCCAACCGGCAGACAGCGCAACGAGTGCGGCAATCGTCACTTGCGGCATCACAGTTCCCGCTAGCTCGATCGAGCGCAGCAGGTCCGGCTCGCTCTCTTCGACTCTCCCGTTGAGCATGTGAACTGTGCCGATGAGCATGTGCGAAACCGCTATGAACAGATCCAACCCCAGCTCCTCCGCACTGCGCAGCGACGTCTGCGCGTAACCCAGCGCTTCTTCGGGCCGAATCTTCGCGATCGACGTCAACGAGCGCGCGCGAAGCGTGGCATTCATGAACTCGTCGCCTTCCGGATCGAGACGCGCGAATCCCGCGTCGCAAAGCGCCAGCGAATCCTCGGGACGCCCGTCGATCTCCGCGATTGTCGCGCCTATATAGTAGAAGTACGGGGTGAGCTCCATTCCCTGCTCGCGCGCCGCATCCTGCGCCCGATCGAGCAGAGCGTTGCTTTTCGTCACGAAACCAGTCGTGGCGAAGAATGATGCAGCCTCCATCAACGCCGTCACTCTCACCTCGGCGTCGATCTGGTCGACGTCACGCACGAGTTCTTCGTAGCGCAGCCGGCCGGCACCCGGCGCGCCAATTTGCCAGAAAAGATCGAGACTTGTGACAATTCGCGCCTTCTGCGTATGTCGTCCCTGCTGGCTCAGCCGATACAGGGCGGCGTTGAGATTGTCGATGTCAGACAACAGCGCGGCGGATGTGCCTTGAGTATCCGCCCCGTGCATCCGGTTGCCGAGGGAAAGTGCCTGGCTCGAGAAGTGGCGGATGTGACGATCCACCATCGCGTCGGTCTCCCCAGCTGAAGCGAGTTTCTTTTCCGTGAATTCGCGCACCGGCTCCATCAACCTGAACCTCATCGTGCCGCGCATCATGTTCGCGGACACAAGCGATTTGTCGACAAGTCTGTCGAGCACTTCGGCAACGTCGCCAGCATCGATGCCCGAGCCTCCGCAGACCTTCTCGGCCGCAAGTAGATCGAAGGATCCAACGAACACCGAGAGTTTGTTGAGGAGCTTCATCTCGTGCTCGCTCAGCAGGTCGTACGACCAGCCGACAGTTGCCTCGAGCGTCTGATGACGTGCTGCGCGACGGTCGGTGGCGCGAAGCATTCCGAGGCGCTCGTTGACGCGCGCAAGAATTTCTGCCGGTGTCAGCGCCCGAGCGCGAGCGGCCGCCAGCTCGATCGCGAGCGGTAGATAATCGAGTCGCCGGCACAGCTCCGCGACGACAGTTCGGTCGATGGCGATGCCGGGTTGCACCTGGGCCGCGCGCTCTTCAAAGAGCAAGATGGCTGGCGCTTCGTCGAGCCCGCCGACGCGGATGACTTTTTCTCCGTACACTCCAAGCGGTGCGCGACTCGTCACAAGAAACTTTACTGTCGGTGCGGCGCTCGTCATCTCCTCGACGAAGTTGGCGACTGTTTCGGTCAGTCGCTCACAGTTGTCGAGGACTATTAACACTTCACGCTCTCGCAGCGTCGCCATCAACGTGATGTCGATGCTTTCACTCGCGTGCTCGCGAATGCCGAGGGCGCGGGCGACGGCGGGAATCATTTCGGTGTCGTCGGTGAGACCAGCGAGATCCACAAACCAGACTCCGCCACGAAATCCGACGACAGAATCGAGTCCAACCTGTTGCGCGAGGCGCGTCTTCCCGACTCCCCCGAAACCGGCGAGTGTGATAAGTGCGTGCTCACTCAGCGCCTCGGTTACGCGCGATCGCAGATCCTCGCGGCCAAGGAGGCTCGGCAAATTCCGCGGAATGTTTGTGCGGCGTCCACCGGTCGAAACTGGCAAGCCGCCGGTTGCAAGTGATCCAGAAGCGGACGACCCGTTGCCTCCCGCGGGACGCAGGGCGCGTGCGAACTCGTCGCCGGTCGCGAAGCGTTGATCCTTGTCTTTTTGAAGAACGCGACCGAGCAGTGGATTGAGCGCAGCAGCGTCGCCCGCGAGAGGCGGCCATTGCGCGGTGCGGATCGCATGCGCGAGGGCAAGGAGATTGTTACCATTGAACGGCCTCTTGCCCGCCACCATCTCGTAGAGAACGACGCCGACCGACCAGAGATCGGCGCGAAGGTCGGGCAGATATCCCGTCGCCTGCTCGGGCGACATGTACGCAACAGTACCGACAACGTCCGCCTCGCTCGTTTCCGCGGAGTTGTTGTTACTCGTGAGCATCGCAACGCCGAAGTCGAGAATCTTCACCGTGCCGTCTGAC
>JBBQYO010000100.1:0-10352 GCA_038208605.1 Gemmatimonadales bacterium | reverse complement strand
TCCGGTGGCCGTTGAACGGTTGGCGGCCGCTGCCCGCAATCCGGGTATGAGCCGGTACGGATTTGGACTCGGCCTCGTGGAATATCGCGAGGCAATCGTGCGGTTCATGTCTGTGCGGTTCGGCTTGACGTTCGATCCGCTCACCGAAATCGTTCCGCTCATCGGCTCGAAGGAAGGCATATCTCACATCGCGCTTGCGTATGCTGAAGAAGGCGATGTCACGATAATTCCGGAGCCCGGATATCTCGCGTATGTGGGAGGAACGCAGCTCGCGATGGGCGAGCCGTACCGTTATCCGCTGCGTCCCGAAAACGGATTTCTCGTCGATCTGGATCAAGTTCCCGCGCAGATTCTCGAGCGCGCGAAGATTCTCTATCTGAACTATCCGAACAATCCTACCGGGGCGGTCGCACCGCGCGAATACCTCGAATCCGTGGTGAGGCGATGCAGGGAACTCGACATCCTGCTGGTGTATGACAATGCCTACTCGGAGATGGCATTCGACGGCTATACGCCTCCCAGCATCTTCGAGATCGACGGAGCGCGCGACGTGGCCATCGAGTTTCACTCCATGTCGAAAACGTACAACATGACGGGATGGCGCTGCGGGTGGGCAGTTGGGTCGCAGGAGCTGGTTGGCCCTCTCGCAAAGGTGAAGTTGTTCGTCGACACCGGCGCGTTCATGGCGGTGCAGGCCGCGTCGGCGGCGGCGCTCGATGGCTGGTCGGATTTCGTGCCGCAAAACATTGCTGTGTTCGAGGAGCGGCGCGACGCGGCAGTGACGGCCTTTCGCGAAAATGGTTTCGCATGTGAATCACCGAAGGCGACGATGTATCTGTGGATTGCGCTTCCCGAGCACGTTGCAAGTGCCGAGTTTGCGGAGATGCTGATGGAGGAGGAAGGCGTGATCGTATTACCAGGCTCGTCGTTCGGGGCGGGCGGGGAAGGATTTTTCAGAGTGTCGTTCATCACATCTCCGGGGCGCATCCGTGAGGCTGCAGTGCGCGCAGGCAAGGTCTTGAACAGAATGAGTGTGGAAGCGTGACGAGCTGATGGCTGATCCGGTGATGAATACTCTTCGCGGATCACGCGACCCTTCGGAGGCACCTCTGCAGCGTAAGCGCGGTCCGTCGCGACCGTTCGTCGCGTCAGTGGTGTTCCACGTGCTTCTCGTCGCCGGGCTCGTGCGCTTCCTCGTGTCACCGGCAGCGTTCACGATGATTTTCGGAAAGCATCGCGCCGCGGAGATTCCGGCTGAGAGAATCGGCTTCCTGCGTCTTCCAAAGGCAGCCGGCCCGGCGGTAGCAGGAAAGAGCGGCGGCGACGGAAAGCCGGTCAGCAAGACGGTGCAGTCAAAGGTTGTCGCACCGACAGTCGTGCCAACGACCATTGCTCCGCCTCCGGCGAATGCGACTCCCGCGCAGACGGAGGGCTCCGGACCGCTCGTAGGGTCAGGCGGACCGACGCGCGGCATTCGCCCGACTTACACAGATCCGCGTCTGTGGTCTCCGCCTGGCGATATCGTCGCTGCTCCCAAGAGTGTCAAGGAACGGCTCGACAGCACCATCGCCTCCATCATCGCGCCGTTCAACGACTCGATCGCAACCGCAGCGGGGCAGCGCCAGCCGGGCGACTGGACATTCGACAAGGACGGCCGGAAGTACGGCATCGATTCCAAGTACATCCGTCTCGGAAAATTCTCGATACCGACAGCCGTGCTGGCGATGCTGCCGATCAATCAGTCACAGAATCCCACGACGTACGAACGGAACAAGCTGTCGGCGCAGATGCACTCCGACATTTTCTGGCAGGCCCAGCGCGGGATGAACGATGCCGATTTCAAGAAAGCGGTGAAGAGCATTCGCGAGCGCAAGGAGCGCGAGAAGGCAGCCGCAGAAAAGAAAACGCGGCAGACTGATCAGCCCGCCGCGCAATCATCCAACGATCACAACTAGCGAAACTGCGCGCTAGTTGGTGCTCATCTGTGCCGTCTGCTCTTCCATCGTCACGAACGGCCTGAAAACGCCGCACACAACTCCAAGGATTCCGAAGTCGTCGCTCGGCTTGATTGTGATCTCGCGCTCGGCGGGATTCGCCGGCTCCAGAACAACCGTTCCGTTTAGATGGGTCAACGTCTTAACGGTTCCCTCATCGCCGATTCTCGCGGCGATGATGTCGTTCTCTTTCGCCTTGGCAACCGGGTTTACCATCACAAAATCGCCGTCGCTGATCGCGCGGCCGATCATGCTGTCGCCCTTTACCTTGAGGAAGAAAACTTCCTCGGCGGGGACAAACCGGCGGTCCATCGTAATGAAGCCTGACCGATGCTCTGGCAGGAGTGCCGGCTCACCCGCATGGATCTTTCCATAGTAGGGAACGGGCTGTGTCTTGCCTCCGCCCGTGAATCCGAGCAGCCTCACTCCGCGTGAGCGCGCCGGATCGCGCTCGATGTACCCCTTGCGGGCGAGCGATTGAAGCAGGTCGGACACTGTCTTTGTAGACTTGATCTGGAACTTCTTGCCGATGTCGCGGATGCTCGGCTGGTACGTGTTCTCTGCAGTAAAATCGAGCAGATAGGTGTAAACCGAGCCCTCGAGCGGGGTTAATGCCTCAGCCATTGGGACTCCAAATAGGTGAAGGCAAGCAGGACGCCGGGAACGCCCCGCGTACCTTCGAGTTCGCGACAATCTGGTGTTTGCACCAGCTACCGTCAACAAACAATTCAAGCCCGGTCTGCGCTTGTGCCGTCGCTGTTGTCTATCAGCCATCGTTTCGCGCTCGCAATACGTTGAAGGGCGAGCTCTCGCCCTTGCATCACGAGGACGTCGAAAATACCCGGACTTACCGACATCCCAGTCAACGCCACCCGGAGCGGCTGGAAAATCTTACCGGCAGCTACCCCTCTTTTGTCCGATAGCGTACGCAATGCGCTCTCGAGTGATTCGGGGTTCCAAGTCTCCGCCGCCCTCAGCGCCTGAACCGTTGCATCGAGAATCTCCGCCGATGCCGACCGGTCCTTCCAGTTCTTTGCAACAGCCTCGGGATCGTATTCGATTGAATCGAGAAAATATGGACCTGCCTGACGCACGATGTCGTCCGTCGTGCGCGCGCGTACGCGGAGCATGTCGAGGTGCGACAGGTACCACTCGCGCCGTGTGTCGATTGTCTTCTGATCTACCAGCCCTGCAGCAATCATCATTGGAGTCACGGTTGGCTCGAGATCGGTGAGCGGAATGCGCGACAAATGCTGGCCGTTCATCCATTCGAGTTTTTTCGGATCGAAGATCGCTGCTTTTCGCTGCAGTCCGTCGGGCGAAAACAGCTCGATCATTTCGTCGATGGTCATTACTTCACGATCCTCCCCGGGCGACCACCCGAGCAGCGCGAGAAAGTTGAGCATGGCGCCGGGCAGCAGCCCTTCGTGCTGGTAATCTCCGACAGCAGTCGCACCGTGCCGCTTGCTCAACTTTTTCCCATCCATTCCATGAATCATCGGCAGATGCGCGAACACCGGAAGATCGGCGCCCAGTGCCTGATAAAGCAGAATCTGTTTCGGTGTGTTGGAGATGTGGTCGTCGCCGCGCATCACGACCGTGATGTTCATCGCGATGTCATCGGAAACAACAGCGAGATTGTAAATCGGCGTCGCGTTTGAGCGAAGGATCACGAAGTCTTCGAGATCCTTGTTCGGGAACGAAATGGTGTCATGGACCAGATCGTTCCACGACGTAGTGCCGTCGGGTATGCGAAACCGCACAACGAATGGCTCGCCGGACGCTACTCGACGATCGACTTCTTCTTTCGACAAGCGGTCGCAGCGCCGGTCGTACTTGAAGCTTTCCTTCCGCGCCTCGGCCTCCTTGCGACGCTCATCGAGCTCGGCTGCGGTACAGAAACAGCGATAGGCTGCGCCGTTGTCGAGCATTGTCCGGGCGTCCGACTGATGGCGTGCCAGGTTGGCGCCCTGATAAACGACTTCCTCCTCCCAGTCGAGCCCAAGCCAGCGCATGCCCTCGAAAATTGCGCGCGTGCTCTCGTCGCTGCTCCGCGCTTTGTCGGTGTCTTCGATGCGCAGCAGGAACTGGCCGTCGAAGTGTTTTGCATAGAGCCAGTTGAAGAGCGCGGTACGCGCGCCGCCCACGTGCAGATAGCCCGTGGGTGAAGGTGCAAAACGGAGGCGTGGTCGACTTGCGGTGTCGGTCATGTGATGGGGATCGCCTTGGGAAAAACGAAGCGGGCCCGCCGAGTTTGAGCGGACCCGCGTAACGGAGAGAGAGGGATTCGAACCCTCGATACGCGTTTCCACGTATGCCGGTTTAGCAAACCGGTGCCTTCAGCCTCTCGGCCATCTCTCCGGGAGGTGACGCAAGCTATTGCCGCAGCAGACCTTGTTCAACCCCGGCCGCTTGCAATCAAAGAAAATCATTGTTAAAACAAGTGCTCCCCGATATGCTGGACGCAAGTCGCGAGAACTCTTTCCTGGATTCGTCTTTGGAAACACGAGAAGATTCAAGCTCAACCTCCGCACAAGGATCTTCGCGTGCGGCTCGTTCGGATCATCCCGCGCTCACGCCCGAAGCGCTCGATACGCTGCGCGCGGGACTCGCAACCTGTCGCTCGATGCGAGGTCTGACGCCGGAAGCCAATGCCGCCATCGTATCCCTTTGTGCTGGTGCACACCACGATGGATGGACCGCCGAGCAGCTCCTGGTGGCGGTCAAGGATGCCTGCCACACGTCGCCCGAGATTGCGCATCTGACGTCGACATCCGAGCGCGATGCGTTCCTCGCGAAGATCGTGAGTGCGTGCATCAAGGAATTTTACCGGGAAGAAGGCGCGCGCTGAACCACGCTGCGCTCAATAACGCCGCACTTCCGGGTCGACGTCGCGGCTCCAGCGCAGAATTCCACCGCTGAGGTTCACCAGCTTCCTGAATCCCGCATCTTCCAGCTCGTACGCAGCGTGCAGGCTGCGCACGCCCGACTTGCAGTAGATCACTGTTTCGCGATTGGGATCGAGGGTGCCGATGTGTTCGGAAAGCTGGCCGAGCGGAATGAGCCGCGCTCCTGGAAGCCTGGCGATCTCCCATTCCCATTGTTCGCGAACGTCAATGAGCTGAAGGTCGTCACCGCGTTTCAGTTTTTCCGCGAGCTCGAGGGGGTCTATTTCCGAAATTGCGTCGTTAGTGGGACCGTTCGTCACGCCTGCTCCAGTTCCGCAGAAGGCTTCGTAGTCGATGAGCTCTTTGATCTCGCGAGTTCCGCACGCGGGACACTCCGGGTCGCGCGCGAGCGCAATCGTTCGGAATTGCATCGACAGCGCGTCGATCAGGAGCAATCGTCCGATCAGCGGCTCTCCCTGACCGAGAATGAGTTTAATCGCTTCAGTTGCCTGGATCGTTCCCACAAGGCCAGGCAGCACTCCGAGCACTCCTGCTTCGGCACAGCTCGGAACGAGTCCCGCCGGTGGCGGCTCGCGGAAAAGGCACCGGTAGCAGGGGCCGTCACGCGTCGCGAACACTGAGGCTTGTCCCTCGAATCGAAGCACGCTGCCGAACGCATTTGGTTTGCCGAGGATGACGCAGGTGTCGTTGACGAGATAACGCGTCGGGAAATTATCGGTGCCGTCGACAATAACGTCGAAGTCTGATGCGATCTCGAGCGCATTTTGCGATGTCAGCGCCGTATCGAATTGTTCAACGTGAACGAACGGGTTCAGCTCCCGGATTCTGTCGCTTGCTGAATCGAGTTTATGTCTGCCAACGTCATTTGTACCGTAAATGATCTGGCGTTGGAGGTTTGTCAGGTCGACCTGATCGAAGTCGACAAGGCCGAGCGTGCCAACACCGGCGGCGGCCAGGTAAAGCGCTGCCGGTGAGCCCAGGCCACCCGCTCCGACGAGGAGAATGCGAGATGCTTTGAGTTTTCGTTGGCCAGTCGTGCCGACTTGGGGGAGGACCAGGTGACGACCGTAGCGCCGCAGCTCATCGTGCGAGAGTTCAGGAAGATCCGTGCGTGCATCAGTCATTGATTCAAATTAAAGCGGTGCGCGGCCTCCGCTCGCATTCAGCTACCCGTTCTCCGCTTCCGGCTCCCGTTCGTCGTCCCTGTGCCCGACTACCGCTGTCCGTTCGCAGCTCACGTTCCTATTTCGTCGAGGATCGCTTCGAGGCCAGGGTCTTATACGCCACATCCGGCGGCGCGCCACCGCGCGGCCAGTCCTTCTCCTTGCCCGCAAAATCAGGACGCGGTCGCGAGTTGATGTACGATGCAACATCGAACGCCTGTTGAGGTGAGAGCGAACCAGGACGGTCGCGCGGCATCAGCTGATGAATGAATCGCGCCGATGCCTGAAGACGCGCCATTCCCGCGCCGATGTTGTACGACTTCGGGCCCCAGAGCGGCGGCGCGACGGCAGATCCCTGACCGTTCGGTCCATGACACACTACACAGTTTGCCGCGAACACCGCACGCCCGCTCGCAGTGTCGCCTTTCAAATTCGGAAGCGCCGGCGTCGCCTGTCCTTCCATTTCGCCGCCGACGGGAAAACCACGAGAAAGAAACGCGAGGTACGCGACGATATCGCGCATTTCCGGGCTGTGGGCATCGAGCGCTTTGCCGTTCATGCTCCGCTCCATACAGTCGTTGATCCGGTTTTCGATCAGCTCCACTTGGCCGCTTCTCCCTCGATACTGCGGAAACCTTGCGTACGAACCGATTAGTGGCATTGCATCGCGCTGAGTGCCGTCGGCGATGTGGCAATTGGCGCACGCGAGGGATGCACCGACCATCGCAGGCAGACTGTCGCGAGTGTTGTGAATCAGCGCGCGCCCTCGCCGGACCGACACGAGCGTGACACTGTCTTTGATCTCGCTCTCGAGCGGGACCCGAAATTTCGCCTTGTCGGATTTCGGAGCTTCGGGCGTCGCGACCGCATCTCTCTCCGGTGCCTTCTCGGCTGGCTTCTTGTCCGAGGCGCAGCCAAAAACTACGATCGCCATGGAGATCGCCAACCATGACCGCGGGAATGTTTTCTCGAGTGATTTCATTGTGCGGAGTTGAGCGAAGAGAACGCGCTACAATGAGCATGCGGCATGGACCTCCGCAAGTATGTCCTGGGCGAATTGATTTTCCTTGACGTCCGCGAAACGCCTAGATTCGTCTTTTCTTTTTCACGCGAAGACATCGAGGGGACGCCAATCAGCAACGCATCGGCAGGCAGCGTGATCTCGTCGGAAGAAAGATCGACCCTCGAGGCGCTTTGCAATGCGTTCCTGCCCTCACTGAGCGCTGGCGCGCTCGACGATCCGGGGCTATTCGCTGCCGACGCTGAGTCGCGCCGTGTCGCCGCTCGCGTTGAGGAAACCCTGTCGATACTGGGTGAGAGCGAGCTGTCGAGATTCAGGCTCTTTCTCCGTCTGCTGAATCAGCCGTTGATCGTCGCTATGCAAAGCGGGCGGGCTCAGCGATTTGCGTCTCTCGGTGCGCGCGACGCTGAGCGAGTGCTCGTCTCGCTCGGATCGAGCAGGCTTCCTGATTTCAGAGCCGGTTTCCAGGCGATCAGACGGCTCGCCACTTTTCACTATTACTCGGCCAACACTGGTGAGGTGCCGGACCCAGTGTGGAGCGCGATCGGATATGCTCCTTCCGGCAATCCTGCCGCCGTCCCGAACGCGCTGGAGCTCACCCGCATTGCATCGGACACCGAGCTCGAATGCGACGCGTGCGTAGTGGGATCGGGCGCGGGTGGTGGAGTGGCAGCCGCGGTTCTCGCGGCCGCGGGACTCAACGTCATCGTGCTCGAAGCCGCAGGTGAATGGCAGACCACCGACTTCGATCAGCATGAAGAGCAGGGAACCCGTGAGCTGTATCTGGACAGAGGAACGACCGCGACGCGAGACTTGTCGTTATCGCTGCTTGCGGGCGCATCGGTCGGTGGCGGTACGACCATTAATTGGCAGACATCGCTCAGGACGCCCGATGATGTTCGCGCCGAATGGGCGGCGAGCTCGCGCTGCGAGCATTTCGTGGCGGACTCGTTCACGCGCTCGCTCGATTGCGTTTGCGACCGTCTATCTGTTGGCCCCGGCGAGAGCGAAGTCAATGCTAACAACGCTGCGCTCCGCGACGGGTGCGAAGCACTCCGTTACGACTGGTCGATCATTCCTCGCAATTCAAACGGGTGCGATTTCGCGCAGTGCGGCAACTGCGTCTACGGGTGCAGGCACGGAGGAAAACAATCGTCGGCGGTTACGTATTTGAGTGATGCGCAGGCAAGCGGCGGAACTACGATCATTGCAAGGTGCCGCGCTGACCTAATCACGCTCGAGAAGGGTCGTGTAACCGGTGTGTCAGCGACTGTCACCGAGCGCAACGGATCGCGCAGAGCGTTGAAAATCAAATCGCGAATCGTCGTCGCTGCCTGCGGCTCCCTTCACACTCCCGCGCTGCTGATGCGGGCGGGCATCGTCAACGCGCAGCTCGGAAAGAATCTTCACCTCCATCCGACTACCGGTGTCGGCGCGACATTCGAACATCGGGTTGCTGCCTGGGAGGGACCTCCGCAGACAGTTGTCTGCAATGAGTTCGCGTCGCTGAGAGACGGCTACGGTTTTCGCATCGAGACCGCGCCCGCGCATCCCGGATTACTTGCTCTCGCGACTCCATGGACCGGCGCTGCGCAACATCGCCGGCTCATGCAATCGAGTGGCAACAAGGCATTGCTCATTGTCCTCGTCCGCGACCGGTCGACAGGAGCTGTCAGGATCGATCGCGCAGGCCGTCCGCGCGTGGATTACAAACCAGGGCAGGGCGAACGAGCGATGCTCAGGCTCGGAATGGAAAAGGCGTCGCGAATTCTTCATGCGGCGGGCGCCACTGGTGTTCTCACGCTCCACACGGATCCGCTCTCTATGGGAACCGTGCCCGGCACGAACGGATCTCACGCCAGCATCGAATCGTTTGCATCGGCAATTTTGCAGTCGGCTACCGGTGAGAATCGTCTCTCACTGTTCAGCGCTCATCAGATGGGCACCTGCCGAATGGGACGAAACCGCGATGGAGCAGTTTGCGATGAGAGCGGCGAAGTGTTTGGCGTTCGAGGACTCTTCATCGCCGATGCGAGCGCATTTCCGGGCTCTTCCGGCGTAAATCCGATGATCTCCATCATGGCGCTCGCGCACCATACTGCGCTCCGGATCGTCGCGAGATGACGGGAGCGCGCCGTTAGACTGGAACCTCCCTACGGTCAGCGGCGTAGAGTGCTGAGACTCACCAACTCAGAGGTAGATCGCTTGAGAAGTCATATCGCTGGCATCGCGCTCGTGATTGCAGGCGCGGGCACACTCTCCGCCCAAACGCCGGTACAGGCGGCCAAGACCCTGATGGACGCGCGGAAATACAATGAAGCGAAAGCCATTCTCCAGCCTGTTGGATCACGCGACGCGACCGCTGCCTTTTATCTCGGGCAGATCGCGATGGAACAGAATGACGCTGGGAAGGCCGTTGATTGGCTCGAGAAGTCGGTGTCGCTCAATCCGGCCAGCTCGGTTTACTACGACTGGCTCGGCCGTGCTTACGGGGAGCAGGCGCAGCGCGCCAGCAAGTTCAAGCTCCCGTTTCTTGCCGGTAAAACGAAGTCCGCGTGGGAAAAGTCAATCGCGCTCGACCCCAACAACCTCGATGCGCGCGATGACATGATTCTCTATTATCTCCAGGCGCCCGGGTTCCTCGGCGGCGGCAAGGACAAGGCGCGGCTGATGGCGCAGGAGATCAAGAAGCGAAATCCGTATCGCGGCGCTGTCTCGTTCGCGAGAGTCTGCAGCGACGCCAAAGATCTTCCATGCGTTGAGCGAGAGCTCAACTCACTGTTGTCGAGCTACCCCGACAGCACTGTCGGTTACACTTCACTCGCCGCGTTCTACGTCACGGGCAAGCAGTACGACAAGGCGTTCTCGATCATCGACCAGCGGTTGAAGACGAGGCCGAATGACCCGGCCGCGCTCTATGCGTATGGCCGCACCGCGTCGCTCACGGGAATGAATCTCGACCGCGGTGAGCAGGCGTTGAAAGCCTATATCGCGGCACCGAATCCCCTCGGGCCGACGGTCGCGCACGCACACTACCGTCTCGGCCTGGTTGAGGAGAAGAAAGGCGCGAAGGATCTCGCCCGGCGAGAATATCAGGAAGCGCTTCGGCTCGAGCCCGGTCAGCAGGAAGCGACGAAGGCATTGAAAGCGCTCGGCGGCTGAAGAAGTCTCAGCCGGCCAATCATTTTCCGGCGGAAAAAATCTGAAGCGCGGAAATACTGGTCCAGTGAATCATGATCTCGTTACCGTCGACCACGGTAATTCT
>JBBQYO010000099.1:0-10439 GCA_038208605.1 Gemmatimonadales bacterium | reverse complement strand
GCTCGCCGTCTTCCATACCGAGTTTTTCGGCGGCGGCGTCATCGACGAATTTCGCGACTGGACCTTCGAGTGCGCCGTTCGTTTTCTTCAACCGGAGGAGCCCGGATGCGCCGGCCGATTTCGCGATCTGTTCGATCTCATCGACCTGTTTGCGCGACATTGCGGCCCCGCCTGGAATTTTAATCCCGCGCACCCTGCCACCAGCATCGATCGCCGACCGCGTGATACCAAAGTCCGCACCGCGAAACGCATCGGTTACATCGACGACCTCGAGGCCATAGCGAAGATCCGGCCGATCGCACGCGTAACGCTCCATTGCATCTGCGTACGTCATCCGCGGAAAACTCGCCGGTATCGTCATTCCCGCGTCAGCGAACAGGACGGCTAACAGACCCTCGGCGAGCGACATGATGTCTTCAGGAGCGACAAATGACGCCTCGATGTCAATCTGCGTGAACTCCGGCTGCCTGTCCGCGCGCAGATCCTCGTCGCGGAAGCAGCGCGCGATCTGGAAGTAACGGTCGAACCCAGCCACCATCAGCAGCTGCTTGTACAGCTGCGGCGATTGCGGAAGCGCATAGAACTCCCCCTGGTGCACCCTGCTCGGCACCAGATAATCGCGCGCGCCTTCGGGAGTCGGCTTGGTCAGGATGGGTGTTTCGATTTCCAGGTAGCCGCGCTCGTCGAGAAACCGCCGAGTGGACTGCTGAAGCCGGTGGCGTAGAATGATGTTCTGCTGAAGCTCGGGCCGGCGAAGATCGAGATGCCGGTGACGCAGACGTGAGTCTTCCGCCGCGAGCTTCTCGCCTTTGCCGCGCGCAACTGGAATCGCGGGCGTATCGGCCGGGCCGAGAACCGTCAACGACACAGCATGCAGCTCCACTTCGCCCGTTTTCATCTCGGTGTTCCGCATCTCGGCGGGCCGAAGCTCCACTATGCCCTCGACTCGAATTACCGTTTCCTGCCCAAGAGAGGCCGCGGATGCGATGACTTCTGCGGGCGTCCATTTCGGGTCGAATGAAACCTGTACGATTCCCGCGCGGTCACGCAGATCGAGAAAGACAATTCCGCCGAGATTTCTAGAGCGATGAACCCAGCCTGCGAGCGAGACTGCGGAGCCCGCGTCTTCTGCAGTGAGCGCCCCCGCCTGGTGACTTCGCAGCGACGTTCGGAAGATGTTGCCGCTCATGGGTCAGCTGTCTCGAATGACAGGCTGAGAATGCGCCTGTTAAATGGCGCCGAGTGGCTCGCGAAAATCAGACCGGAAATGTGACTGAGGCTGGGTCGAAGTAGGGGTCGCAAAGGGTTAAACTTAAGGGTGACATACATTTGGTGGAAGGAGCCCGCGAGTTGACTGCGCCAGGCGCCGAACGGGGTGATCGACCGAATCTTCTCGACATGCTGCCGGCTGAGGCCGAGAGCGTGCTTCGGCGGTTCGCTGAGTTGAACGGCGAGAAGGCTTACCGCGCAATCCAGGTGCTTCAGCATTTATGGAAGGCTCCTCGGCCGGATTTCGAGTCGATGGCCGAGCTTCCCGCTTCATTCCGCCGGCTTCTTGAAGAAAACTTCGAAATCCCGCGGCTTGAACTCTCGGCGCGCCAGGTATCGGCCGATCGAACCGAGAAATTTCTTTTTCGGCTGCACGACGGCGAGCACATCGAGACCGTAGCGATACCGGACGGATCCCGGCTTACCCTCTGTGTTTCTTCACAGGCGGGATGCGCCCTGCAATGCTCGTTTTGTGCAACTGGGGCGATGGGATTTTCGAGGAATCTCAAACTGTCCGAAATCGCGGGGCAGGTTCGCGAGACTTTTCTCCTCACCGGCCGCAAGCCAACCAACATCGTGTTCATGGGCATGGGCGAGCCGCTCATGAACTGGAAGGCGGTCGATCCCGCTCTCACGGTCCTGAATGATGAAGATGGATTTGGAATCGGCGCCCGGCACATCACAGTTTCGACCGTCGGCGTTCTGCCAGGCATTGTCGCTCTAAGCGCCCGCAAGGAACAATTCAGGCTCGCGATTTCAGTTCACGCTCCGACCGATGCGCTGCGCGCGACGATGATGCCCATCAACACCAAGTATCCTCTCGCAGATGTAATAAAAGCCGCGAGTGCTTTCGACCGCCGGGTGACGTTCGAGTATGTCATGCTGCATGGTGTCAATGATCTTCCGGAGCATGCGAGGCAGCTCGCAGATCTTGCGCGTGAATGCAAGGCATTCGTGAATCTCATTCCTCTGCATGCAGGCGGAGCCGGAGATTTCATTCCGGCGACTCCGCAGCAAATCGGTGCATTTGCGCGCGCGATTCGTGAACGTGGTGTCGAAGTGGCGATACGGAAGAGCCGCGGCAAGGACATCGCGGCGGCATGCGGCCAGCTACGGGTAGAACGGGAGCGGCGGCGGGCGCCAGTTGGCGCCAACTAGAACTGTGACGTCGAGAAACTTGAGACTGTCCGGCTTTTCCTCGACAGTCGCCGAAAAAGCTTCTGCGACGAGCTTCGCCCAGTCCGCATGACCTGAGCGGTCGAGCACCAGTGACTTATCGAGCTGCTTGCGATAAGTGCCCACTACGACAACGTCAAATCCCCGATCGCGCAGATACGTAGTCGCTCGCCGCGCGAGCCCCTTGGTGAGCGTCGCGTTGAGCACCTCGACCTTTATTCGGACGCCGGCCGGAACCGTCACGCGCGGCAGGCTCACTACCGGCGTATTCGCTCGAGCGGGGCGTGGATATCTGCGAAATGCATAGTACCCCGCGCCCGCAATCACGAGCGCGAGAAGCAGCCACCTGCCGATTTTCACCGAAGGCTATTCCAAAGGTCGACGGTTTCCGGATAGATGTGATTGCCTTCCCGCACGGACCAGTCGAGCCGGAAGCGAACGACCTGGCGGAACACGGAGTCGAACGACGTCGGCACCTGCGCCGCGAGAAAATTCCTGTCTTCGCGCGAAAATTTTCTGCCAGGCTCGAGATAATCCGCCATGTAAAGCGCTCGGCCCGTGCGATCCCAGCCTGGCGAGCCTACCGTGTGATACCTGATGGCGTTGAGCACATCGATGCGTTTTTCTCCGTCGTTTGCGAGCTGGACGGCGGCCGCGGGCCCGTGAAGCAGCGCAGCCGGCATTGTCATGTCACCGGTGATATCGCGAAGCTGGTCTTCCGGCGCGTCGCGGAGCGCGTCATGCCATACGCCGGCGTCGGTCCATGCATTCGCTTCATCTGTCGAAAGGCGCATTGCCGCCGCCCACGCGCGCAGCAGCGAAGTGACACGGGCGATATGCTCGAGCCGTTTCTGACCGACACACGCCCACAACGGCATTCCGTCGGAATCAGCTTTCATCGTCGATGCCGAGGGTCATGTTGTCGATCAGGCGAGTTGAGCCGATGCGAGCAGCCACGATCGCCGCGAATGATTTGTCCGCGTGATCGGTGCGAGCGAGCGTCGAGCCGTCAACGACGGCGAAGTGGTCCAGCTTGATCCTGCCGTCGCCTCCAAGTACCGATAAGCCAGCTTCTTCGAGCTTCGGGGTGTCCCGCTCACCTTTTGCAAACGCGCGCCTCACCTCACGCAAAGCTTCACTCAGCAACAACGCGGATTTCCGATCGGTGTCGCTCAGGTAGCGATTGCGGCTCGACATCGCGAGGCCGTCTTTCTCTCTCACAATCGGAGCGAGAACGATCTTCACCGGATGGTCGAGGTCGCGCACCATCGCCATCACGAGTGCGGCTTGCTGGAGATCCTTGCGGCCGAAAACAGCAACATCAGGCTGAACGATGTTGAGAAGCTTCGCAACGACGGTGAGAACTCCATCGAAATGTCCGGGACGGCTCGCGCCTTCCCATGCACTTCCAATTTCACCGGCTTTCACGGTCACTTCGCGCGCGCCCGGATACATCTCATTCGCATCGGGACGAAAAAGAATGTCGACACCAGCATCAATTGCCTTCGCTTCATCCTCCGCGACTGGACGCGGGTACTTGGCAAGATCTTCAGTAGGCGCGAACTGAAGCGGGTTGACGAAGATGCTCATCACAACGACATCCGCTTCTCGCTTTGCGCGCTGGACAAGACTGATGTGACCATCGTGCAGCGCACCCATGGTAGCCACAAAGCCAATCGTCGCGCCTCCTGAACGCGAGCGCGCCACTGCTTCACGCACACCGGCGATTGCCGGTACGACGATCATGTCAGTTGCTGTGATCGACATCCGGATACCCGCCTGTTCTGACATCATCGCCAAAGGCGCGCACAGCGTCCTTCACCGACGTCGCCATGTCAGCGTATTTC
Source organism: Gemmatimonadales bacterium (assembly GCA_038208605.1). Classification (GTDB taxonomy): domain Bacteria; phylum Gemmatimonadota; class Gemmatimonadetes; order Gemmatimonadales; family Gemmatimonadaceae; genus UBA4720. Next base: position 6,147 of record JBBQYO010000099.1, on the reverse strand, counting down.
TTGAGAAATTTCGGAGCGAAGCCTTCGTTCAGTCCGAGGAGATCGGGGAGCACTAGAACCTGACCGTCGCAATGCGGTCCAGCGCCGATGCCGATTGTCGGGATGGAAAGTGAACCGGTGATCCTCTCGGCGAGCTCGGAGGGAATCAGCTCCAGCACGAGGGCGAACGCGCCAGCTTCTTCAAGGGCGCGCGCCTGCTCGATCATTTTGTCCGCCTCGGTTTTTTCCTTTCCTTGCACGCGCATGCCGATCGTTCGCACCGACTGTGGCGTGAAACCGAGATGGGCGAACACTGGAATCCCGATTCGAGTGAGCTTTGCAACCGTGCGAACAATGTCGTCGGTTCCACCTTCGACCTTGATCGCATCTGCACCAGTCTGCTGCATCACGTGCCCGCAGTTGATTACCGCCGATTCCTCACTCGCCTGGTATGACAGGAACGGCATATCCACTACGAGCAGTGCGCGCTTCACTCCACGCCGTACGGCTGCGCCATGGTAGATCATGTGCTCGACCGTCACGCGCAAAGTCGTATCGAACCCGGCAATCACGTTGCCGAGGGAATCGCCTACGAGAACTATGTCGACCCCTGCCGCGTCAACGAGCTTCGCGAACAACACATCGTAGGCCGTGACGACCACGAGCTTCGTTCCCTCGCGCTTCATCCTGCCGAGGTCGCGAAGGCCTACGCGTTTTGTCGCTTGTTCGCCCTCAGCCATGCGATTTACCTCTCAGTTCGGCCAGCTCGCGTACCCAGAAGCTTCTGTTCTGAAGCTCCGGGTGCGGGACAGTGAGCGCTTCGTCGGAGAATTCAACTCCCTCGATCATTACGATATCGAGGTCGAGCGTACGAGGGCCCCACCGAACGCTACGCTCCCTTCCCTCGGCACGCTCGATATTCTGCAACTGTTGGAGCAGCCTTCGCGGCGAAAGCTCAGTGGATACGGCCACCATCTGATTCAGAAATTTGTCCTGGTCAACGGGACCGATCGGCTCCGTTTCCTCGACGCCGGTCGCGCCGAGTATTCGAACTCCTTCGAGTGCGCCAATGGAAGCGCGGGCACGCGTCAGAATCGTCTCGCTGTCACCGACATTGGAGCCGAGCGCAATGTAGGCGATGTCAGTCATCCCTCGCGCGGTCGAGCGTAACCTGAGCGTATGCCAGCGGGCCCGGAAGCGCGACGTGAGGCTTTCGCGCGGTTACTGCGACACGAGTTACCCCATCGATCTCGAGTGCCTGATCGGCCACGCGACTCACGAGGTCCTCCAGATACAGAATGTGTCCCGCCGACACCACATCCGATACGAGATCGTAGAGCTCTCTATAGTCGAGAATCCCATCGCTGCCGCGCGCGCCTTCATTGCGAGACACCCACGCGGATACATCAACCTCCAGTGACTGCGCAATCTCGGCCTCATGAGGAAGCGCACCGACGCGAGTATGAAAGCTCATTGCCTCGAGCTTGACGATGAAGGTGTGTGCCATGAGCTAGCTGTCGAGTGCGCTGCGCAACGAGCGGGTCAGCGCGAGCGCTGATTCAACACTCTCGCCGGATGCCTTGACGAGGGCACTGCCGACGACAACGCCATCAGCTGCGGCAGCAGCAGCGCGCGCCTGCTCGCCATTGGAAATTCCAAAGCCTACGCATATGGGCAGGTCGGTTGCTTTCCGAAGCCTCTCGGTAGTCTCCAGCAGATCGGGCGCGAGCGTGTTTTGAGCGCCAGTGACGCCAAGACGGCTGATGAGATAGACAAAGCCTGAGCCATTGTGCCCGATCTCATGCATTCGATCTGCCGGAGTTGTCGGCGCCACGAGCCGAATGAAGGCAAGCTCGGATTCACCGAGCCACTTCTCACGATCGGGATCGGCTCCGACTGGAAGGTCGGTGATCAGAATTCCGTCGATGCCGGAGCCGGCGGCTCGGTGGAGAACTTTTTCTCCGCTGGCGAGCAGCGGATTCAGGTATGTGAACAGCACGACCGGCACATCGAGCTTCGCGCGTGCAACGAGATCAAGGGTCTTTTCGAGAGTCATGCCTGAGGCGAGTGCCTGTTGCGAGCTTGCCTGAATTACCGGTCCGTCGGAGATGGGATCGGAAAAAGGCACACCCACTTCAATGACGTCTGCACCCGCGGATTCCAGGCCCTGCAGCAGCTGCAGTGATTCCCTTTCGTTCGGGTATCCCGCCGTCACGTAGCAGACGAGAGCCTTCCGTCCTGTTGACCTTAGAAGCGCGAATCTCCCATCGATTCTGTTAGACGAAATAATCGCCAACGTTGATGCCATATCTCCCAGGGTCGGCGGTCTTGATGATCGTTCGGGGATAGTCGCCGAAGGCGTCCGCATGCGCAAGGTCAGCTTCCGGCGCAGGGTAAAGCATGTTGCCGAGAGCGTCGCTCACGATTTTCACGATCGGTCTCGACAACACATCGGGGCGCGGATTGGCAGCATAAACAATTGCGAGCTCGAATGTGTCGAGCACAACGAGCGTGCCCACCGGATAAATGCCGAGCAGGTTGATGAAGGCTTTGACGACGATCTGGTCGAGGCCGCGTTTTGGATTGTCCCTCATCTCCTGGAGCACAGCCGATGGAGGATAGGGGGTCGTCTGATAAACGCGCCGCGTAGTCGCCGCGTCGTAACCGTCGACGACAGCGACAATCCTGCTCGTCATGCTCATGGTTCGTGGACGGATGGGCCGCGGATATCCACTCAAGTCCGTCCGCATGTGATGCTCATACGCGACCGTCATCGCGCGGTATGAGACATCTTCGTGCTGGCCGCGAAGCTGAAACAAGGCCAGGATACCAAGCCACGGATGGGCCGCGATGCGGAGCCACTCCTCTTCCGAGAGCTCTTCAGTCTTATGCAGAAATCCGAGCGGCACGCGGCTTTTACCGACATCGTGCATGAGCGCTGACAACCCCAGATCGAAGAGCTGAATCTTCGTCAGGCCGAGCCGCCGCCCGAGCGCCACGGCGAAGATGCAGACGTTGACACTGTGCGTGAAGGTGTACTCGTCGTAATCGCGAATCGCAGTCAGGCCGATCAGTGACGTTTCTTCATTCAGGATCTGGTCGACAATGCCCTGCACCACCCGCTTTATCTTCCTGATGCTCGGCGTTCGTCCCATTCTCACCGAGTTGATCACTTCTTTTGTTACGGCGACCGACTGGTTGTACGTTCGCGCGGCAGCCTTCTTTGCCTGCTCAGAAAAGTCCGGGTCGTCATCATCGACAGGTGGAAGAAGCTCGATGTTCGCGATTTTGGTTCGAGCCAGATGATCGGCAAGTCCGGCGAGTTTCTCGCGGGCATCTGCCTCGGCTCCGTCGTCGAGCATCGAAAGAAAAACGAGCCAGTCTCGCGCTGCTGCACCGGAATGAACTCTCACCGATCCGATACCGGCCGACTTGCACAAGCGAAGCCAGTACCCAAAGCTCGCGTAGTTAGTCAAGTCGAGCCTGAGGCGTGTCGTGTTGAGAAAAAGAAACTCGCCGGATATTCTCAGGTCGAGCTCGCGTTCGCTTTCGAGAATTTCCTCCCCGAGCTGCGACAGCTCGGCGAGCGTTTTCTGAACTGCAGTGTGCTCGACGGGATAAAGCTTTATCGCGCGGAGCGCGCCGTAGAGACTGACGATGAAATCCCGTCCTCGACGGCGGACGTACGCAGCTCCAGCCCCATTCTGTCCGGGTCCGGCGGGATCATTCCAGGCGGGCTCACCCACGAACTGCCCGGCTCACGGCATTCCGTACGACAACATCGCGGTCTGCGAGTGCTCTCTGCAGCGCTTTCATCGCGGTGTCAGTTCCGATCTTCCCCAACGCCATCGCGGCGCACGCTCTCAGCTCGCCGTCCTCGCGACGGCCGAGCAGACCACGCGCGTTGAGAATGTCGGCGAGAAATGGAACGCCTTCGTCTCCACTCAGCGCGCCAAAGCTTTCGAAGAACGCCATCTTCTCAGCGAGAGTGCTTTCGCGAAGAACGCGAGAGCGCATATGGCTTTCGATTCCCTTGACGCCGGCGCGATGGTTGCGCGATCCGAGCACTTTCACAGCGGCGATCCGGATGTCGATATCGTCATCCTGAAGCGCTCGCTCGAGAACCTGCAGCGCACCGGGCGAACCTATGTCGGACAGCGCGGCAACTACGGCCAGTCGCATTTCCGGCGATGCATGAGAGATAGTTCCCGCAAGCGCGCCCACAGCAACGCTCGATTTCATCGCACCAGCGCGCCGGACTGCTTCGTATGACACGACTTCGTCAGGCGACTCGATCAACCGAACAAGCTCTGCTGTGTGTGAAGAAGCGAGCTTCGACCCCGCTGTTTCCAGAAGTGCCCGCAGCTCGGCATTGCGGCTTCTTCCGATCCACCAGAGAACTGTCTCCAGCGCCTGCGGCCTGAGCTGTCCCAACAATTCCTGGAGATCGTTCTGAGGCTGTCTGAGAGGCGTCTCCTCGAGCGCCTGCAACAGCTGCTCGAGTGCTTCCTTGTCGCTCAGCCGGTCTGCAAGCTGAACGAGCCGCTGCTTCTGCCCAATCAACAACTCTCTGGAGCGCCCGGCGGTGATCGCTGCCTCGCGAATGAGATACGCGGCTGTGCGGAACTGCGTGAGCGACAACATGAGCAGAAACATTCCGTCGAGAATTCCACAGATCTCATCCCGAACAGATGGGTCAGTCTCCTGCTCGTAGGTATCCAGCAGAGAAGCAATCACCTGCACCCTGAGGTCGGTGCCGAAATCCTTACGAACCTCAGCCTGGAGATAATCGATCTCCGCTTCGTCGAGGAAGTACAGAGTCGAGTCGTACTCTTCCATTCGCGTGATCGACGATGACGCGACAAGCTGGGCCTCGGCTTCTACATCGGCAGGAGAAACGATTCGCTCGACTTCTTCTCCGCGAATGGAATCGAGCGGTGCACCCAGATCCATGGCGAGATCGACGTACTTGTACTGCAGGTACGCGAAATCGTGTTCCCAAAGGAGGGTGAGTAAATCATCGTCATCAGCGGACGCGAGCCGCGCCCGCTGCATCAGCATCAGCAGGACCACCAGCTCGTCGGACTCAAACCCCCGTCTGAATCCAAGCTCTCGAATACCGTCCTTGAAGAAAAGCCACGGAATGCTGTCGGACGTCCGGCCGTCTTCCTGGAGAACTACGCGCCGGCACCAGCGCATCTCACCCTCGGCCACCTGAATCGCGAGCGAGTCGGTTTCATTCCAGACGGCGGCGAACGCGTAACGCACTGCGTCCATCGCCCGGGCGTGCATTGGATTGTTGGGCATGTAAAGCTGGTGAGCCCGGACTGCTTTGCCGAATGAGCGCATCAGGTCCGCGACGAGCTCGATCTGAAACGGCGCCTCGATCAGCTCTTCATCAGTGTCGAGAACGCTTTGCGAGATCACTGGTCCAGCAGGCCCATCTCGGTCACCTGCGCCATATCCTTGTCGCCTCGGCCGCTTACGCAAATGAGGACAGCGTCGTCGCCGGTCCAACGTGACGAGTTGTCGGCAACCCACACTACCGCATGTGATGTCTCGAGAGCCGGAATAATGCCTTCGAGCACGCTCAGCATCCTGAAACCGCGCAACGCATCGTCGTCAGTCACCGCGACGTACTCCGCTCGGCCCGAATCTTTCAACCACGAGTGTTCGGGGCCGACTCCGGGATAGTCGAGCCCAGCTGAAATCGAATGCGCCGGGTGCACCTGACCATCGACATCCTGAAGCAGATAACTGAGCGATCCGTGCAGAACTCCCGGCCGCCCTCGAAGGAGCGACGCGGAGTGTTCATCGGAATCGAGGCCGTGTCCGGCCGCTTCGACGCCGATCAGCTTCACGGCAGCGTCTGCTTCGAACGGATGAAAGATTCCCATCGCATTCGAGCCGCCACCGACGCATGCTACAACGGCACTCGGAAGACGGCCGGCTTGTTTCAGCATCTGATCTCGCGCCTCTCGACCAATTACCGATTGAAATTCGCGAACCATCCGCGGATAAGGCGCCGGGCCTACAACCGAGCCGATGATGTAGTAGCTGTCGTTGACGTTCGTGACCCAGTCGCGAATTGCTTCGCTCGTCGCGTCTTTCAGAGTTTTCGTTCCACTCGAAACCGGAACGACTTTCGCGCCCATCAATTTCATTCTG
>JBBQYO010000098.1:0-10502 GCA_038208605.1 Gemmatimonadales bacterium | reverse complement strand
CCGGGCTCGAGACGGCGATGGAACACATTCGAACGTTGTCCACCCTCGGACGCGCCGCTCGCGAAGACGCAGGTGTGAAGGTGAGGCAGCCGCTCAACCGAATGGTTTGCGTCGTCCCCGTCGCACCGCTTGGTACGCTTTCGCACGCAGAAGACCTCACCGCTCTCGTCCCACTTCTCGCAGGCGAGCTGAATGTGAAGGAGGTTAGTTTCCTGTCGTCGGCGGACGACCTCGTTACGCTCGAGGCGAAGGCAAACTTCAGAACGCTCGGTAAAAAGTTCGGAAAATCGACACCACTCGCGGCGAAGGCGATAGAATCGCTCGCGAGCAAACACCTGATGGCATTCGAAAGAGGCGAGCCACTCGCGATTTCAGTTGGTAACGATTCGCGCGAGCTCGATGCAGAAGATGTAACGATCGTGCGGCGCGCTTCGGGCAATATGATCGTTAAGGTGGGCTTGGGGTATTTCGCTGCTATCGATCCCGAAGTAACTCCCGAGCTCAGGATGGAGGGACTCGCACGCGAAGTCGTGAGCCGGGTTCAGCGATTGAGAAAGGACAGCGGGCTTGCGGTGAGCGATCGCATCCGGCTGGCAGTAAGCGGCTCGGAAGAGCTGGAAGCGGCGGTTCACGCTCACCGTGAGTGGATTGCCGATGAAGTTCTTGCGCTCGACATAAAGGTCGGCGGAACGACGGAAAAATTTCACGCGGTGCATTCGGTTGAGATCGACGGTCAGCCGGCCGGCATCGCATTCGAGAGGGCAGTATAGATGACAACACCTACCGCGGTTAAGAAGCCGAAGGCAATGACGAAGAAGAATCTCGATCATTTCGAGAAGCGTCTGATGGAAGAGCGCAAGCGAGTGCTGAAAGAGCTCGGCCACTACGACGAAACTTTCGGTTCTACTCCTCAGGGAGCGGACGGCGATTTGAGTGCGTACTCGTTCCACATGGCCGACCAGGGAACCGATGCCATGGAGCGCGAGAAGGCATTTCTTTTTGCCAGTCAGGAGGGCCGTTTTCTCTGGCATCTCGATGAAGCGCTTCGCCGGCTTTACCGCTCACCCGAGACTTTCGGCAAGTGCCACAACTGTGGCAACGACATAGCCTACGAGCGTCTCGACGCGCTGCCGCATGCGCGTTACTGTATCGACTGCAAGCAGCGTGAGGAAGATGCAAAGAGGCAGGGCTAACACTCCGCTTTTCTGGACCGTCCTGGTGGTGATCGTCGTCTCCGACGTCATCACCAAGGCGATCGCGGTCTACTCTCTGCTTCCGCAGAGAATTCCGCATGAGCTGTTTGGGGACGCAGTTCGGTTTACGCTCGTGTACAATCCGGGTGCCGCCTTTGGACTGCATCTCGGCTCGTATTCGAGGTGGATCTTCATGGTCCTCACCGCGGGTGCACTGTTCATTCTGGGCAGGCTCTATCGCGCAACGCGGGACGGCGACCTTCTGCGCACGCTCGCAGTCGCGCTTGTGTGCGGCGGAGCTATCGGGAATCTCATCGATCGCATTCGGTCTGCGCAGGGCGTAGTCGACTTCATCGACATTGGTATTGGCGACACCCGCTGGCCGACGTTCAATGTCGCTGACATGGCCGTCAGTATTGGAGCATTTCTCCTCGCATGGGTTCTCTGGGGCGAGGACAACGCGACTGAGATCGAGGCCCCTCCGATCGGGGATGCACCGCCTTCAGTAACCACAATGGGCGCCGCTCCGGCCGCGCCGGGAAGCCCTGAAATCTGAGCGCGGGTGAGCGCCACGAGTTTGTAATCGAGGCGGACGGAAACGTTCGCCTCGATCTTCTTGTGGCCGCTCATCTCGGATTATCGCGTACACAATCGGCGACTCTCATCGCGAACGGAAACGTGACCGTCAACGGGCGGCGCGAAAAAGCGAGCTACAAATCAGTGCGTGGCGACGTTGTCGTCACCGACGAGCCGGCATCACGAGAGCTCGAGATGCTGCCCGAGTCGATTCCTGTGGATGTGAAGTTCGAGGACGAATACATGCTCGTCGTCGACAAGCCCGCAGGGATGGTTGTTCATCCTGCTCCCGGAAACTGGACGGGCACCCTCGTCAATGCACTGATGGGGCGAGGCAATGAGTTGTCTGAAGGCTCGTCGCCCGATCGTGCGGGAATCGTTCATCGCCTCGACAAGGAGACGTCGGGTCTTCTGATTGTCGCGAAGACAGATCGCGCGCACCGAATTCTGAGCGCGGCGATTGCCGCGCGCCGCGTGAAGCGACGTTATGCAGCAATGATCTGGGGTCACCTCGACGGTGACGCGCTCACTGTCGACAAGGCAATCGCTCGCGATCCGCGAGACCGAAAGCGTATGGCAGTCGTCAGTAACGGCAGGCAGGCGAAGACGGATTTTGTCCGGCTCGCCCGCTTTGGACCGGGAGACCTGTTGCGTGCACAGCTGCACACTGGGCGAACCCACCAGATTCGCGTTCATCTCGCGTCGGTCGGCCATCCAGTCATGGGTGACGATGTGTATGGCGGAGGAGGTGGCCGGAAGATGGTAGGACTCGAGCCAAAGCGGCATTTTCTGCACGCGGCGTGGCTTCAGTTCAACCACCCGATAACTGGCGCGCCATTGGACATCCGATCACCGTTGCCCGACGATCTACGTACGTCTCTTCGAGCGATCGGAGAAGGCGAAGCCGAGGTACTTGGCGAGGATCCGCTCGCCGCGCTTGGCTTCCATGAACGGGAATAGCAGCGCCGAAGTAACCGACGCCGCTGCTGCGACGCTCAGCGGCGACGCCGTCGCGATCGTTACGGGAGAACAGTTGCGCTCCGTCGAGCTGCGGCGAGTGCTGGTTTTCACACTCGCCGGCCGCGCCCGATGCTGCGCGATCGACGACGTGCGTGAAGTAGTGCCGATTACGGCCACCACTCGTCTTCCTGGTGCCCCTCATTATGTAAGGGGACTGATAAATCTGCGCGGCACTCTGGTCACCCTGGTGGATGCAGCGATGTGTGTTTATGGAGTCGCGGCAGACGACGCCATCGCGAGCATTCTGCTCGTCGAGCATCGGGGACGCGTAGCCGGCGTGATCGTCGACAACGTTTTCGACATTCAATCGCTTCCCGCCGCCGAGCTGGATGATGGGTCGATGCTGGATTTGCACGCGATGGTTGACACCGCTCTCGCCTGAGGAGGCATGAAGTGAACAACACAGTACTGGTTTGCGATGACGCGGTATTCATGCGCACGATGATTGGCGACATTCTCACCCAGGCCGGCCTCGAAGTCATCGGCGAAGCCAGCTCGGGCGTCCAGGCAGTCGAGAAGTACAAGGCGCTTCGGCCCGATCTCGTCACGATGGACATCATCATGCCCGAGATGGGTGGTATCGACGCAGTGAAGGCGATCACGGACTTCGATCCACAGGCCCGCGTGCTGATGTGCAGCGCGATGGGTCAGCAGGCGCTGGTCGCTGAGGCCATACAGGCAGGCGCGAAGGATTTTGTAGTGAAGCCATTTCAGCCCAGCCGCGTTCTCGAGGCGGTTCAGCGAGTGCTCGGCTGAGTGAACACTAAGCGCTATGCGGAGCTGTTCCGCGCTGAAGCTCGAGAGCGACTGGCGGAGATGAATACTTCGCTGCTCGCAATCGAGCGCGGCGAGGGACTGGATCGTGTATCGGAGTTGTTTCGCTCTGTCCACACGGTGAAGGGAATGAGCGCGGCGATGGGATACGAATCGGTGCGCGATCTCTCGCATGCTCTCGAGACGCTGCTAGATCTGATGCGCCGCGACTCGATCGCCATTACTCCATCGGTGGTCGAAGTTCTGTTCGCGTCGGTTGACGGTCTCGAGGCAGCGGTCGCTGCCGTGTCGAGCGACTCTCCCGCTGGGAGCGACGTTCGCGCGCTCATTCGCAGCGTCGAGGCGATCACCGCGCAGAGCGCGCCTGAAGCAGAGCTCCACGCTGCGGGACCGCATACGATGGAGTGGCCAGCGATGCGCGCTGTCGGGAACACCCCGCCCCCGCCGGGGAGTGACCTGCGACGATCCGCGTCGGCCGGGATTCGATCCGAGCGATCGGATGGCGACAGAAACGAGCGTAGCATTCGCGTCGACGCCAGACGTCTCGACACGCTGATGACGCTGATCGGTGAGCTCGTGATCGCGCGCGGTCGCTTGCAGGAGGTTGCCCGCAAGGAGGGGAATGCAGCGTTTTCGGAAGCGGTTCTCCAGGCCTCGCGCCTCATCGGGAGCTTGCAGACCGAGATAACTACTGCGCGGATGGTCCCGGTCGGCCAGGCGTTCGAGCGCTTCGAGCGCATGGTGCGCGACACTGCCAACTCGCTTGGAAAAAAAGTCGTCTTCGAGATTCTCGGGTCTGACATCGAGGTGGACAAGTCGGTTCTCGATGAGATCGGCGATCCTGTCATGCACCTGCTGCGCAATTCGCTCGATCACGGAGTCGAGACTCCTCCGGAGCGTCGCGCTGCCGGAAAGTCACCGATGGCGAGACTGACATTGTCTGCATCGAGGGAGCGGTCATCGGTTGTAATTCGCGTGAGCGACGATGGGCGCGGAGTCGCGATCGACAGCGTTCTCGAGAGAGCCAGGCACGCGGGCCTGGTCGACGATGACTGGACGCCTGGAAGCGACGCGGAAATTCTCGCGCTGATAGCAAGGCCTGGATTCTCCACGACCGTGCGTGTCACCGACATATCGGGCCGCGGAGTAGGACTCGATGTTGTCGCCACCAAGGTGCGCTTGCTTGGCGGCGCGATGGAGCTCTCGACCGACGCGGGCGCGGGAACTGAGATTCGTCTCGAGCTGCCAATGACGCTTGCGATCATTCATGCGCTGCTCGCCCGAAGTAACGATGAAGTCTATGCGCTGCCGATCACCCACGTGATCGAGACGCTGGTCGTCAACGCGGACATGGTGCGCTTCGAGGACGGCCAGGAAATTCTCGAAATACGAGGCCAGGCAATTCCCGCCGTGCGACTTCGGGAGAGACTTGGGCATCCGGCAAGAAAGGATCTGGGCGGACATGCAGTAGTGCTCGAGCTGCCCGATGGACGAATCACTCTCATCGTGGACGAGTTCATCGGCCAGCAGGAGATAGTGGTAAAGCAATTCGAAGCCGCGCGTGGCATGCCTCAGCTCTTCAACGGCGCGACAATTCTCACCAACGGATCGCCTGCGCTGATACTCGATGCGCAGGGAATCGCCTAGCCCAATGCCAATGCCAAGCATCGAATCATCTCAAGTTTTCGTCTCTTCTTCCGTGCGGCAGCACTTGAGCGCAGAGCGCATGGACGCATTGAAGGAAGTCGCGAACATTGGAGCGGGTCACGCCGCAACAGCGCTCTCGCTGATGACGGGCGCACGCATCATGATCGACGTGCCGACGGTGAATGTCGCTCCGCTGGAAGAGCTGATTCCCGGCATCGCCGACGAGAACTCACAGATCGTGAGCGTCATGATGGACATGCACGGATCGCTCAAGGGCCACACGCTACTTGCACTGCCGCTGGCAACAGGACGACGACTCGCCGACCTCATGCTTCGGCGAGAGCGACGCCCAGGCGGAACTCTCGACATGCTCGAGGAATCTGCGCTCAACGAAGCGGGAAACATTCTTGGGGGCGCTTACATGACGGCGCTCAGCGAATTCCTGGGGATGACGCTGCTTCCGTCGCCTCCGCGACTGACCGTCGGCACGACGCAGGACGTTATGAATGAGCATCGGAGACAGGTCTCCAATGCCGCGGCCGCATGCTGCGTGGAGACAGAGTTCTCATTCGAGGAAGTCGGCGAGCGTTTCCGCGGATTCTTTCTTCTGCTGCCGGACGCTGAGTCGTTCGACGCGATTTTTCGCGCCGTGAACGTGAAATAATGATCGCTGCCGCCGATTCTCCGGAGGTTCCTGCGCGCGAGTCGGAAATTCTCCGGACTTTCGCGCGGCGCATCGACCCTTCCGATCCCGGTGCACAGAACAACCTCGGTGTACTGTACTACCGGCGAGGAATGTTCGACGATGCGATCGCGTCGTTTTCGCGAGCGCTCGCGCTCGATGAGCGCATGCGCGTCGCGCGACGCAATCTGGAGATTGCGTACGGTGAATCAGGCTTGCTGCAGCGAAGAGTGCGGGAGCTCGACCGCCGGGTTGCTGAGTCGCCGGGCGACATCGGGCTGCTTGTCGAGAGCGGCATCGCCGAAAAGACTGCGGGACATCTCGATCAGGCCGAGTCAAAGTTTCGCCGGGCGCTCGCGCACGATCCGGACAGCTCGGTCCTTCATTTTTTTCTCGCGGAGATTTTCTACAATCGCGGGCTCGGTGAGGAAGCGCTGCGATTTCTGCGGCGTTCGATCGATCTCAACCCTGTCAATCCCGATGCGCACTATCTCGCCGGCTTCATCCTCGGCGATCTCGGCAGAGTGGACGAAGCAAGGGAGGCGAACCGGAGAGCGGTGACGCTCAACCCATCGCTGACGCGCGCTGAGGCCAATCTCTCGCTCGAGAATGGAAGCGCAGTCGATGCAGGGAGCGCGAGCGATACTGCCGGCGACACAAGACCTGCCGGCAGTCCACATCTTACTCTGGCTCTTGCGCTCCGGATCAAGGGCTACCACCAGGAAGCACTGCGCGAATGTCGCGCTGCGCTCGATGCCGGAGAAAATCCGTCGGCGGCGCTCGAGGCAATCGGCGGACTGCATCTGTTGATCGGCCAACCGCACCAGGCGCTCGAAGCATTCGACCGTTGCGTGGGCGTGGGTAAAGCTGGTTCCCGCGTGTTGAACCAGCGTGGCATCGCACTCTATATGCTTCGGCGTTCGAACGATGCCGAGGACAGCTTTCGAAAATGCCTTTCACTTCATCCGAAGTATGCACCGGCCAATAACAATCTCGGTGCGTTGCTGTGGGATGAGGGGAAGGCGCGGGAAGCGACCAATCGGTTTCGCCGCGCGGTGCGCGACGAGACAACTCTTGTCAGCGGCCGGCTGAATCTCGCTCTCGCGCTGTTTCGGCAGGGTCATTTCCAGCTGTCGCTCGATGCATATCGGAGCGTACTGAAAGACCAGGGTGAAAATCCCGCTGCGTGGAACGGAATCGGGCGCGTGCTGCTGGAGTTCGGCGAATTCGCGGAGGCGCGGGATGCCTGTGTACGCGCGATCCAGAAAGATCCGCGTCTCGCGTCTGCACATCACAACTTGAGTCTCGCGTTTTCCGGCCTGGGCGACGCGGAGGCCGCATCGGAGTGCGCCGCCGAGGCCATTTCTCTCGATCCATCGTCACGACCGCAGACAATGACGCTGGAGCTCGACTCGGCGGAGAACATAGTGCCGCTAGCGCGAGGATCGGTCGCGGCACCCGATGTTCCCGACTACACGCTTGCAGGCGACTATCTGTCGAAAGGTCTGTACGACCGTGCGCTGGCCGAAATCCGTCGCGCGATGGCGAGAGGCGCGGATGAGACAGAAGGAATGGTTCTTCTCGGGAGATGTTTCGTTGCGCGAGGCGAATACGAGGTCGCCGAAAAGGAATTCGTCGCCGTGCTTGGCGCCGCGCCGGCCGATGATGCGACTGCTCTCGAGCTTGCGAGCGTGTATCGCGCGATGGGGCGGCCTGCCGATGCGCTCCGAAGAGTTGTCGGACTGCTTCGCGAAAATGTGTATCACTTCTCGGCGCTGGTCGTGCTCGGCGAGTCTCTGCTCGACCTGAAGCGGTCGCGCGACGCCGCGCGTGCCTTCGCGCGTGTTCTGAAGTTCAACCCGAATCACGCGGTTGCCCGTAAATACAGCGGGCTCGCTTCGTCGGTTCAAAGCGTCGTTCAAGGGGTCAGAGTAGTTGAACAATGCCCCCCAACAGACGTGAGAATGCGTGTTTCAACAACTCTGACCCCTTGAACTGATGGCGATCGAAGGCCCGCTCCAGGACATCGGAATTCACGATGTATTTCAGCTGCTCGATCTCGCTCGGAAGAGCGGCAGGCTGACCGTGCGCTCCGACGTCAGGGAAAACGAAGGCAGAGTGTACTTCCAGTCGGGCGCTGTCGTGCACGCGACAATGCGCGACAACCCTCACCGGCTCACTGCGTTGCTGAGAAAGGCCGGGAAGGTCAGCGAGAAAGAGCTGGATGCAGCGGGTGCAGCACAGGACGCAGGCGACGGGCGCAGAATCGGCGAAATACTCGTCGCACATGGCTCAGTGACGCGGCGCGACGTCGAGCGCTACATGCGCCAGGGAATCGAGAGTGTCGTTTTTGATCTCTTTTCGTGGAACGAAGGCCACTTCAGCTTCGTCGACGGTCTCGACGAAGAAGTGACAATCGACGCGGCCGTGCGTGTAAGTACGGAGTCATTGCTCATGGAAGGCGCGCGCAGAATCGACGAATGGTCGCGCATGGGCGACCGCATTCCGGGCGCTCACGTTGTGCCGCGGCTGGCAGAACTGCGCGACGGTGCCGAGTCGTTCATTGATCTGCGGCCGGCGGAATGGGAGGTCGTGACTCTGATCGATGGGCTTCATTCGCTGCGGGACATCGCAATGGAGCTCGCGCTGAGCGAGTTCGAAGTCGCGAAGACCGTGTACGGAATGCTGAGTACCGGACTTATCGAGATAACCCAGGCTGAAGCGGGGGTGGCTGCATGATGGACGAGCACGCGCTTTGTGCGTTCGAGGAAGTGATCGGCGAAGGCGAGCAGACGGTACTGTTGCTCGACCATCGTGGCAATGTCAGAGCCGGCCTGTACCTGGATCGTGGCGGAAGGGACGTGAGCGAGGAAATCGGTTTTGCGCTCGCCGGCGTAAGCGCGGAAGCGACCCGCGCGATGCGGCACCTCGCCCTGGGTGAATGGCGGGCGATCGTCTGCGAGTGCACCGAGGCGAATCTCGCCCTGGCACCCGCTGATGACGGCGACGTTGTGTGCGTTGCGGCTGCCCCATCCGTCCCGCACGGATTTGTGAGGCGACTTCTCGACCGCGCGTCGCGAAGAGCGTTGGCGTGGAGAAGGGAAGTCGCATGATTGAAGCATTCGATATGGTGGTAACGCGCCTTCAGCGTCATGCCGGCGTGATGGGAGTGATGCTCGTTGGATTGGAGGACGGAATGGTGATCGCCGGTGACGCGGGCGGGGGCCGGCACTCTGACACGGCGGCTGCGCTTGCGGCGTCACTGTTTCGGAGGACTAAGGCGGCCGCGAGCGATGCAGGACTGGGTGAGACCGGATTCGTTCGACTCGAAGCCGAGCGCGGACATCTCTGTGCAGCCGCAAAAGGGGACATCGCGATCGTCGCGGTGACCGGAAGTGCAATCAACCTTGGCAAATTGCGGCTGGACATGCTGGGCGCAACGGAGCTGTTATGATCGCAGGGGCTGTGAGCGCGCCGTGGCTGGACGCACCGTTGCGCAGATTCGTGCAGGACTCGCGAGTGCATCGCGCAATCGTATTACATCCTGACGGGAAGGTTCTCGGCCAATTCGGATTTGCGAGCTCGGTCGAAGTGATGACTGCGTGCGCGCTTGCGGCCGCGATCAACGCGTCCGGCAGGGAGCTCGGGCGACAGCTCGGAGGGAGGCCATTTCTTGGACTTCATCAGGGCGGACGCAAGCAGGGCGTGTTCATGGGATCGTGCGCCGCCGGCGGCAAGGAGTGCCTGCTGCTCGCGGCATTCGATCGTGACAGCACTCTGGGCCTGGTAAGGCTTTACTTCGCGGAGTTTCGCGACGCCGTCGGAGACCTGGAGGGTCGCACAGAGATCGATCCGATGGGACGTGACCTGGATACGGATCTCAACAGCAGTCTCGACGCTCTCTTTGGCCCGCTGAATTAAGTCGGGCGATTCGTCCGGTTGTGGCGTATTTTAGCGCCCGCGCAAAAGCAGCTTTTTTTCAGGGAACAACCCAAACGATGGAGCTGAGCACGAAATGAGGGAGCGGCCGGGGCGTCCAAAAAAAGGTGAATGGAACGACGGAGAGTTCGAGTCGTTCCTTGCCGATATAACGCCCGCCCTCGAGACAAGCGTTGGACGTCTTGGCGTTGCGGGATCACTTGGTAACCGCACGTCCGTCATTGACGTCGAGAAAATGATTCTCGCCTGGCCTGATGTCGCGGACCGAATTGTCGAAGAGCTTCGCTGATGGCAATCCGCGGCAACCTCAATGAAGCGAGTCTTCCCGATGTTCTTCAACTGCTGGCGATGGGCAGCAAGACGGGCACGCTCAGCCTGAGCGAGTCGGGTCTCACCGGAAGTATCTGCTTCGAGAACGGACGTATCTGTCACGCTGCCGTATCGGGCCGATCGCTCGGCACCGAAGACGCTGTATTCGTGATGTTCAAGTGGAATCACGGACTGTTCAGCTTCGAGCCCGGAATTCAGCCGCCTGAAGGCGCGCCGAAAATCTCGCTTGACCCGCAGGGACTTCTGCTCGAAGGAGCACGACGCGTTGACGAATGGTCGCAGATCGAACAAAAGATTCCAAGTTTCGATGTGGTATTTGCTCTGGATCGCCAGCCGCTTCT
>JBBQYO010000097.1:0-10575 GCA_038208605.1 Gemmatimonadales bacterium | reverse complement strand
GAACAGAAGCTATGAGCCTTCTCAAACGCTTGAAATGCTTCCGATGGTAGCCCTGCATCAAGAAGATGATAGGCGCATGAGCGTGCAAGACGAAGGGAATTAGAAACTTCGCCCGCCATCTGCCAATGCTTTGTACATGACCACAGCGTAGCAGCATCACCGACGTTTACAATTAGTCTCTCTAAGGAAATTGCAGCTCTCCTGTGGAGGTACGCTCGCGCTGGTGCCGTCAGTTGCGAAAGTGCCGTGTCGGAAAGCAGGTCATGTCGAGTTACCAGTCGGACGAATCCATCAGGGTTTGAGTCTCCAGAAATAGTCACTGCAAGCCCGGCAGTGGCGAGCTCATCGATGCTAGCCAAAAGAGTGTGAGGAAACTGCCCCAAGGCATGCTCAAGGTTTGCAACTGTGGAGTGATTCTCGAACAAGGCGCACGTCTGCAATAACTGCAGGGCCGGGGGGGTGAGGCGAGCCAGTCGGCGTTTGAGCAGTCCAGTCAAAGATGGCGGCGCTACGTATTCGTCCCCTGTATCGATCCAATGCCCGCAAAGTTCTTGCAAAAAAAAGGGATTGCCTTCAGCGACGCAAATGCACCAGTCCAGGTAGTCCGGCGTTATGCCGTTCTCCCCTCGACCCGCCATTTCAAGCATTAGAGCTCTGGCATCCGGATCCGACAACGGAGACACGTACACTGAGCGAGAGTTTTCTGGGAGGAGGGACGACGACCCTTCGGGCGAACTGCGACTTGTGAAGACGATGAGAACCCGCCTATTGTCGATTTTTGATGCTATGCCACCGAGCACGGTTGCAGAAGCCGCATCAAGCCAGTCGCAATCCTCAACAGCGAGAATCAATGGCGCTTCTTCGCAGACGGCGTCCAGCGTATCGGTGAGGGCATATTCCAACCGAGAACAGGTCCGTTCTGAAATTGGACTTGGACCGGGCGATCGATTTCTACCGGGATGGTGCTTCAGGAGCCGCTCAAAGAACTCCAAGGTCTCCGGCGCGGACCCAATAGCGCCCTTCATACTGCGTAGTAAGGGGATTAAGTCTAGCAACACCGATAACGAACGCCCGCGGTCACTCTTTCGACACTGCACCCTATGCGATCGGAATCCCTGTAGAGATGCGAACGCCAGGAATTCGCTTAGTATTCGGCTCTTTCCAATGCCTGCGTTTCCCCACACGAAAAAAACCGATCCATGCGATGCCTTGACCTCGCCCAATTGTCCAATCAACGCTTCCATGTGTGCCGCTCGCCCAACGAGACGGATATCCGCGTGCCGAGAGGCGTGAGTAACGGGCATTCGGTCGGCGATGCGCCTCCTCATTGTATTCGCCTGTAACCGCAATTCTGCAGGCATTCCTCCAATCTCAGCCATATACGTGTCAAGAACGTGTACTCCCTCTATTTTCTCACCGCGCATTGCAAGGGCTTCAGCTAAGGCGAGTGTTGCTTCTTCATTGAACGGCGCGAAAGCAAGCAGACATTTCGCACTTGCTTCAATGGCATCCCAACGGCCGGCAGCCCTAGCCCGCGATATCATACCGAGTATGGAGCGCGTTAGCTGGCTCGTAATTTCGAAACGCCTTTCATCAGCCCACTCGAGATACGCCCTAGAATGTCGAGGATCAAATCCCAGTAGCGGAGTTAGCAACGTTCCGCTTGTCAATCCATCGGGGGTAATTGCACGAGAGAATTCCTGGTAGTCACTATCAATGTGGCAGTTCGGTAAGCCGACGCGCGTTCGTCCAATAGTTTCGATGGGCAGTCCGAGTCGACGAAGTTTAAGAATCGTTTGTCGTAGGCGATGTGAGGCGATTGGCCCGGGCACTCCGGGCCAGAGAAGCTCCTCCAGCGTGCGCCGCGATACGGGTTTTTTCTGCTGGAGGATTAGATAGAGTGCAATCGCGAATGCAACTTCTGCATCGGGTTCAATTGTGGCGACCGATGTCTCAATTCGCGCCTGGCCGAGCACGAAGAGTTTGATTGTGTGGCTCGGAAGGCTCGGCATGATGTCTTCTAATGTATGGTCCTCCGTCAGCGGTGCGTCAGTCGACAATCAGCACTGACTGTAACGGCGCACGGCAAAAACAAAAAACCCCGCTTTCGCGGGGCCCCCGTGCTCTCAACAATCGACAGCCTATTTCAATTCGAACTCCACCCTGTCCTGGATGGGGTGATTACCACTCAACAGCACTGCCGTTGCACTGAACTTCCCGTGCATATCCTTCGCATCCCAATTCTCGCTGAATGTCGTAACCTCTTTCGCCTTTACGAGCTTGTTCTGCATCGCCTGAGTGAACATGCGCCCGGCGCTCCAGCGCCACACTTCCTTCCCTGCCGCATCCTCAACCACAAAATCGTGAGTCTGCCCGCTCGCGAACTGCAATTCGACCATTTTCGTCGTGTTGTTACGAATGTCGAGGTTCAGCTCCACACCGTGATTGGAGCTCACGGTGAACTTCGATGTCAAAACGCTCTTTGAACTCCGACTACCCGAAGAAGCGGCCAATGTCTCCTTGTGGCTGGAAGTCCCGCGGGCAAAAGCCACGGAAGCAGCACAAAGCAACGGAATAATCAAACGATTTGTCATCACAAACGGCCAATCCACGGAAGCAAAAGGGTCATATCACAACTTCTCACGGCTACGGCTGTCAACTTATCAACAGTAAGACGAACCAACAATAGACAAGTCACCGTAAGTTGCAATGAATTCAGGACTTGCATGCATGAACGAGCCCCTTCGGCCTGCGTTCGGGTTTCCCACACTTCCGGACGTACGTGACCTTAGACGTCTTCCGCTTCTGTCGAACCGAGTGATGTGTCCCCGCTCTCAACAAAGTAGAAATGTCCCCCTGGGTTCATGATGTTACTGGAAGTTATTGAAACAATCGGCGGGGGTTTGAAGGCTACCAGTCCCTGACGCCTTAATTCTTCTTCAATGCCCAGATCCAGCCATCGGTCACGGTGCATTTTCCCGGTCTCCCCATCATGTCGGGTGATACCATCCAAAGCTTGTGAAAAAAGTCACAAGCTCCTAAATTTCCACTTGGAATGAACAGCGAAAAACCGCCAAAGTTGGGTGCCAGCTCCTCGGAACCCCTCAACGTCGGCTCCTTCGCCGGTGCCGGTCTCCAGTTCGCCGTCGCGCTCGTCCTTTGCCTCCTCATCGGACAATGGGCCGACCGAAAACTCGGAACCTCACCTCTGTTCCTCCTCGCCGGAGTATTCCTCGGCGGATCAGCGGCCTTCTACAGCATGTACCGAAAACTCGCCGCCGCCCAAAAAGCCGACGACGAGCGACGGAAACGCAAGAAAGAAGGCACATAAGTGAAAACGATGGCGCGATCTTCCGTCATGCTCGTCGCGCTGATCGCAGTCACCGGCCTGATATTGTCGTTCTGGTACAGAAGTCCCGCGGACAGACACGCCCTCATCGTGAGCGGCACCCTGGCCGCAATTGTTCAGCTAGCCGCGTTTTCTCTGGTGCGCCTCGCCGGAAAACGCAACGCCCTCGCCGCCTGGGGGCTCGGTACGATCTTCAGAGGAACTGTCCTGTTTCTATATGGGTTCCTCCTAGTAAAAATGATGCACCTGCCGCGGTCGGCGGCACTCGTAAGCTTCGCCGTATTCCTGTTCGTTTCCATGCTGCTCGAATCCCTGCTTCTGGCAAATGATGCTTCTTAATCAGGACTTCATCACCCCGCACATCACCGACGCGCACGCGCTCGATTATCCCTGCCTCAAGGCAGGGTTCATCTGCGAAGTCGAGCTGCCGCGGTGGGCACCTTACCATCTTGGCAGCCTCACAATCGACATGTCCCCGACCAAGCACGTCGTCATGCTGCTCATCGCCGCAACGCTGTGCCTCGTCACCCTCCTCATGGCGGCCCGCGCACACATGCGCCAGCACGCCGAGTACGGACAGTCGAAAGGCTTCGCGAACGGAATCGAAGCACTGGTGCTCTACATCCGCCAGGAAGTCATCCTTCCAAACGTCGGACATCACGGTGAAGGCTACGCACCGTTCCTCCTCACGCTCTTCTTCTTCATCCTGTTCGCGAACCTGCTCGGTCTCATTCCATACGGCGCCACGGCGACAGGCAACATCGCAGTAACCGGAATGCTCGCGATCATCACATTCGTCATGGTGGAAATCGCCGGCATGAAGGCGCTCGGCTTGGGCTACATCAAGACCATCGTCTACTGGCCGAGCGATCAGCCGATCGTAATGAAGGTGCTTTTGACGCCGCTCATGACTCCTATCGAGCTCATCTCGAAATTCACGAAGCCGTTTGCGCTCGCCATCCGGCTGTTCGCCAACATGACCGCCGGCCACATCGTGGTGCTCGCACTCGTCGGTCTCATCTTTACGTTCGGCAGCTATGCGCTCGCGCCGCTGCCGCTCGCGATGGCGCTTGCGATCATGGTCCTCGAAGTGTTCGTCGCGTTTTTGCAGGCATACGTCTTCGCGCTCCTGGCAAGCGTCTTCATCGGCCTGATCCGCGAGGGAGCACACTAGAAAAGTTTTGGCGGGCTTCGCCCGCTTGTACCGGATCGGGTGATCCGGGAAGCTCGTTGAGACCTTAACCGGTCTCGCGGACGGGCAGCGAATGGTGGCGCAACTTCCACCGCATAATCGTGTTTTACGGAGCAACATCAAATGGCAATTCTTCCTCTTCTTCAGGCCGCCGCAGCGTTCAACAAGGAATACTCGGCAGCATGGGCGCAGCTCGGCGCAGGAATCGGCGCTGGCATCGCCGTAATCGGAGCAGGCATCGGTATCGGCCGCCTCGCCGGACAGGCTATGGACGGCATGGCGCGCCAGCCTGAAATGGCCGGCCGCATCCAGACGGGCGCGATCATCTTCGCGGCACTCATCGAAGGCGCCGCGCTGTTCGCAATCACCGTCGCGTTCCTGATTCAGGGCAAATTCTAAAAACTCAACTCCAGTGGCTCATGCAGAAATGCGTGAGTCACTGGAATTCTTTCCGAGCCAACAATGATTTCGTCGCTTCCAATTCTGATGCTGATCCAGGAGCCGGCCGCCGCAGCTGGAGAAGAGGCCGCCAAGGGCGGACTTCTCTCGCCGTCCGGCGGATTGATGTTCTGGACGCTCATCATATTCATTATCCTGTTCTTCGTTCTCTCGCGCTACGCATTCAAGCCAATCACCGCGGCTGTCGAAGCGCGTGAGAAGTCTCTCGAGGAGGCGATCGCGGGAGCAAAGGCCGATCGCGAAGCCGCCGCTGCACTTCTCGCCGAGCATCGCACGCAACTCGAAGCGGGGCGCGCTGAAGCGCAGAAGCTGATCGCCGAGGGACGCTCGATCGGTGACAAGGTGCGCGCTGACATGATCGAGGAGACCCGGTCGCAGCAACAGGACATGCTCGAGCGCGCCCGCCGCGAAATAGACGCCGAGAAAGTTCGCGCCATCGCCGAGCTGCGTCGTGAAGCTGTCGATCTGGCGATTGCCGGGGCGAGCAAGGTGATCGAGAAGAATCTCGATGACGACTCGAACCGCAAGATCGTCGAAAGCTTTCTCTCAACGATCCCGGTCACGCCGACGGCACGCTGATGCGCGACGCGACGATCGCCCGCAATTACGCCGAGGCGCTTCTCACTCTGTCGATCAAGGCCGAGGATGCGCCGGGCTGGGGCAAGCTCATTCGCGACATCGCGAATGGAATGGAGCAGGATCCGCGGCTGAGACTGTTCCTGGAGTCACCGAAGATCAGCGAGGTTCAGAAGACCGACCTGCTCTTCGAGGCTCTCGGTGATAACGTGCCTCGTCACTTCCTTCGGTTTCTTCAGATTCTCGTAAGAAAGCGCAGGCAGATGCTGATTCCCGAGATCGCGCAGGAGTATGAGTCCCTGCTTGACGTGCACGAAGATCGTCTCCACGCAAATGTTACAGTGGCGCGCGAATCGACGGCTGTCGACGAAGCACGCATCGCCGAGCATTTGTCACGTGTGGTCGGGAAGAAGGTCATCCCCCACATGAACGTGAACCCTGCGATTCTCGGCGGTATCGTCGTGAGAATGGGCGATACGGTGATGGACGGCTCGGTGCGGAAGAGACTCGCAACCCTTCGCGGAAAGATGATGGCTCGCTAGCTGCTACCGCAGCAGAAAACAGAAGGCCCGGGAATCCCTCCCGGGCCTTTGTTGTGTCATGGTTTCAGCACCACCTTGGTGCACGCGTTTTTTTCCTTTTCCCCAAATCGTACATTCTGGGCGCGTCGTCCAGCGGACCGCGATGCGAGATGATCTCGGGGGGATTGATCTTGCCGTTCACGATTGTCTCGAGGAGCGGTTTCATCAGGCCGTGTACATTGCATTGTCCGGTCTTGACGGTGAGGCTCTTTCCGAAAATGCTTCCGAAGGGGAACTTGTCGATGAAACCGACATATACGTCTGCGATGGAGCAGGTGCCGCCCGGTGCGCAGGACTGGAATACCTGCCTCAGAACTGTTGCGTTGTCGAACTGAGGCTTCAGCGCCTGCATGCCGCGCTCGAGCTTTCCGTACACTGACGTGCCGTGAGCTTCCATCCCGACTGCGTCGAGTATCCAAAAATTCCAGCGCTGGCTTCGCCGACCATCGTTTCGATGGGGCGCCAGCCGGGATTGCTGTTCTGACAGCCGGAGACTTTTCCCTGCGAGCATGGATAACATTTTCCGCAGGCGATGGGAAACGGAACGACGACGCGGTCGCCTACCTTCAGGTTTTTCACCGCGCTGCCAGTCTCCACAACCTCTCCCATGAACTCGTGTCCCAGGATGTCACCACTCTTCATGGTAGGAACACGACCGTTGTACAAATGAAGGTCGGACCCGCAGATCGCCGTGGACGAGATCTTGATGATGGAGTCGCGCGGGTTGAGAATCTTCGGATCGGGAACGGACTCGACGCTCACTTCTTTTGTTCCGTTCCAGCATAGCGCTTTCATTCCTTCCTTCCTGAAGATTGTCCTTGCACCGTCGCGACTTCTCCGGCTTCAACTGTGCCTTTCAGTGCGCGCAGCGCGGCTTCCAGCCGCTGCTGTCGTGCTCATCCACTTCTCCATTCTGGTTCTGAACACATGGAGGCAATTCGAATGCCCTCATTCCTGTTGCGCTTCCAGTGATGATCGACCTCGCACGTCGCCGGACGAGCTCATCAGGAAGGTGCGCTGAGATGCGGCCGGCTCAGCGGATTCAGAAGCGAGTAGTCCGCGCGCCCGCGAAAAAATTCTTCGATGGACCACGTGCTCACTTTTTCGCGGAGCTCGCTCCCGTTCCAGTCGGTGGAGGCGGGGATTCCTGGTGGGATACTGCGGTTCTGGATCATCGTCTTCAGGCTGATGAGAACTCCTTCCGGCTGGATGCCTTCGTCCCGGAGCGACGCAGTGAAATCGCAAACGGCTTTGCGGAGGACGTCAACCGATTCAGCGTCCTTGAGAGCCGCAACTTCGACGGCTTTTCGAAGGCGCTCGCAAATGCCGGCCTGAGGAATTGCGAGCTGAACGATTCGTGCGGATGTGTTGTTTGGATCAGGCGCTTCAGTGATTTCGCCAGTTGAGCAGGTAGCTGGTTGCTGCGCCACCCGCCGAGCCCGAAGCTGCTCTACGGTCTTTCTGCGACTGATCATGAGCATCCAGTCGGCTACTGTCGTTCGAGCCGAATCGAATTCGGAAGCCGTTTTCCATGCATCCCAGAAAGTGGCTTCGACAATCTGCTCAGCAATGTCGGTGTCTTTGACGACGCGGAGGACCATGGTGTATACGCGATCGGCCCACCGGTCATAAAAGGCGCCGAGTGCCGGGGCGCTGCCTTCGGCGATCCAGCGAATCAGGGCAGTATCACCGCCGACAGGCTGAAGAGGTTCCGAATCTCCTCCGCTTCGCGGCAGTGACTGATCGACTTCGTTAGTGGGGCGCCGCTGGGACATCTACGCTCCGAATCGAATTGGCGCCGCCAGAGCGCCAGGGCTGTAACTCACGGTGTCCTGTCAGCGGCGACCTCCGTCGTTCCTGGTGTCGAGGCTCTTCAGATACTCAACCAGATCGGACCGGCGTCCTGCATCTGCGATGTAGAACGGGTGGGGGGCAGTTGGGCCGCGCGCCGGATTGAACAGCGCCTCGAGGCTCGGAACGCTGTTGTCGTGAAGGAACACAGGCTTCCGGGCAAGATCGAGAAGCAGCGGGAGCGACGTGCCGCGAATGTCCCCGCGCCCACTCGCATTCACGACGGCCATCTTGTCGTCGAAAATCGACTCGACTGTGTTGAGTACCGGATTGAGCGGCGGCGTGCGCTGAGCGAGAGTGACAGGGTTGTCACCGGGAAAGATGCGATTCATCGGAACCATGAAGGTCGCGACTTTTTTCCCCTGATCGACGTTGTGACAAGTTGTGCAGCTCGACGTTCGAAATGTCTCGCGACCGTGCGCGTAAGCCGCGGCGCTCACTGATGCGCCCGCTGGCGCCGCGAGACGCGCCAGATACGCGTTCATCGCGAGAAGCGTTTTCTCGTCGACTCTCACTCCAACCGGAGCTTCTTCGCTGCCTGGATTTGGATTCGCCGCGGCGCGCACGTAGGGATATCCCGTTACGCCGGTGGAAGCGAGAATTTTCACGTAGTCATCGGCGATCTCATCCCCCGCCGCGCCGCCAAGCTTGTGCAGAAATGCACGACCGCCAGGCGTCGTCAGCGTTGTTTGATCGAACAACGTCGTGTAAACGAGGTTGCTGAAATTCTCGAGCTTCGCAATGAGCCCTTCGCTCCCGAACGGCGCCGCAAGATCCTGCCGGAAGAGGGGAGTGTTGTGCATCGGATCACCGTTCCCGTCGAACGAATCGTCGAACATTCCAACGGGATAGAAATTCGGATTCGACAGGTACGCGTCGACTTCGGCCTCGGTCGAATTTTCAGTAAGTCCCGTCGGCGCGCGTCCGAGTGCCTTGCCCTTGTTTGCGGCGAGCGAAAGCTCGAGCACCGGGTAGAGCGCGCGCGAGTTCGCCGCGGTCGCGAAAATCTTTCCCATGTTCAGATTGTGGTTGGCCCGACCATCGAGGCGATGCCCGATGCTTCCCCCGCCCGGCATGTTGAGCACGGATCCGTCAGTAATGGTGTGGCAGAGCGCGCATGCCGCGCCGACCTTGTCGCCTTTGGCGATATCCATGACCCCATCGCCATTCGCGTCCTTCACCGGCATGCCGATGACGGCATTCGCGTTGATGAGCTTGGCGAGAGTCATCGGATCATTCATGATCGGCGACGTGCGTCCGGTGGGATCGGACTTCAGATCGGCGGCGATTGCTTTCTGGGTTGCTTCGTCGAGCGCGTCGATGTCGACCATGACGCCGAGCTGCAGCGCCTGATACGGTGTGACATGGGCGGCCATCATGCCCGCGGGTAACCGAACTGCGTCTGTCCAGAATCCCTCGTTTCCAAAAGTTTCGAACCTGAATGTGCGCTTTCCGAGATCGGCATCTCCGCTCTTGTCTACATCGGGGACGGCCGGACTGTTTGGCATCGAGGGGCCGTCCATTGCCGGCGACGCATCAGTGCTGGCGACGCTGGACCCGCCCATCATGCACCCGCTCAACAGAGTGAGCGTAAGGGAGGCCGGAACCAGATGTAAAGCTCTGAGGCGTGGAGCGCGATCGAAGTTCATTGCGTGTGTCCTCTCGCGTGGGGTTCGCGCCTGCACGAAGCGCAGGGGCGCCGAGCATCATCTACGTATCGATATTGGCCGGGCAGTCCTGAACGAGCGATTGGGCTTGCAACTATTACGCCCCTTGTATACAACTGTACCAGAGCAAGACTCGGGGAGAATCTGGTGCACTCGCACGTCGTAGGAGAGGGAAATAAGCGCCGGAGCGCGCTACCGTGCGGTGGGCAATTGTATGCAATCCCATACAACCAACTGACACGAAGAAACCAGTATTCAGATGATCGGTCTGCAGGCGCGGAAATCGCTCAGCGCTCTCCGTAACCGATCGCGCCCGCCTTGTGCTTAACGCTGTCACTCTGCGGTACCGGGTGCTGCTTTAACAGCCTCGCGAAAAACGCTTCGTTTCGCGCGAAGGTCTTGACGAGTGAATACACAGCGCCTTTCTGGAATTTTTTCGTGAGACCTTCCTTAGTTTGTCCGGACGCGTCGCCGAGCCATGACACTGACGGAGCCGGCGGTATGGTGAACCCGTTAAAGCTCATGAAATTCAGAATGTTGCCAATGATGTGCTCGGCGCCGTCTTCTGCGCCGGTGATGACAATGCCACCGACCTTGTTCGCGAAATCGGACTTGCCGGTCGCCAGAAGCTCGTCGTTCAACTCGTCAAGCCGCTCGATGATTCGCTGAATGAGCGACGACTGTATTCCCCACCACACTGGGGTAGCGAAGATGATGATGTCTGCCGCCTTCATCTTCTCGACGATACCGGGCCAGTCGTCGTCATCGACGTTGGTTTTCGTTCCCGGTTGAATGTCATAGTCCCTCAAGCGGATGATCTCGCTGTCGACGTCTTCCTGTCGCCTGAAAACGTCGGCGACTACTTCACAGAGTACTGCCGTATTCGAGAGTACCTGCTTT
>JBBQYO010000096.1:0-10584 GCA_038208605.1 Gemmatimonadales bacterium | reverse complement strand
GGAAGCGATACCTCAGTCGGAACCATTCCGACTTTGTGCGCTGTCTCGAGAGTCGCGCGGTCGACATCCGTCGCCGGATTTTCTTTCATCCACGCGGGAAAATATCCGACGCGCATGCCCTTCACCGAAGCGCCGGCATCGAAATCGAGATGACTCGGAACACTTCCAATGTCGCCGGCATCGGGTCCTGATATCGCCTGAAGCACGAGCATCGCATCCTCGACGCTTCGAGTCATCGGCCCGAGTTTGTCGAGTGACCAGCACAGCGTCATTGCACCGGTTCGCGCAACCCTGCCATAAGTCGGACGCAAGCCCGTAATACCGCACCGCATGCTCGGCGCGATGATGCTTCCTCCCGTCTCGCTTCCTACCGCAAAGCCGACGAGAGCGGCGGCCGTTGCTGCCCCCGGACCTGCGCTCGAGCCGGAAGCTCCTTCTTCCAGAAGCCATGGGTTCATCGTCTGCCCGCCAAACCAGATGTCGTTCAACGCGAGTGCGCCGAGGCTGAGCTTTGCGATCAGTACGGCGCCTGCGTTTTGGAGACGTGCGACGACGGCCGCGTCTTTCGCGGGAACACGATTCCGAAATGGCTCGGCGCCCCACGTTGTTGCGATGCCGGCCGTATCGAGCAGGTCCTTTACGCCGAACGGAATGCCGTGCAGCGGTCCCCGATATTTTCCGCTCGCAATCTCCGTGTCGGCCTGCTTTGCCTGCGCAAGCGCGACATCCTTCGTGAGTGTGATTATGCAGCGCAACTTCGGATCGTATCGCTCGATGCGAGCGAGATAAATGCGAGTGAGCCTGTCCGAGCTGAGCTTGCGCGTTTCGATCCAGCGCGAGAGTTGCGTAACAGGCGCGAACGCAATGTCGTCGTCGTTTGACGGAAGCGGACCAGGATCCGCGTTCGTACGCACGAACCGGTCGCGGGATGGCCCGGCGTGCGAGCCTCGTAACACCGGATTCCATTGCGTTGCCGGCGACAGACCGTCCTCCAACGCAACCTTTCGAGGCCCGGTTCGCCGCTCGAGCATGGCGGCCATCGAGCGTCGCCAACTTGCGGCGGCTGCGCCGCGCTCGGCATCGGTCATCGTGACCTGCATGAGCTTCTCGGCTTCAGCGAAAGTCGCGGATGATACAGCGGGTCCGACCTCTGGTGCAGCCCCAAATGTCGGTGGAGCCCCTGCGGGCGGTGCTCCGGCTGGTGAGGAGGATGCCGAAGCGTTCTGCTCCGTTTTCCCTTGGCACGCCGCAGCCGCGCCGATGATTCCGAGCGGTGCACGAATCAGAAACTGCCGCCGAGTGTTCACGAGGTCAGTTCTAAAGCGCGGGCGGCGTCTCGCCGCGACCGCTAATTATTCGAACGCTTCCCATGGCGACAATTGCACACCCGACAAGCATCCCAAGCAGGCTCGACCGACCGCCAGTGTGGGTCGCCGCAATGAAAATGATTCCTGCGGCAACCAGAGCCATACCTGACCACATGGATTTGTTGATCATTGTAGTGTTCCGGGGTGGTGTTCTCCAGCGATTACGGCAAGACCTTCACACTGTGCCGCAAAGAGAGCCAAGCGTAAGTCGCGACCGAACGAGGCGCAATACAAATTCCCTGACGATCATCGCGAACAAGAAAGGAGATCTACTTGACACAAGATCAAAACGACGACGGGGGAGATTGGGTCGAGGCTCGGGTGGGCGCGACAAGTTTCCGCGCCGACATCACCGCCCGCCAGCACAGGTTGACTGTGGACGAGCCCGAAGCTGTCGGCGGACACGACGCCGGGCCCACTCCCTATGAATATCTGTTGATCGCGCTTGCGTCTTGCACCGTGATGACTCTTCGTCTGTACGCGAATCGAAAAAAATGGCCGCTCGAAGGTGCAGCCGTGCTCGTCCGCCAGGGACATTCACACGAGCAGGATTGTGAACGGTGCGAGACCGAGGAAGTGGGCATCGGTCACATCCAGAAGAAGATCGAGCTCGAGGGCCCGCTTACCGATGAGCAGCGGAAGCGGCTGATAGAAATTGCGGATCGGTGTCCGATCAAGCAGACTCTGAGTCGCGGCATTCATGTCACTATATAGAATGTTAGGAGGAGTCGCGGACCCGCTTTGGCCTGGCCGGCAAAAGCGAAGACTGAGTGCGAGCTTGCGACGCGGGAGTACTACTGTTTCATGCACTGAACGACGTCGAATGATCTCCCACCGCAACCATTCACGAGGTGACAGCTCGACGGGCTCAGGCCGAACCTGCTCCTGAATTCCAAGCGAAGCAGGTCGCGCGGATTCGCAAAACTCTTGGGCTCTCTCAGCCCGTATTTGCGCAGGCTCTAAACGTGAGCGCAGGGTCCGTGAAGGCATGGGAGCAGGGAATGAATGCGCCAGGCGGGGCAGCCTTGCGTTTGCTCGAGATCGTCGAGGCTCATCCCGAAGTGATCCTTGAGCACCTCGGATCCCGGTGAGAATTCTTTAGAAGTACCAGGCATGCCGATAGCCGATTTTGACCGATCGGCCTGGACGTTTTGTCTTGCACGGCAGACCGCTACCGTCGGCGGCCGTAACCACCGTTGTTGTAACCGCTCGGCGTGAAGTACGCTGCGATGCGATATCGCGACGACCCGCTATCGGGGTCGCGAAGCCGAATCACCGCGGTAAAACCGTTCCGCGCGTTCGGCTGTTGTATGACGTCAACATGTCCGCGGCCTTCGAGAACCTGAATTGTCACGTTGCCGTCCTGACGGGGAAGGCGATTCACGCCACGAATTCTTCCACCGTTGTTTCGCTCGTTGCTTCCCATCTTGATGATCGCCGCATCATTACGACCCGCCTGAATGCGAATCTCACGATCGACGCGTCCCGTCCACGCGAACAATTCGTGCTGCGAACTGGCTGCGCGACGGTCGGTAGGGTAGCGCTGACTCCGATATGTCTGTGCGCCGCCTGTTCCCGCGCCGACTACGACCGCCACTGGTACCGCAGCGAGCAAAATGAACCGGACGACCGGTGTAAATTTCGGTTTTCTCATGGCTCAAAACCTCCTGACTTGTCGCTTTCTCAGATGTGAAGGCCGCTTACCAACTGGCCCTCGCACTTGCTACACCGCATCGTCCCAAACGATTTCGTTGTCTACCTGTCGGTTGAGATCCGCAGGATCAGATTGCGCCCAGGATCGAGAGCGAATTCCTTGTATCGGCTCAGAAAATTCCGATAGCTCGTATTCGCCGCGTTCCTCACGCCAAGATCAACTCTGGCGGACCTTCCAAACAGACGCTGCTCAAATCCCAGGTCGAAGTTGATGAGTGTGTAAGAATCCGTGACGACGTCGAGCGGATTGGGCCGTCTCTGATTCGCGGTGTACTCGACGTCGCCGCTCACGAATGCGTTGCTTGCCCACCCCGTGCTGGTGAAGTGGTATTCCGCGCCAACCGACCCCCGCTGCGGGGGCATCAATGGAAGAGGCTGGTCGAGATTGCGGTTTGTCCCACGCACGAGATCGTACCGGCCTCGAAGAAGAAGCTGCGGTGTTGCAGCGACTTGAACCGTGCCCTCTCCTCCAGTGAGCACTGCATCCGCCTGCAGATGCCGAAAGACTTTCAGTCCACCGTTAACCTCTGTCGTCGGCGTGATGTATATGTAGTCGTTGATCGCATTGCGGAATGCGCTGAGCTCGACGCGAACGAGCGCATCTTCCCACCTCACACCCAGGTCGATGTTTCGCGCTTTCTCCGCCCTCAGCCCGGAGTCACCAATCTCGTAACGAGCTTCTGCGAGGTGAGGTCCGTTCGCGAACAGCTCGAACAGCGTCGGCGCGCGCCATGCAGCACCGGCGTTTGCCGTCAACGACAGCATCCGCACCGGGCGAAAAACCACTCCGACATTACCGCTCGGCTCGGTCCACGAGATGTTGCGGTCAGTGGACGATCCGATCAACGCATCAGCGGCGGTGTTGCGGTGATCGAGGCGGGCACCTGCGGCAATCGTCCACATGCCGGCCGTCGCTTCCTCGAACGCGAATGCTGCGGCCGATACGGTGGTCGCGCCGGGGATCAGCAGGATCGGACCGCGTGAATCGTTGTTCTGCAGGAGTCCAGAAGCACCGAGGGCTCCGTGGACCGCATCATTAATCGCGTGGTGTGCGAGCACGTCGAGCGTGCCGGTGTTCAGCAACAAGTCGAAAGCGGTCTGCTCCATCGCGACTGGCGCTGCGGTGGACGGACACGCGGATGGCTCGATCGTGCAGAGATCGTCCGAAACCTCGACGAGCGAATGCCGCTGGTATTGAGCCTTCGTCTCCAAGCGAACTTTCGTAAAGAGGAAATCGTTCGTGAGTTGCAGTCTGTCGTCGGAAAGTTTTCGGTCAGGGCCCCCGTCGGCCTGTCCCTCGACCACCGTCTGCGGTTTTCTTGCCTCGAGCAGCTTGAACTCACCGCCGTAGTGCGAAAAACGAAGCGTCGTGTTCGACCTGTCGCCGCGAATCCCTGCAGCGGCTTCGCCGTTAACCGAGAAGTATCCTGTGTTCTCGACTTCGCCGTCCGGCGTATCGAAGCTTTGCGCGAAACGGCCGATTCCCATCGCGCGCCAGCCAAGCTTTCCGCTCGCACCCTCGATGGTGAGCGCGCCGCCGGCTTCCTTGTTGTTGGTTGCGCCATACACCTCGGCTCCGAGGTGACGGAAACCACGTCCGTCAACCGTCGTCGGCAAATCCTGTGGAATTACATTGACGACGCCTCCGATCGCGTCGGACCCGTACAACACGCTTGCCGGACCACGAATTACTTCGACTCGCTGTGCGAGTCTCGCGTCCACGGAAGGCGCGTCCTCTTCACTCCACGAATAGTCCTCTAGCCTGCTTCCGTCCTGGAGCACAAGGACGCGGGCTCCGAATAATCCTCGAATCATCGGCTTCCCGATTTGCTCCCCCGTGCTCACCGATCGCACGCCTGGCAGCCGCTGAAGAGAATGTGCCAGCGAGATCGTGGCGTTTCTGCGAAGCTCCGCTTCACCCATCTCACTCACTGGAAGCACGGAGCCGCCAGTGAGACCGGGAGCGCGAGTTGCCGTGACGGTTATGGGATCCACGACGAACGCCGACGAGCTCAGCGTCACGCTGTTGTCGATGCCGCGCGAAACGTGCGGCTTGACCGCAGACGCAAATCCGATGCGACGGACAACGAGCGTGTAATCGCCCTGGGGAATTCCGGTAAAAGCAAACCGGCCATCTGAGCTCGTGATCGATTGAAGTCTGAGCTCGGCAAGACTGACGATCGCGCCCGCGAGCGGACGGGAGGCGGAATCGCTGATGATACCGCTGATCGAACTTTGCGAGTTGGACATCTGCTGGGATGCAGCAACGGTGGGAAACCCAGCGGATATCAATGAACCTGCGGCGGCGGCGCAGAGCAGGAACGAGGCTATTCTCATAAAAGATATTTATGAAATGTCAGCGATGTGACTTTATCTGTTCGTCAGGGGTAATTAATCATCGGCGTCTCGATCTCGACAGGACCGCCAGACGCGGCATGTGCTGGCCCGCACGTTGCAGAAGTTGAAAAGTTTTTCGACCGTGGGTCTTTCTCAGTCGGCGATGTTTGTCGACAAACCGGAGTCAAAGGTGCTGGACCGCTCAGAGCGATTGTTGATCCTTGCATCGGCACTCAGCGAAGCCCGAACGCCAGAAGAAGTTGCCGACGCCATTTTCCGGGAAGGAATGGCGGCGCTGGGCGCGGATGCCGGCTCGCTCGCATTGCTGCGGGACGAGACCCGCGTCGATCCGTCTTCCGGCCGCGCAACGACGCAGGTCTTCGACATCGTCCGCACCAGCGGCTATGGCACCCAGGCCGAGCGCACCTATCATTCGTTTCCGTTGATCGCCGGCAGGCCCGCTTCAGATGCAGTAATCGGATGCGACGTGATCCTCCTCGAGGACGCAAAAGACTGGGACGAGCACTATCCCGCTCAGCGCGGCCTGATGAACCAGCTCGGCTTCGAAGCCTACGCCGCTACCCCTGTTCTTTCCGGAGAGCGTTCGCTCGGAGTTCTCAACTTCAGCTTTCTCGGTCGCTCGGTATTCGACGAAGGGACTAACACTTTTCTGTTGACGCTCGGACAGCTCTGCGGTCAGGCGCTCGAGCGCGCACGCGCTTTCGACATGGAGCGGAAGGCGCGAGAGCGGACCGAGGCGATTCTCGATTCGGTCACCTTTCTCGCCGACGCAACGAGAGTTCTCTCGGCATCCCTCGACTATACCGAGACACTGACGAACCTGGCGCGAGCTTCAGTTCCGCGGCTCGGTGACTGGTGTGCAGTGGACATCGTCGAAAATCCCGAATCAGGTAACTGGCCTCCGGAAGTTCGCCGAATTGCTATCATCCACCAGGATCCCGCACGGATCGAGATTGCAAAAACTCTCGCGGCAGAATTTCCGACTGACTGGTCGACGGATCGCGGTCTTGCCTTCGTTCTACGAACCGGTCAGCCGCTGTTTGCGCCCGTGATCACTGAAGACATGGTCGTTGACACTGCCACCAACGAGCGCCACCTCGAGATCCTTCGCGCGCTTCATTTCTCCTCGGTGATGGTGGTTCCGCTCGTCGCTCGCGGGCGAACGATTGGCACCATCACTCTGTGCATGACGGAATCCGGGAGGCATTTTGACGAAGGCGACCTCGCCCTCGCGCAGGACCTCGCGCGCCGCGCCGCGTACAGCGTTGACAACGCGCGCCTGCTTCGTGATGCAGAAGCGGCAAACAGCGCGAAGACGGAATTCCTTCGTGTGGTTTCACACGAGCTGCGAACTCCGCTCAACGGCATTGGTGGTTTCCTTCAGCTGCTCGAGATGGGGCTGCGCGGCCCGCTGACCGCCGAGCAGAAGGAAGACCTCGGACGAATCCGGCGGAATCAGCAGCATCTTCTGGCACTGATCGAAGATCTTCTCAGCTTCGCGCGGCTCGAAGCGGGCAAACTGGAAGTCGCTCGCGAATCAGTGGCGCTGAACGATGCGCTCGAGGCGCTCGACGCGATGATCTCGCCGCAGATGGCCGCCAAAGGTGTCGAGTACGCATATCACGGATGCGCTCGCGAAGTGGCAGTCGTCGGCGACCGTGATCGCATCGTTCAGATCTGTCTCAATCTTCTGACGAATGCGCTTCGCGCGACGCCGGAAGGCGGATCTGTTTCTCTCTCGTGCGGTCGGCGAGGACGAAGTTGCGATTTCAATCAGCGACACAGGCGTCGGAGTTCCAGCTGACAAGATCAAGGCGATCTTCTCGCCATTCACCCAGCTTGGCCGCGCCCTCAATCAACCGCGTGAAGGCGCCGGGCTTGGTCTTTCAATTTCGAGAGGGCTCGCCGAGGCGATGGGCGGGGAGCTGGATGCAACAAGCAGCGAAGGCGAGGGAAGCGTCTTCACGCTTTGCCTTCAGCGCGCCGCGGAAGAAGTCAGCTAGCGCCCTTCAGAAATTCCTGCACCGCCTTGCGATAACTGCGTCCGCTCGTGATCCGCTTTCCGTTTCTCAATATCAGAAGCTGATCGCCCTGATCGAATGGCTCCGCCGCGCGTACATGAGCGGTGTTGACGATGACAGACCGATGTACGCGGAGAAACCCGGTGCCCGGAAGCCTGGCCTCGAGACGGCTAAGCGGCTCACGGACATCGTATGCGGAGTCAACGAGGTGGACACGTGCAACGTCGTCTCTCGCCTGTATCCAGTAAATCTCCGCGGGGTCGAGGAACAGAATCTTTCCCTGCACTTTCACGGTGAATCTTTCGGGCGAAGACGAAATGGAGGCGAGCTTTCCGAGCAGCGCCGTCATCTGCGCGGCGTTGGCCGACTGGTCCGGCCAGGCGGCCCGCTTCGCTGCACGGTCGAGCGTGTGGTTGAAGCGGTCTTCGTCGACCGGTTTGAGGATGTAGTCTACCGCGCCTACGTCGAACGCATCGATTGCGTAGTCGTCGAAGGCAGTGACAAAAATCACCGACGGCATTTTGTCAGGACCGACTTCAGAGATTACGTCAAAGCCGTCCAGCTCGGGCATCTGAACGTCGAGCAGAACGAGATCGGGCTCCAGGCTGAGGATGTCACGCACCGCGTCAGCACCATTCGAACATTCGCCTACCAGATCGAACTCGGTCCTTCGTGCAAGGAGTGCCCTGAGTCGCTGGCGAGCAAGATCTTCGTCGTCAACGATGAGAACGCGCACTCTGGCGCCGCCCTCTGCCTTGTCCGCCATCAACGGAGAGCCTCGATCCGCTCGGCCGGTGTCGGTGCGGATGTCAGTTTCGCAAAACGCAGCGGCAGGGTCAGGTGCACGGCGAACCCTCCGCCAGCTGCAGGGCCGGTCTCGAAAGCATGCTGCTCTCCATATAGATGATTGAGTCGTGTGGCAGTGTTCGCGAGTCCAAGTCCAGTGCCCCGCGAACGCTCACGTGAGCGCTTCGCAGCCAGGCCGAGCCCATCGTCGACAATGTCGATTGCAAGAGTGTCCTTGCTGCCTGCGACAGTCACGTCAATCGTCCCTCCGAGCGCACGCGGGCCAATGCCGTGTCTGATTGCATTCTCCACAAGTGGCTGGAGAATGAGGCTCGGCACGAGCGCTCTCCCAAGCGAGTCGTCCACATCGAAATTCACGCGAAGCTTGTCTCCGAAGCGGACACGCTGGATGTCGAGATAGTGATGAAGGAGCGATAGCTCGCGATCGAGTGTCACTTCCTGTTCATTGGAGCTGTTCAGCACGAGGCGGAGAAAATCGCTGATCGCAGTCACCATTCGTTCTGCGGCTCTCGAATCGGTTCCGATCAGGGCGATCGCGCTATTGAGCGCGTTGAACAGAAAATGCGGACTGAGCTGAAGCTTGAGAGTGTCGAGCTCAGCCTGCACAAGCCGCGTTGCAACGCGCTGCCTTTCCGATGATTCAGTGGCCGACTCGATTGCCAGCTGTTCGACCCACCGTGTAGCGTAGATCGCGATCGCGCCGCCAATCGCGAGCAGCAGTAGCTTTGCGCCTTCGTCGAGCAGTGAAACCCGCACGAGCCGTACTGCCGCAACGGGATCGACCATCACGCTCACTCGCCCAGTGGCAATCAGCCATACCAGGAGGGCGGCATACTCCACAAAGGCGAGTACGGCCACCATCGTTGCTTTTCGTACTGACGATGCGACGGGACGCGCTGCAAGTACAACGAAGTACATCACGAACACTGGCGAGCGCAGAGCCAGCACACCTGATTGCGCAATCGCGTAGCCGCCGATGATTCCTGTTACTGCGGTGATGTCCGCAATTGCATTGGCGAGCGGCAGCCATTCCGGAAGAGTGCCGTTTCGATACCACAGCAGATACTGACCGACAGTCCACGCCAGAGCAGGCGCGAGGAGGAAAAAGTTCGCGAGATCGAGGCGCGGCGGCAGCGCCGGTGAATACGCGACTGCGGCAAGCGCGAGCAGCACGAGAATGCCCGCTCGCAATGCGTTCATGCTTCGTTCTGCTTTTTCCCTCCGATGCCGAAGACTTGCGGGAACTCCGGTGGCTGGCGGTTCTGAAAAGAACATTCGGAGTTGGGATCGGCGGGGTGGGCGTGCCTCGTAGGGTACCGCGGGAAGTGCAGTCACGCCAGCCATTGCTTCGATGGTCGTCGACATCCGAATTGCAACCTCCAGGAGAGATGAGCGGAGGATCCGTGTATGATCGCTCCTTCATCGACCGGTCGCCGCGCGAGTTGGCGCAGCGATTCGTCAGTCTTGCGCCAGCCAGGGAAGCGCACCCGCTCCAGGCGGCAGAATCACTCTAATCAACGGCAGACGGCAGGTTCTGAACGGTGGGCTGAAGGCGACGAGCCGGCGTCGAGCTATTTTTCATCGTCGACTCGATACACCAATGGCTGCGTCGAGCACGTTGAATTCATTCACTGGTTGAGCCGAGAATCTCGATGAAACGATGGCTTCCGTCGGACCATGCACAGCGCGCGCAAAACGGTGCGCCAAGGTTTGTCGCTGCTGCTCTTCTCATCCTCGCACTTGGTGCGTGCCGTGACGCGCATACCGGAACGCTCAGCAAGGAGCAGGATCGGCGATATGCCGCCGAAGTCATCAAGCGGCGCGCGGACGATCTGGAGTTTCGCTATACACGAGATCCGCGAGGCAGGGGAGAGCGGTGGGAAAATCGCCGCGCGTCGATTCTCGTCACGGCCTCGTCGGTCCTGATTCACAAGAACGAAAAAGTCGGCGTTGACATTTCGCCAGCGACCCGGCGCGACCTCTCAGTGGAACGGTCGGCCGACCGCATTCGAATTCACGCCGGACGAGGTCAATCCGAAGAGATCTGGTCATTTGTGCCTCCGGACGACGCTTCAGGATGGACATCGGACATAAGGGCCGTGATCAATGCTTCGAAGGGTGCCGCAAAGCGCTAAAACCGCGGCTTCATTTGTGCGTCCGATTGCTCCGAACACAAGCTCGTCATACACATCCCACATAGCATTTTGCCAAAAAAAGAAAAAGAACCCGCGTTCGCTGACGGCCTCGAGGCCACCGGTGATTTCGCGTCACTCGGTGTGAGTTCTTCGCTGACAGATACTCTCGCAGCACTTGGCTAC
>JBBQYO010000095.1:0-10635 GCA_038208605.1 Gemmatimonadales bacterium | reverse complement strand
TGGTCCCGCCTTCAATGGGCATCACGTAGACCTCCGACCCCTGATAGCTGGCTTTCGTCGCTGGATAGCCAGCGAAGGCAATGAGCTTTCCATCTGGCGACACGGCCGGCCCGGTCCAGGCACCCTCCTGCGTAGTTAGCTTTCGGGTCGCACCGCTGGTCGCATCAACCAGATAGATGTTGGAGTTCCGGTAGTTCAGGTCGGCTGTCGAATCGCTGATGCCATCAACCAGGATGCTACGGCCATCGCGGGTCCAGCTCCACCCAACACTCCCATCGAGACCGTCAAATCGGGATCCCACGTTCCAATCGCCCGACGTCAGCTGTCTCGGCGTACCTCCATCGGCGGTCACCACGAACATGTGCCGGTAACCGGGCTCGGAAAACCCACGCTGGTCCTGCTTGAAGTGAAGCTGCTGAACGATTCGCGGGTCTCCGGTCCACTTCGCACCCGACGGCGGTTTCGGCATGTCGATTTTCCAGACCGGTGCTTTCGGTACAAACATGCTGAAGCCGATCCATCTGCCGTCGGGTGACCACTTTATGTCGGCAGGAGCTTCTGCAACCCGCGTGATCTGAGATGCCGGGCCGTCGGTCGTCACCCATTTGACGAATATCTGAGATCCCTTCGGGTCACCTTCCGCAAGGTATGCCACGCGAGTGCCGTCGGGTGACCATTTCGCGCTTCCCCCCTTCACCAGAAATCTGTTGTGAGAGCCATCAGCGTCGACGATCCAGAGAGCCGACTCCCACTTGTCCTCGAGCTGATTAACCCAGCTCCTGCTGTATATGATCTGCCTGCCGTCAGGCGATATCTGAGGATTCGATATTCGTTCCAGATCCAGTGAATGCTCGGTTGTGAACAAGGTGGAGGATCGGGATTCCTGCGCGCCGGTCAACAGGGGAGCGACCAGCAATGCCGGTATCGCTACACGGAGCGCAGCTGTGATCAAAAGTCGCATGAGGCCTCTCGCGAAATGGGGGTCTCATGCAAAGCTAGACTCCGGAGCCGGAAAATGTCACAGGATACCGGGTTCCAGCCGGTGTTTCCATTCTAGTGGATCACCGAGGCCGCACGCTGACCCATGCTGCTCAGTGCAGATTTTTCGAGAAAAACGGAAGGACTTTCGTTTCCAGTCTCGCGCGAATACCTCCCACATGCGTGCCTTCGTAAAGCTCCGCCGTATGCGTGATTCGCAATGACGTGAGAAGCGAATCGAGCTCGGTCACACTGGCGGGGATGTCGGCAAAACCGTCATTGGTACCTGCGTCAAACGCGATTGCCAGACGCCGCAAAGCTGATGCGTGCGAAGGAACCATCGCCATCGGCGTGTTGCGCCATCGTGCGGCGACTGAGTCCACGAGCAGAAGTGAATCCCCTTCGAGCCGATATGGAAAGTCCACGTACAAAGGCTGGCTCGACCGGTCGGGGGAGTAGACGGCGGCAAGAGCAATATCCAGGTCAGCGAAGAATCCCGCCTTCAGTACGTCCTCCTTCGCTCTGACCGCCAGCGCTGCCTTCCACGCATTCGTCGCCGGCATCGATCGAAGACTGTCGCCAATGACCAAGCCATAAGCACTCATCATGTACACAGCGGAGAACTTCTCCGGATGCCGCATCGCGACTCGAAAAGCGCCGAACCCACCCATTGAATGCCCAGTGATTCCGCGACCGGATCGATTTCGAATTGTTCGGTAGTGCCTGTCGATA
Source organism: Gemmatimonadales bacterium (assembly GCA_038208605.1). GTDB lineage: Bacteria > Gemmatimonadota > Gemmatimonadetes > Gemmatimonadales > Gemmatimonadaceae > UBA4720. The sequence goes on along the minus strand of JBBQYO010000095.1, from coordinate 8,925 downwards.
TAGGCAACCAGATCGTCGACTATGAAATCCTCCCAGTTGCCGGTGACCGGCGAATTCGCGTAGAAGCTCCCGTCGTAGGCGTTTTTCGCGCTCGGCGTAACCACGATCATCTCTTTCACCGCGCCGGCGCGGATCAGGCTGTCCATCGAAAGCCGGATGTTGATGTTCTGGTACGGCCCCTTGATGAACACGCGATGGTCCGCGGAAAAACCGTGCAGCAGGTAGACCACCGGGTAGCGCTTCTGGGCGCCGATTCCATAACCGGGCGGCAGATAAACTGTGACAGCCCGCTTGTAGGAATCGCCTAGGAGATTGTGGCGGAGCGAAGGGGCGGAGACTGTGTCGACGTGCGTGACCCCGCCTGTCTGCCCGTTCGCGACCCTGCTCAGCAACAGAGGCAGAACTATCGCGCCCACCACAAGTAGAAGCCTCAACCGCGAAAATCCAATTGAAGAAGAGAGCATGTAAGGGAAGTTTGTGGTCGCTGGCGGAATAGCAAGCGCACGCTAACGTTTCTCGCTCGCTCAAACTTCCTTCTACAACGATAAAAATGCCCTTGCCGCTATCGCGCGTTCTTCTCGCTCTCACGGCCGTCGCGTACACACCGTCAATCGCTGTGACTGGGGACGATCCTCCGGCACGCCCGTCTTTTTCGGAGCCGAGTTTTTCGCCGGACCGTCGTGAAATAGTGTTCGCGTCCGGGGGAGACATCTGGAGCGTTCCGACCTCCGGCGGAGACGCGCGATTGCTCGTGTCCAACTCTGCAACGGAGAGGCGCCCGTTCTACTCCCCCGACGGAAGCAGGCTCGCGTTCACATCGTCGCGCACCGGAAACGGAGACATCTACGTTCTGTCGCTCGTGTCGGGTGACCTGCAGCGAATCACCTTTGACGACGGGCTCGACCTGCTCGACGGCTGGTCTCGCGATGGAAAGTATCTCTACTTCTCATCCACCAGCCGCGACATCTCCGGCATGAACGACGTCTTCCGCGTCAACGCAAGCGGTGGGACGCCGATGGCGGTTGCCGGTGATCGCTATGTCAATGAATACTGGTCATCGGCTTCACCCGACGGACACACGCTTGCAATAACCGCTCGCGGACGAGCGTCGGCAGACTGGTGGCGCAAGGGACACAGCCACATCGACGAAAGCGAAATCTGGCTCGTGAATAACGTCGAGCCCGGATCGGCGGGAACGCCAAAGTATTCATCGATCAGTTCCGGGGGCGCGAAAAGCGAATGGCCGATGTGGTCGGCGGACGGCGCAAGTCTTTTTTTCGTGAGCGACCGAACCGGCAATCAGAATCTCTGGTCGAGAGCCATCGCCGGCGGTGACGCTCGGCAGCTTACGAATTTCTCCTCCGGACGAGTACTGTGGCCCGCGATCTCCGCAGACGGAAACGCTATCGTCTTCGAGCGCGACTTCGGGATTTGGGTTTACGATCGAGCGTCGAATATCGCGAAGCAGATTCCGATCTCACTGCGTGGTGCCCCCGCTGGGAGCTCGATCGATCATCTCGTCCTCACCACCGGCATTCGCGACTTTGCATTGTCGCCCGACGCAAAGAAAGTCGCATTTCTCGTCCACGGGGAAATTTTCGCCGCATCAGCAAAGGATGGTGGCGACGCTGCTCGCGTCACTACAAGCGCAGGCGCAGAGGGCCAGATGAAATGGGCTCCTGACAGCCGCCGGCTGGCGTACGCAAGCGATCGCGAAGGAGTGTCGCATCTTTTCCTTTATGACTTCGGGTCACGAACGGAAACCCAGCTTACACGTGGTGATGGCGGCGACGTCACACCTCAATGGTCTCCAGACGGGAAGAGCATCGCCTACGTGCACGACGCGAAGGAGCTGCGCGTCATTGACCCGGCAACGAAGAGCGATCGGAAAGTAGCGACGGCAGTTCTGGACAGGCCGCCATTTCTTACCGAAAGGGCGATCGCCTGGTCTCCCGACGGAAAATGGATTGCGTATCTCGCGCCGGCCGGCGGCAAGCTTTTCGGTGACATGTTCGTCGTCGAAGCGAATGGCGGCGCGGGAAGACCAGTCAGTTTTCAACCGACGACTTTCAGCAATACGATTTCATGGTCGCCCGACGGCACGTTCCTGTTGACCGATGCAACGCAGCGCACCGAGCAGGGCCAGCTCATTCGCGTCGATCTCATCCCGCGCACTCCACGTTTTCGCGAAGATCAGTTCCGTGAGCTCTTTCCGGCGGAAGGTCCGCGTCGGGTGAATCCCGCTCAGCGCCCCGTCGATATCGCTCAACAGAAAAAGCCTGAATTGCCCGCAGCGACAAAAGACTCGAGCAGGACAGCGACAGATACCGCTGCAACCAGGAAGTCCGCGGTGAAACGCACCGAGATTGTTTTTGACGGTGTCCGGCAGCGCAGCAGCTCGATCCCGGTTGGCGTCGACGTCAACTCCGAAGTGTTGAGTCCGGACGGCAAATACGTTCTGCTCACAGCGAGCGCGGCGGGGCAGCAGAATCTTTACGTGTATCCAGTCGATGACCTGCTGCGCGACGAACGAGTCGCACGCCAGCTCACGTCCACATCGGGCAACAAGAACAGCGCGCAGTGGTCACCCGACGGTAAGGAGGTGTGGTACCTCGAGAACGGCCGCATCAGCGTCGTCGTAGTCGAAAGCCGGGCGACGAGGTCGCTCGCCGTGAATGCGGAGATGGACGTCGACTTCGCGAAAGAAAAGATGGTCGCGTTCAACGAAGCGTGGGGCTATTTGAGAGACAACTTCTTCGACGAGAAGATGAACGGCGTGGACTGGAATGCGGCGCACGAGACTTACGGCGCACAGGTCGCGGGAGCGAGAACGCCGGATGAGATGCGGCGCGCGATGCAGCTGATGGTTGGCGAGCTGAACTCATCGCACTCGGGAGTGAACGGCCCGCCGGCGCAGCAACCATACACGGGGCGCCTGGGCCTCCGCTTTGATCGCGCTGAGTATGAGAAGAGCGGCTCTCTAAAAATCGTTGAGATCACCCCTCTCAGCGCTGCCGCTCTTGCGAGCAGGATCAAGATCGGCGACTACCTGACCGGGGTGAACGGCCAGACCATCGGCCCGCGCACAAACGTCGATGAGCTTCTTGCGTATCGCATCGGCAAGCAAACGACGCTTTCACTGAGAGGACCAGGCGGCCCCTACGAGGCGTCGATTCTTCCCGTCAACGCGGCGACCGATAAAAGGCTTCTCTACCGGGGATGGGTCGAAGATCAGCGCGAATATGTGTCCAGAGCCAGCGGAGGCAAGCTGGGCTACGTGCACATGTTCGACATGTCATCAGGATCGCTGGACCAGCTGCAGTCGGATCTCGACGCGGAGAACAACGCCAAAGCCGGGGTGGTGATCGACGTGCGCAACAACAACGGCGGATTCGTGAACTCGTACGCGCTCGATATTTTCACGCGTCACGGTTTCATGACGATGCAGTCGCGCGACCAGCCTCAGACGCCGGCTCGGTCGCAGCTTGGCCAGCGTGCGCTCGAGCTGCCGACGGTGCTCGTAACGAACATGCACTCACTAAGTGACGCGGAGGATTTTACCGAAGGATATCGGGCGATGAAGCTCGGCAAAGTGGTCGGCGAGCCGACAGCAGGATGGATCGTCTACACGTCCGACGTTGGACTCATCGACGGCTCGACAGTTCGTCTTCCATCAACGAGAATTCGCGGATCCGATGGCCGCGACATGGAAAACAATCCTCGGCCGGTTGATCTGCAGGTTGTTCGGCCGGTTGGCGAAGGCTATCTGGGGAAAGATTCCCAGCTGGATGCCGCCGTGTCTACGCTGATGTCGCAGCTGGGGCTGAAAGGAAACTGAGAGGAGCCAACTGGCAGGTCCCGAAGGCATCTCTCAGCTTCGAGAAGACGGTTTCCTGCGAAACAAAAGGCCGCCCACTCGGGCGGCCTTTTTACTGCAGTTCTGACAATTCAGTTTTCCGTTTGGTCTCCCTCGTTGTCATAGCCGAGGCCGTCTGCCTCGAGCAGTCTGTCGAACATTCCGGCAACGAGGTCCGCGCCTTTCTCTCCGATGCTTGCTGCACTGTTCCAGCCTTTCTGGAACCACGACCCGAGATTCAGCTCATCTTCCGCTGCCACGTCTTGCGCGCCGACCTGGGTTTCAGGCGTAGCGGGCACTCCATAGAGCTCCATCCCAACCTCCACTGAAAAGCTTCAGTCCTTGTACGCCACCCACCATAACAAGTTTCGAGCCGGGCGGACATAGGAAAATATTCCGCCGTCACTACGAAGACGATTAGCGCATTGTCAGGTGACAGCAACGTTACATGGGAGCCATCATTTTATCGCTTCGGGCGCCGTCCCACGTGTCGCGAAGATTCTGCCGATGGCATCGCCGATCTTGTTGTTGGGAGTGCTCGCCCCAGCAGTCACACCGATTCTCATATGACCCGGCCTGGCCAGCCAGCCCGTCTCGACTACGTCGTCCTTCCAGCCAGGGGGACGATGCTTGACCGTGCCCGAGCGAGGATCGATCGCAGAGGCGTCTTCCACATGATAGGTGCAGACTCTCTCCGAGCACAGAGCAGCCAGCGAAATGGTATTGCTTGAGTTATAGCCTCCGATCACTACCATGACATCGAGCGCTTCGTCCAACAATTCATTTACCGCGTCCTGGCGTTCCTGGGTCGCGCTGCAGATGGTGTCGAACGTCCTGAAGTTCGCCGCGGCATAGTCTTCCCCGTGGGCACGCGCCATTGCCGCCCCCACCTCGGCACCGATCGCAAGCGACTCTTTCGCCAGCATCGTGGTCTGGTTAGCCACGCCGATGCGCTTGAGATGGACGCAGGGGTCAAAGCCCGGCGAGGCCGCGTGCGGAAACCGCTGCATCAGCTCATCGCCGGACAATTTTCCTTCGATGAAGTCGCAGACAACACGGGCTTCGTCCATGTTCCGAACTACGAAGTGATGCGCCCCCGGGTACTTGGCAGCCTGTGATGCCGTCGCGCGGGTTTCCTCATGGTAAAACTTGCCATGAATCAGGGACGTGTAACCCTCGCGCGCATACCCTTCGACGCGCTTCCAGACATTCAGCACGGATCCGCACGTGGTATCGACCATCACGCAACCGATTCGCCGGAGCGTCTCGAAATCGTGGATGGTTACGCCAAACGCAGGGAGGATCACTACATCGCCTGGCTCCACGATGCTGTAGTCGATACCATTTGGACCGATCTCCAGAATACGGACGCCCATGGTGCGCAAGTTGTTGTTGACATGGGGGTTATGAATGATCTCGCCGGCCAGGTAAACGATCCGGTCGGGAAATTTGCGCCGAGTCTGGTAGGCGTAGTCGACAGCGCGCTCGACCCCGTAGCAGAATCCCAGCTCCCTGGCCAGACGCACCGTGGTGTCGCCCGCCGTAAGCACGAAATCCCGCGATCGAAGCAAATCGACGAGATGACCGCTATAATCAGACGCCAGCTCTTCCTGCACCTCGGCCTTGAGACCGAAGCCTTTACGGAAGTAGACGTCGGGGCCCGCGTTCTGCCCTGGCTCAGGAGGCCTTGACGGTGGCGCGATTCCCTTTAGCGATGAATCCGGCATACCTCAAATCTAGCGCTCTGACCCCTTCTACACCCCTTATCAGGCCTCCGGCGATCGCCCGCGGCGAGGCGATTGGAGTGGTTGCGCCCTCGTACTCACCGCGCGAAGGCCAGCTCATGCGCGGCGCGAAGGCGCTCGAGCGTGCCGGCTACGAAGTCATTCTGGACCCCGACATTCTCGAGCTGCGAAAATTCACGCGTACGCAGGACGAGCGCCGGGCCTCGAACTTCATGGGGATGTGGCTCGATCCGCGGGTCAAAGCCGTCGTTGGAGGTACCGGAGGGTACGGGGCAACGCGAATGATTCCGTACCTCGAGCCCGAAATTTTTCGGAGGAATCCCAAAATCTTCGTGGGGTACTCCGACATCACGGCACTTCACCTCTGGCTCATGCGTCAGGCCGGACTTCGTGTATTTCATGGTCCGACAGTCGACGACCTGATTCCGATTGCGCGCGATCCGACCACGAGCTCGCTCATGACTGCGATGACGACTCCAAAGCCGGCAACGAGGATGGGTCGCGAGGTTGTGCGCGCGGTACGACCGGGCCGGGTTACCGGAAGACTTACCGGCGGCAATCTTTCGCTCGTGCAGCAGAGCATCGGCACCTCATACGAGATAGACACGACTGACTCGATACTGTTTCTGGAAGAGACCTACGATCCGATGTCGGTTGCGGACGAGCGGCTTGTTCACCTTCGCGAGGCCGGTCTTCTCAACAAGGTGAAGGGGATTGTGTTCGGGCAGCTTTCTCTAGACCGGTCGGAAGAAGACGAGTTCGAAGACTTTTTGCTCGACCTGGTATCCGATCTCGATCTTCCGATTCTGATGGATTTTCCCGCGGGGCATGAGGTTCCGAATTTGACGCTTCCGTTTGGAACGGAGGTTGAGCTGGTGGCCGACGGACCGAGTGGCTGGCTTTCTTACAAGGAAGATGCGCTCTCGTCTTCGGAGCCAGTGCCGAATCAGGGTGATCTCATCGAGCCAATCCCGACGAGCGAAACCGTCACGCCCTGATCGTTAGCGGACGTGCGGTATCGCGCGCAAAATCACTTCGTCGATCGAAATGTCGCGGGTGTGAAGGTGCGGCGAGACGATCAGCTAGCCGGGAAGGCGTTGTCGATCTGGACGCACCAGAAGTGCAGCAGCAAGAGATGTATCTCCTGAATGTGAGCGGTCACGCCACTCGGCACAGCGAGAAGATGGTCGGCTCGCGCGCCACTCAGCCCGCGCTCGCCGGTGAGAGCAATCGTTACGGCACCGCGCTCCTTTGCGGCATTGATTCCGCGAATGACATTGGCTGACGTGCCACTGGTAGTTAACGCGAGTGCGATATCACCAGGCAGCGCGAAGGCTTCGATCTGTCTCTCGTACAGCGCCTCGTAACCATAGTCATTGCTGATGCAGGTGACAGTTCCTGCGTCGGCCGACAGCGATAGAGCAGGAAGCGAGCGCCTCGGATTGTTGAAGCGGCCGGTCAGCTCTCCGGCCATGTGACTGGCCTGGCTCGAGCTCCCGCCGTTTCCAAAGCAGATAACCTTCGCGCCAGCGAGGAGCGCTGATACCATTGCCTTGCCTGCTGCGTCGGCTGCCGGAGAAAGAGTTTCGATTGCAGCATCGACCGCGCGCTGGTGATCGCGGAAATAATCGCTCGAGTCGTGAGTCATCGACCGCGAAATCTACGGCCGCTCTTTCTCCCACGCCCCGATTTTGGCGAGCCGCCTCGTGCCCCGCCCTTTCCGCCTCGAGGATTGGTACCGACGTGTCGTCGTCCTGGACGCCGGCGGTGATCGGCCGCAAGCTCGCGTGCCTGCGCCTCGTGGCGAGACGCGTCGTCGTCACGCGTGCCACCATCGTCGATCTCGTCGGGAGACCACGGTCGGTCAAGCGCTTCCTGCAGTTCATCCAGGCTGTCCGCGCGCAGTGCTCCTCGTTGGCCGCGAATCACGACAAAGCGAAGGGGCCGGTCTAATGACGGCAACTCTGCCTCGCTCATTCCGCGCGCGAGTTTTTCGGGAAGCCGGAGCCGAGCGACGGGAACGAGTCTGTCGCCATCCTCCTCTACGTCATACTCGATATCGACCTCGCGATCGCGGATGAGAACAGTATCAGGCAGAGATGCGTATTTCTCGCGGACTTCCCTCGGAACGAACTCGTCCCTGTCGATGTTGAGACGAGCGTTGCGGAAGTCGTTCATCGAGGTGATGGCTGCCAGCTGTCTCTCATACCACGCCGCGAGGTCGTCGAAGCGCAAACGCTGAGTCTCGCCGCCTGACCTCTTGTACGTCCCCCTGATTTCTTCGATAGCTGAGCGGTTTCGCTTCACCGAAGGATGGCGTACCTGGCCTCGCGAGAGGGCTTCAGCCAGCGCGCGGATCGCGCGGGGCGCAAGCTCCGGCGGAAACTCCTCGACAATCTCCGTTTCACGCTCGAGCTCGAAGCCGAAATATTCGAGCGTGCGCTGAATGACGAGCTGTCCGCCCTTTCGCTTCGGATCGTAGACAATCTCCGACACACCTCGCGTCGCATATCGCCGAATGAGATGCATCGGAACCTGCGTGCCTTCGATCCCCGCTCGCGGATTCCCTGAACGATCCGCGAAATAGCGAAGCTCGCCAGCGATCGCACCCCAGCTCCCCGCGACACTCGTCTTCGAAACTCGCGCCTCGTGTCCATCCGGAGTGTGTTCGTCGATGACGAGATCGAATGGCATGAACCTGCCCAGTAGCTCGCCGAATTTTCTCAGCACGTGCTCGCGCGCGAGGGGCATTCTGTTCGGAAGCGGAATAGCCACGCCGCGAAACACACTCGCCATTCCGAGCGCAGAGTCTTCGATTGCCTTAACGAGAACTCCTCGACGCTCCGCCCACTCTTCGATCGCTTCGGTAAAGAGATGTCGCGGCAATCCGTACACCTCCCCCATGTAGCCGCATCGTGAAAATGCTTCAGCGTAGAGGTTGTATGCCGTCAGGTGATCACTTCCCGATACGAGAATGCCGCCCAGGTCTCGCTCTTCACGCGTCATCCGATGGAGGGACTCGACAGAGCTCATCACGGCGAGATACGGGATGAGCTCATCGTCGGCGTTCACCAGCAGCTCCGCCCACGGGCGATCCACAGGAAGCGCTTCGACCGCTTTTCCATAGGTCGAAAGCCGCCCGTTCTCGATGATGCCGCGCCGCTCGAGAAGCGATACCGATTTCTTGTAGGCGATCCGATCGAGCGGAACAGGCAGGTCGAGTGACGCTGCATCAACCCCGAGATCTGCGCACGTCATTGCCACTCTTTCAGAATCACCGGCAAGCTGGAATTCAGGAGCTGTCGGCTTCAGCGTGGCGAACTG
>JBBQYO010000094.1:0-10656 GCA_038208605.1 Gemmatimonadales bacterium | reverse complement strand
GACGAGGCGGCATCGGGGCTTGGCGCGAGTGGGTGGCAAAGGCTGAGACGCGTGACCCTTCCCTTGCTTACTCCGGCGCTGGCGGGATCGATGCTGCTCGTCTTCATGACGTCGCTCGGATCATTCTCAGCGCCCTACGTGTTTGGTGGCGGAATTCGCGTGCTCGCTACGCAGATCGTCGCTTCCAAGCTCAACGGGTCGCTTGGTCTCGCCTATGTGGAGACGACGGTTCTTGCGATAAGTGCCGTTGCCGGTCTCGCGCTGTTCCGCTGGCTCGAGCGCAAACGGAAATACACGTCGTCCGGGAAAGGCGCTGCCACACGACGCGTCATCAAGTCGCGCCGGGCGCAAGTCATCGCCGCAGTGCTGGCGACAATAACCGTCATCATACTCGTCCTGCCGCACCTGATGATCATCCTCGTTTCGTTTGCCGTCGATGGAGCGTGGACGACGCAGGTGATGCCGCCGGCGTACACTCTCGACAATTACCGGCGGTTGTTCTCCGAGGCAGAGCTGTGGCGACCAATGGTCAACAGCTTGTCGATGGCCGTGATCGCGACGGCGGCGAATCTCGTCGTCTGCTTCGTCGCCGCGTATCTGATCGTTCTGAGAAAATTCAGCGGGCGGAGGACACTCGAAGTTCTCGTTGCACTTCCCTGGGCAATTCCTGCAACAGCAATAGCGCTCGGCCTTGCAGCGACGTTCAATCGAAATGACTTGTTCAGCCTGCGGCTTCTCATCGTCGGAACCTGGTGGATACTTCCACTGGCTTATTTCATTCGCGGAATTCCGCTCGTCTCGACGGCAGTAGAGAGCTCGTTAAGGCAGCTCGATCCCGCGCTCGAGGATGCGGCGCGCGGACTGGGCGCGTCGTGGTGGCTCACCATGCGAAAGGTCGTTCTTCCCGCCGCACGACCCGGTATAGTCGCGGGCGGTTTGCTCGCAGCCGTAACGGCCGTCGGCGAGTTCGTTGCCGGTGTAGTTCTCTACACACATTCGAATCGTCCGATATCGATGGAGATTCTCGCTCAGCTGAGGCAACTCGCATTTGGAACGGCGTCCGCTTACAGCGTGCTGCTGATTCTGCTCGTGCTCATGATGACAATGACAGCGCGCAGCTTTGAAGAGCGGATGGCATAGTGCCGGCGGTGCGGCCGAGGATTGTGATCGTAGGCGGCGGGTTTGGTGGATTGGCTGCGGCAAAGTCACTCAAGCGTATCGATGCCGACGTGACAGTAATCGACCGCACCAACTACCACTTATTCCAGCCGATGCTGTATCAGGTGGCGACGGCTTCGCTTGCGCCGAGCGATATCACCGCGCCGATTCGTTACATCTTGAAACGGCAGAAAAATGTCACTGTGCTCCTGGCCGAAGTCACGAATATCGACGTCGACCGAAGGGTCGTTCGCATCGACACTCCTTCGGAAGAAATTCCGTACGACTTTCTGATCGTCGCGTCGGGTACAAGACACTCGTATTTCAGTCATCCGGAATGGGAAGCGCTCGCGCCAGGTCTCAAAGGAATAGAGGATGCTTCGGAGGTGCGGCGTCGGTTTCTCCTTGCGTTCGAGAACGCGGAGAAGTCTGCCGATCCGGTCGAGCAGGATGCTTACATGACTTTCGTCGTCGTGGGCGGGGGGCCCACTGGCGTCGAGCTATCAGGAGCGCTTCCGCCAATTGCGACGAAAGCGCTCTACCCGGACTTTCGGCATATCGATACGCGACGAACGAGAGTAATACTTCTCGAGGGAGGCCCGCGAATTCTTCCGTCATTTCCGGAAGCGCTGAGCGAAGTGGCCGTAAAAAGCCTCGGCGAGATTGGTGTAGAGGTTCGCACCAACTCCATCGTCACGCACATCGACCGGGAGTACGTGCACATCGGCGATGAGCGAATCGGGACGCGCACGGTTTTCTGGGCGGCAGGGAATGAAGCTTCGCCGCTCGGCCGCATGCTCGGAGTGCCCGTCGACAGATCGGGAAAAGTTCTAGTGCGCGAAGATCTGTCGATCCCCGGGCATCAGGAAGTGTTCGTCGCCGGAGATCTGGCGCATGTAGTTCGCGAAGACGGACGTCCTGTTCCGGGAGTATGTCCGGCGGCGAATCAGGAAGGAGCGGCTGCCGCGAAGAACATCATCCATATCCTGAGGCGACAGCCGACGCGGCCATTTCGCTATTTCAACAAGGGTGATCTGGCGGTAATTGGCCGGTCGCGTGCGATCGCGGACTTTGGAAAGGTGCAGCTCAGCGGGTTCATCGCGTGGCTGCTATGGCTGTTCGTCCACATCATGTATCTGGTCGGTTTCAGGAACAGGATTATCGTGTTCATCGAGTGGGCGTACAACTATTTCACGTATCAGCGCGGGGTAAGAGTTATCACCAACTCTGAAAGAGAGCATCCGCTCGCACCGCCAGCATGAGGGTCATTTCGTTTGGCGACGAATCGCGGCCGTGCTGGCTTCAACACGGCCGCATTCACGAGTTTCAATTCGATACAGCGCGGTATCAGCGGAGCACGAGGCCGGACAGGGCAACGCGGTATTCCCTGGCGACTGCGTCGTAGGTAACTGTGTACGTTGTTGCTGATATCCGCGCGTCGCATACTGAGCGGGAAGCTTGAGTGGCGTGACCACCACGATTGGCTTGGTTTCCAGATACGCATTGTGATCATCGTTTCGTTCAGCGTGAAGCCAGTGTGCGACCTGCGGGGTGAGCGTGAACGGAATGCGTGAAATTGCAAGCTTGCTTCAATCGCCGGCTGACGGCGCTCTCGAGACGAAGGACTGTTTCGATGAGCTGACTGTTGCAGACATTCTCGACAATGGTGTCGATTTCACTCAGCATCCCGAGCTCATTCTGCACCTGTCGGCGTGCAGCAGGTGCCGCGACCAGGTGACATCGGTAGCTCGCGCGTTGCGTCATCCGTCAGTCGCCGCAGAAATTGACCACGCAGCCTTCCCCTCTGAACTGCGGGTGACGCGCAGCTGGCGCTTCGTTGGACTCGGCGCGTTGACGGCAGTCGCAGCGGCGGCGGCGTTCATGGTGGCCGGTCCCCTCGCCGGGAAACGTGCGAGCCGGCCGCTGGTTAGCGTGACGAATGCGCAGACGCATCGCGAGCCGGGCATGACGACAACTACCGCTCCAAGCCTGATCGCTCCCATCGGAGCGCTTGCTGCGGCGGACACCTTCAGGTGGACAAGTGTCCCACGAGCTGATCGTTATCGGCTGACCGTGTTCGACCGCGACGGCATAGTCGTCTGGGAGGCGGACGTAGGCGACACAGCGATTGCATGGCCGGATTCAATTCCCGGACGACGTGGAACGACATACCTGTGGAAAGTCGAAGCGCGAACGGGGTGGGACCGATGGGTTGCGTCGGAGATGGTCGAGTTTTCGTTGCCGGACAAAGGGAGGATTCCGTAATGCCGTCGTTCCGTTCGGTATACCGTGTATTGAATGTGACCGCTTTCGCGTTTGTGGCAGTCGCGTGCTCCGACAAATCACCTGTTGAGCCGGAGCCAGTTTCGCGTCCGCAGTCTCCTCCCCCTGAGCTCATCGTCTCCGATCCATTTAGAGGCTGGCAACAGTCCGGCGCATCGGAGAATTCTTCCGTTTCTTCCTTGCTCGCATTGTTGACCGGCGTTGAGGTAGCGTACGTATCGCTTCCACCGGGAAGTCTTCCCAATGCGGTCAGTGTTACGATTCGCAACGTATCCGCTGGCAACACTCAAACACGGCCGGTTGCGTTTGTCGACGGAGGGTTCGATCCGATACCGGTTGCGGCACAAGCCGGTGACGAGCTCGAAATAAGAACGGTTCTCTCTGGCTGGCACCTGACGAAGCACTTCTGGAGTACCTCACGACGGATTCGGCAGCAATTGTCTTCGTCATCACCCGAGATACGATCGACGCGATTCAACTCGATATTTCGCGGCATGCGTTGACCAGCCTGATCGACTTCACGCGCGAAACGATGTCACGGCCCGGGCCTTCTCAGCCCGGCGCGTTGTGGCGCTCGCCGTTGCGGCGGCTTGGTCAACTTCTGATCGCACCTGTTCGAGCTGCCGGTTACCTCGATAACAAGCGCGCTTTGATCATCGTACCACATGGCGAACTTCATTTTCTCCCATTTCAGGCGCTACTTGCCGATTCTGCCTCGGATCGCTTTCTGGTGGAACGCTTCCGGGTCACATACGCGCCGTCGGCATCGCTCTGGCTCCAGTTGAGTAGCAGACGGAGAAACAGCTCTTCTGACGGCGTGCTTGCACTCGCTCCGCGAACCAACGCACTTCCAGCGTCGCGCGGGGAAGTAGACGCGATTGGCGACATCTACGGAGATCGTGCCTCGGTACTGGTTGGGGCGGCAGCGTCGGAGCGCGCCTTCCGAGCGTTAGCGCCGACCAAGTCGATCGTTCACATCGCGACGTACGGCGTTCTCAACAAGCACAATCCCCTCTTCTCGTTCGTTGAGCTTGCGCCTGAGGGCGATGACGATGGCCGATTGGAGGTACATGAAGTGTTCGGTCTCACACTCAACGCTCGGCTTCTCGTATTGAGCGCGTGTCAAACGGCGCTCGGCTCGGGGGCGATCGCGGACGTTCCGCCTGGAGACGATTGGGTGGGACTAATGCAGGGCTTTTTGTATGCAGGCGCTGACAACGTCCTCGCGACGTTGTGGGCCGTGGACGACCGGGCGACGGAACAATTGATGAAGAGCTTCTACCGTGAGCTCAATGCAGGCCGATCGGAAAGTGCCGCGCTCGCTGAGGCACAACGCGCCGCTTTGCACGTCCCGGCAACGGCTCATCCGTTCTACTGGGCGGGCTTCGTGCTCAGCAGCGGCCGGTGACAAATGCGGGCAGGTGAAGCTTTTCGCTAACGACCGCCGCCACCTCCGCCACCACTGGCTCCGGAAGATCCTCCCGCCGCCTGAGCTGCTGCCGGGCGGAGTCACGACTGGAGCATCGATGTCTCGTCGATCGGACGAAGTTCTAGGCTGCGGCTCCATCGACGACAGCCGCCGGTTTGACCTTTCGACCGTCATCTACACCAAGCACGAGGAACAGGGAGCAGAGCACCAGCGTCGCCGATGTGAGAAACGGTACGGCACGTCCGAAATGATCGTAGGAGAAGCCGGCCCATAGCGGGATGATTACGCGCGACAATCCCCCGTAGGTCTGCTGCACGCCCATGTAGAGTCCGCGCTCGCCCGCGGGTATGACTTTCGAAAGCAAAGACGTAACGCATGGAAAAGTGAAGGCGGTCCCGAGCGGCACGAGCGCAATACCAATCGCCAGCAGAACGTAATTGTGCATGAATGGATATGACGCGAGCCCGGTAGCAAGCATGACCAGGCCGATGCGCGCGAGGCGCGCTTCGCCGTACTTCTCAACCGCCCATCCGAGAAATCCGGCGCGGGTTATTACAGCGATGACTCCGATGTACGTAAAGAATATCCAGACTTTCTTTTCGCCAATTCCAAACTGGTCGGCGAGGAACAGTGGCAGAATTGCTGTAACTGCGGAAAAGGATCCCATCGCGATCGCGTAAATCCAGATGAGCCTCGGACCTGGTTCTTTCGCGTGAGAGATCACCCTCAACAACGCTTCACGCGACGCGTTCGGCCGGCGCGTCGATGTACGCGCGTCCTCCATGTCGCGTGATTCGTCCAGATATTTCCACGCGAAAAGCATGTTGATGAGGCACAGGCCCGCTGCCATCAATCCGGGGCCGCTGTGTCCGGCAAGCAACGCGAGAGATCCCATTGGTGGTCCGAGAGCCACGCCAACATTTGTCGCCGCCGACAACCAGCCGAGTGCCTTGGCTCTGTTCTGTGGCTCAGTTGCGTCCGCGACATAAGCCTGAATCACGCCTACCGTTCCACCACCTGCGCCCTGTACCAGTCGCGACAGAAGAAGCAGCCATAGAGTGTTGGCGAACGCGAATACGACGTACGCGATCGCCGCAGCTCCGAGACCAACGAGGAGCGCAGGTCTCCGCCCGTACCTGTCCGAGAAGCGACCCCATAACGGGGCGCTGAGAAGTTGCGCGGCGGTGAACGAGACGACCATCACCGTTACCATCAGCGATCCCGCACCAAGCTTCCGCGCATAGAACGGCATCAGCGGAAGCACCATCAGCAGTCCCACCATATCCACAAACGCGGTAATGATGAGAATCAGCAGCTTCTTGAACACTTGCTACTCTCCCGTCTTACCCAGTGCTGCTGGGGGAACTGCCCGGCCGACGACCCCCGCGAGCGCGACGATGGTCAGTGCGTACGGGATCATCTCGACGAATTGCGAAGCGATGACGTGATTTCCCTGAAGCTGTATCTGCAGTGTCTCGGCGGCCGCGAACAAGAGACACGCAAGCGCCGCTCTGATCGGGTCCCATCGTCCGAAAATCACTGCTGCAACGGCAATGAAACCTCGCCCTGAAGTCATCTGGTCAGTGAACTGATGCTGGTCGAGCGCGAGAAATACTCCACCGAGCGCCGCCAGCATTCCCGAGATAGCCACCGCAATGTAGCGGACGCGATTGACGCTGATTCCAACGCTCGATGCCGCCTCAGGGTGCTCGCCAACTGCACGGATTCTCAAACCGAACGGCGTTCTATATATGAAGAACGCGAGCACTGGCGCGGCGAGCAGCCCCATCCACAACAGCGGATTGTCGAACCCGTGTGCGGCAGGGCTTCCGCTGAAGCCGGTGATTCGGGGAGAATTCGATGAGCTGGCAAATGCGAGCTTGAGAAAGAACCGTGTCACCCCGATCGCCAGAAGATTGATCGCAATTCCGACGACGACCTGATCTGCGCGATACCGGATGGCCGCGACCGCGTGAATGAGTCCAAAGACGAGCCCGCCAAGAATTCCTGAGAGCAGTCCGATCCACGGGCTTCCTGAATAATGAGAACCCAGCGTCGCGGAAAACGCGCCCGTCAGCATCAGGCCTTCGAGCTCGAGGCTGATGATTCCCGATCGCTCTGCGATGACGCCGCCGCTCGCCGCGAACAGGTAGGGTACCGCGATGCGAAGCATTTGAGTCAGGAACGAGATCGGGTTCATGCGGTGACCGGCTTCCGGCCCCTGCGAAGTACCGCGCGCACCTCGGGCACTGACATCGCGACTGCGAGGATCACAACGCCCTGGAGTACCTCGACCATCTGCTTCGGCACGAATGCGTGAATGGCGAGTCCGCCCTGTGACAGCGTCGCGAAAAACAAAGCCGCGAGTACGACCCCGACCGGATGATTTCTTCCAACAAGAGCAACCGCGATTCCGAGGTATCCCGATCCCCCCGCAAACCCCTCTTCATAGTAGTGCTTGTAGCCAAGCACGTAGTTGATTCCGCCGAGCCCGGCGATGGCGCCCGATACAGTCAGTGCGCGAAACCACACCCCGCCAACGCTTACTCCGCCGTACTCAGCCGCATCAGGCTGCAGTCCCACTGCGCGCAGCTCGAATCCCCGACGGCTTCGAAAGAGGTAGAGGCCGACGACAGCTGCAGTGAGGAGCGCAATCAGAATCGTAAAATTCGCGGCCGACCCGTGGAACGCGCCGATGACCGACTCCAGACGCGGCATTGCGCCGGTGCGGATCTCCGGAGTGTGCAGTGTTTCCGGAACGTGCAGATGCGCAGCGATGATCCAGTTGAGCAGCGCGAGAATGATGAAGTTCAGCATGATCGTGACGATCACCTCGTGCGCTCCGAATCTCACCTTGAGCCAGCCGGGAATTGCGCCAACGAATCCACCGCCAGCGGCGGCTGCGATCATACAAAGCGGAACGGCGATGATTCCCGGAATCGCGGGCGAGAGTCCAAGACCGACAAGCGCGGCGAGAAATCCTCCGGCTGCGAGCTGACTCTCTGCGCCGACGTTGAACAATCCGGCGCGAATTCCAAGCGAAACCGCGAGGCCGGTGAACATGAGCGTCGTCGCTTTGTACAGGACCTGCCCGAACCCGTACGCATTGCCCCACGTTCCCTCGAGCAAAAGCTTGTACACCATCGCGGGCGACTGACCGTAGCTGATGATCAGAAGATCGCCACAGATGAGCGCGACCAGCAGCGCAACGAGCGGCGGGAACAGCGCTTCTTCCAGTTGTTCTTTTGTTCGTGCGTTCAAGCGGCAGACTCCGTTCGAGTCCCGATCATGTATTCGCCAAGTGACTCCTCGCTGGCTTCGGAAGCAGGAACGATCGCTGCAAACTTGCCGCGATACATCACCGCAACTCTATCCGAAAGCGCGAGCACTTCATTCAACTCGGCAGAAACCAGCAGGATGGCCTTGCCCGCGGCGCGAGCTTCGCGAAGCCGCGAGTGAATGAACTCGATTGCTCCAACGTCGACACCGCGGGTCGGTTGCGACGCCAGCAGGACCGTGAAATCGCGCCCCATCTCACGGGCGATTACGACTTTCTGCTGGTTCCCTCCGGAAAGACTTCGCGCCGGAAGCTCCGCGGTCGGAGGCCTGATGTCGAACGCTTTTATCTGCGTTTCGGCATTCGCGTTGATTCTACCGGCGTCGAGCAGTCCTCTGCTCGTGAACTCTGTCTGAAGGCCAAGCACCAGATTGTCAGCGATCGAATAGTCGAGGATCAAACCACGGCGATGCCGGTCCTCAGGAATGTGTGAGAGCCCAGAGTCGCGGCGCTCTCCGACATTGTCAAACGTGACGTCAGTTCCATTGATACGAATCGAACCCGACTCGACATGTCGCAAACCGGCCAGCGCCTCGATCAGCTCGGTCTGTCCATTTCCTTCGACTCCAGCGATGCCAAGTATCTCACCGGCGCGAATGGCGAACGTGACGCCATCGACTTCGCGCGTTTTTCGTGAGCCGAGCACGACGAGGTCTGTGACGCTCAAGGCCGATGCAGCTTCTTCGGATGGCGCAGGCCCATTTCCTCCACCGTGAGAAGGCGTGGTGAGAATGCCGGCCTCCTCACGTGAAGTCAGTACGACATCTCGTCCCACCATTGCCTTCGCTATCTCCGAAGGTGTCGTTTGTGACGTCGTCAGCCGGTCGACCGTTTGTCCCGCGCGCATGACCGTGATCGTATCGGAGATGTCGATCACTTCATCGAGCCGGTGAGTGATGAGCACGATCGTTCCGCCGGCGTCGCGAAGTCCGCGAAGAACAGTCCACAGCTCGCGCACTTCCGGAGGCGAAAGCACTGCAGTGGGCTCGTCGAGCACGAGGATTCTCGCGCCGCGAAAAAGTGTCTTGAGAATTTCGACACGCTGTGCTTCTCCCACCGACAGGTCCGCAACTTTTCTGTCGGGTGAAACGGTCAACCCTGTATCGGCGCTGAGCTTCATTACATCGCCGACTGCCTTGTCGTAGTCGAACCGCCCATTCTTCCTCGGCTCCATTCCCAGCACGATGTTCTCGGCCACAGTGAGAGTGGGAACAAGCATAAAATGCTGATGCACGACGCCGATGCCGGCGTGAATTGCATCCTTGGTGTTCCAGCCGGTGACATCCTTGCCGTTCACTTCCATCGTGCCGGCGTCGGGGGGCTGAAGACCTCCAAGAATCTTCATTAGCGTCGACTTCCCCGCGCCGTTTTCTCCGACGAGAGCGTGAATCTCACCCGCTTTCACCTCGAGCGAAGCTTGGCGGTTGGCGCGCACCGAGCCGAATGTTTTGTCGATCCCTTTCATGCGAATCGCGTATTCGTCCCGCGTGCCTGTCCCTGCTGAAGCTCCAGTCATCGCGTGCTTGGCACCTTGATCCGCCCGGCGATGATTTCCTGCTTGAGCTGCTCTATGCGAGTGTGCACGCTGTCGGGAATGAGCGCCTTGTTCCGAGCGTCGTAGATGTATCCCACGCCATCCTCGGCAAGGCCGAATGAGTAGATGCCACCTTTGAACGTGCCGTTCTGAACGCGCTTTATCACGTCGAACACTGACGCGTTGACGCCTTTGACCATCGAAGTGAGGACGTGACCGGGTGCTTCGTCCGATTGGTCGGCATCCACTCCGATCGCGAGCTTGTTCATGATGCGGGAAGCCTCGAACACTCCAAGGCCCGTCGAGCCGGAAGCGTGAAAGATGACGTTGACGCCCGACTGATATTGGCTGAGAGCGAGCTCCTTGCCTTTGCCGGGATTTTTGAATGCATCAGGTGTGACGCCTGCGTATTGAGCGATGACTTCGCAGTCGGGGCAAACCTGTTTCACGCCGGCTCGATAACCTGCCTCGAATTTGTGAATGAGCGGGATGTCCATACCGCCGACGAATCCGACCTTCTTCGATTTGCCGACAAGCGCTGCGAGTGCACCGACGAGAAACGACCCTTCTTCTTCGCGAAACTTGAGTGCGGCGACATTCGGCGGTGGCGGAAGAACGTTGCCTTTGTCGTCCACGGCGAGCGCGTAGTCGACGCAGGCGAACGGCGTCTTCGGATATTCCTTGGCGAGCTTCGTTATGTCATCCGAGAAGATGAAGCCGACGCCGATGACCAGATTCATGTTCTCAGCCGCGAGCAGTCTCAGTCCGGCTTCGCGATCCGACCCCTCACCTGGCTCGATAAAACGAATATTCGGTCCGAGAATGCGCGCTGCGCTGTCTGCGCCGGCGTAGGCGCCATCGTTGAACGACTTGTCACCGCGGCCGCCGACGTCGAGCACGATGCCGACGTTGGTC
>JBBQYO010000093.1:0-10658 GCA_038208605.1 Gemmatimonadales bacterium | reverse complement strand
GGTGGAGACCGCAACAACTGGAAGCCATGATATGCAGGTCACCCCTGGCGGGACGCAAGGTGCCACCTGCCACGGGTCAGGCCACCGCGGCCTCCGAAAGAACCTCAGCGTGCGACTCGAGATACTCGTCGAAGATTCCTTCGATCTCCGCAAACCGGTCAACTGAGTAGAGCTTCTTTCTCAGGTCGGCAGAATCACGCAACCCCTTCACGTACCAGCCGAGATGCTTCCGGAACTCGATCGCAGCGCCCTTCAAATCAGCCTCGTAGCTCTCGACCATTCGCGCATGATCGAGCGCGATCGTGAATCGCTCTTCCACACCGGGGGCCGCAGGCCTGGGAAGTCCGGCAAGCAGCGCCTTCGTCTGATTGAAGATCCATGGCTGGCCGAACGCTCCCCTCGCGATCATCACTGCGGCGCATCCAGTCTGGCGCTGCAAACGCACCGCATCCTCGGCTGTCTTGATATCGCCGTTTCCGATGACGGGGATCTCAAGTGCATCGACAACAGCTGCGATCTCCTCCCATCTCGCGGCGCCCGAGTACATCTGCGTGCGCGTTCTCGGATGCAGCGCCAGCGCGCGAGCGCCCGCATCCTGGCAGCGAAGGCCGATCGCGACGGGATCGCGCATCTCTTCGCTCCATCCGCTCCGGATCTTCACAGTCACGGGCAAACTTGTGCGCGATGCGACAGCGCGAATCACCGTCTGAACCAGATCGAGGTCCTTGAGGCAACCCGATCCCCCATTCCGGCGAACAACTTTCTTCACCGGACAGCCGAAGTTGATGTCGATGAACTCAGGCTGGAACACATCGGTTACGAGCGCTGCCGCTTCGCCCATCGCCTGTGGATCCGCTCCAAAGATCTGTACTCCGATCGGTCGCTCGTCGGGGCCGAACTTAAGCTTCGCGATTGTCGCAGCGTTCTCGCGCCTGATTCCTTCGGCCGAGAGAAACTCAGTCACAACGACGTCGGCTCCGAACTTTCGGCAGACACGACGGAACGGCGACTCCGATACCCCTGCCATTGGCGCGAGGTAAAGCGGGAGGTCGGAGTCGATCGCGAACGGGAAGCGCTTCATTCCGAATGCTAACGGAGCCTACAAGTGCTTGCAATATCGTGGTTTGACACTCGATACGGGCAACGGTAACTTGCTTGCCTCGCCCGAGCGGCGAGCCACATACAGAGGCATTTGATGGAACTGCGTGAGTTCTTCTCTGAAGACGCAATCAAGCTCGAGCTCGACGGAACGACCAAAGACGATGTTTTGAAGGAGCTCATCGGTCTGCTCGCCCTCGACGACAAATCCGAAGGAATGCTCTTCAAGATGCTCAAGCGCAGAGAGAATCTCGGTTCGACGGGCATTGGTCGCGGTATCGCAATTCCCCACTGCCGTTCACTGGTGGTCAGCAAGCTTCGTGTGGCATTCGGACGAAAGAGTGGTGGGCTCGACTTCAAAGCAATCGATGAAAAGCCGGTGAACTTCTTTTTCCTCATCGTCGCGCCGCCGCTCGAAGTATCGAATCAGTATCTACCGGTGCTTGGGAAGATCGCGCAGTTCTCGAAGGAGCCCGATGTGCCCGAGAGGCTTTTCGCGCTGACTGAGCCGTCCGGGTTCATGGCACTGCTCGAAGAGAAGGGTGTCTAGTTGCCAGTTGTGGGATCGAAGCCGAGGCCTCGCGAAATCGCGGGGCCGTTTCGTTTCCGCCGCTTCGTCAAGTGCCATAAACTGCGATGCACAGATGAAAACGATGCACAGATGAAGACGGAACGATTGGTCGGGAGGTGTTTCGATATTCGATTCTGCTTCGTCTCCGTCAAGTTTGGTTGGTGGAAACGGAAAGAGATCCCCTTACTCATGAGATTATTGCGGGAGCGATTGCGGTCTCAAAGTTCTGGGGGAACGGACTGCTCGAGTCAGTCTACAAAAAATCGCTCGCTCGCGAACTCAGGAAGCGAGGGTTTGAGGTCGTCATCGAAGCACCGATATCGGGCGAGTACGAGGGCATTGAGTTCGATGCTGTGTTCAAGGCAGACATGATTGTGAATCAGGCAGTAATCATCGAAGCCAAAGCTGTAGCAGCAACATTGTCTGTCCATCGATCTCAACTTCTCACCTACATGCGGCTCTCACGGATATCTAAGGGTCTGCTAGTGAACTTCCACGCCTACCCATTCACGAAGGGAATTATCCGTCTCTCGCTGTGACGGCTTCCTAATTTCCCAGTGGGTCATCTGTGCATCGTTTTCATCTGTGCATCGTAGTCAATGGCAGTGGCAGTCGCGGTTTGCTATTCCCACTCGATGGTCGACGGCGGCTTCGACGAAACATCGTAGACAACGCGGTTGATGCCCGTCACCTGATTGATGATACGATTGGAAATCCGCCCCAGAACGTCGTACGGAAATGGGTACCAATCAGCAGTCATCCCATCAGTGCTCGTTACAGCACGAAGCCCGAGAACATTCTCGTACGTCCTCTCATCGCCCATCACGCCAACGCTTCGCACAGGCAGCAGCACAGCGAACGCCTGCCATATCGTATCATACAAGCCGGCTTCTCGAATTTCCTCGAGGTAAATGGCATCCGCTTCACGCAGGAGATCGAGCTTTTCCGACGTAACATCGCTCAGTATCCGGATCGCCAGACCCGGCCCAGGGAATGGATGCCTCCCGACCATCTCCTCGGACAATCCCAACTCGCGGCCGACGCTACGGACCTCGTCCTTGAACAACTCACGCAGCGGCTCGATGAGCTTGAACCGCATGTCGGGCTTCAAGCCACCGACATTGTGATGCGTCTTGATCGTCACCGATGGGCCGCCAGTCGGCGATGACGACTCGATCACATCAGGATACAGTGTTCCCTGCACCAGATACCTTGCATCGCCGCCTGCGTCGTCCGACGCCTGTTCGAACACATCGATGAACGTGTGACCAATCTCAGTGCGTTTTTTCTCTGGATCGGTGACACCCTCGAGCGCCGAAAGGAACCGGTCTGACGCATCGACAGTGATGAGCCTGATTCCCATGTGCTGGCGAAATGTTCTCTCGACCTGCTCGCGCTCGTTCAGCCGCAGCAGACCCGTATCGACAAAGATGCAAGTGAGCTGGTCGCCGATCGCGCGATGCACCAGCGCCGCTGCCACCGCGGAATCGACCCCACCGGAAAGACCGCATACAACGCGAGCATCGCCTACCTCGGTCTTGATCCGCGCAACTTCCGTCTCGATGTACGCGCCCGTCGTCCAGCTGGGCTCAGCTTTACAGACGCCGAAGATGAAGTTCGAAAGGATCTCACCCCCTCTCGGCGTGTGCGCGACTTCCGGATGAAACTGCACGCCATACACTGGCTTCGTCTCATGCCGAAAGGCACTGACCGGATTTCCAGCACTCGATGCAGTGGCAACGTACCCGGCCGGGCACGCCTCGATATGATCGCCGTGACTCATCCAGGCCGCGAAGTGAGGAGTCTTATCAAATCCAGCGAACAGATTTTCCGTTTCCGTCACTTCGATTTCAGCTCTGCCATATTCTCGCCGGCCGGCCCGCTTGACCTCCGCGCCTTCGAGAAACGCGATGAGCTGCATACCGTAGCAGATGCCCAGCACCGGAGCAACATCGAGCATCGCAACGTCCCCGCGCGCCGCACCATCGGCGTACACAGAGTTGGGGCCGCCGCTGAGAATTATTCCCGCCGGATTCCACTCCCTGATCCAGTCGATACTGCGTGTGGGCAGATGAATCTCCGAATACACTCTCGCTTCTCTCACGCGCCGCGCGATCAGCTGCGTATACTGAGACCCGTAGTCCAGTATGAGAATCCGGCTGCTCATAGCGTGATGATTTCGACTTCCCTCGTCTCGAGATCGAGGATGGCGCCGGTGCACTTTCCGTGAAGCCAGCCGCAGGCCTCTCCGGG
This sequence comes from Gemmatimonadales bacterium, assembly GCA_038208605.1. Lineage (GTDB taxonomy): Bacteria > Gemmatimonadota > Gemmatimonadetes > Gemmatimonadales > Gemmatimonadaceae > UBA4720. The sequence goes on along the minus strand of JBBQYO010000093.1, from coordinate 6,736 downwards.
ATTCACGAGCAGTGTTTCGTCGCGGACTATCGTCTCCTGCACATGGGTGAAGCCAGATACGACGAACTGGTGAGCGTCGATCGATCGGCGGTGCACTTCCCCAAGATCGTGCACGAGAAGAATCCGTTTGCCCTGCACGTCGAAGCTGTGCGGAGACTCATAGAGCTCCATCCCCATTCCGCGCGCGGCAACCGCGCGAAGTCCCTCTTGATCCCCGTCATTTCTGCCAAAGATTCCGAGGAGCGCCATGTTGGAATCGTTAAACGGCTCGAGAGAAAACGGTGAGCAGTAGTCGCCGGCATGCATGACGAGAGTGACGCCCTTGTCTCTCATTGCCTGGAGAAGCTCCGTTATGGCGGGAACCCGGTCGTGCGTGTCGGCCAACAGTCCCACTCTCATTGCAACTCCCTCCATTCAGGCTCGAGCCGTTCCTTACGGATGAGATCGTTATAAGTCTCGCGCTCGGTGGCGACGCCGAACCGGCCGTCGTTGACGATGACCTCCGCAATACGCGGCCTGGAATTGTAGTTCGAAGCCATGACGAATCCGTACGCTCCGGCCGACAGAACGGCAACGAGCTCGCCAGGCTTCACGTCATCGACATCACGCTGCTGCCCCAGGAAGTCGCCGCTTTCGCAGACCGGGCCGACGATGTCAGCGGTAAGGCTGGCGCCACTCTTGTGAACACCCTCGATCCGATGATACGCGTTGTAGTGCGACGGACGAATGAGGTCGTTCATGCCTGCGTCTACGATGATGAACTCCTTTCCGCCGCTTCGCTTTCGGTAGAGAACACGCGTCAGAAGAATTCCGGCATTCCCCACGAGGAACCGACCCGGCTCGACGATGACCTTCATTCCGGTAGGCAGGACAATTCGACGTACTACTTCACCGAAAGCATCGACGTCGATTGGATGCTCCGCGTCATACGACACCGCAAGCCCACCACCGATATCCAGATACTCGAGCGTCGTCGCGCCGGCAGCTTCTATTTCGCTTTTGAGCTTGAGGAGTCTGCCGAGACCTATTTCGTACGGCTCGAAGTGTGATATCTGCGAGCCGACGTGCATGTCGAGCCCGATCAGCTCGACGTTCTGCATCGCCATCGCGCGCTTCGCGACAACGAGCGTCTCGTCGAAGGGAATTCCGAATTTCATTCCCTTGACGCCCGTTCGCGTGTACGGGTGTGGCGTGTCGACCATCACTTCGGGATTCACACGCAACGCCACCGGAGCTTTCTTGCCCATTCGGCCCGCAACTTCATCGAGCAGGGTCAGCTCTTCTTCGGACTCGACGTTGATCATGAGCACGCCAAGTGTCAGCGCTTCGACCATCTCACGCTCTGTTTTCCCCACCCCGCTGAACACGATATCGCGACCCTTGAAGCCGGCAGACTCCGCACGATACATCTCGCCACCGGACACAATGTCCACGCCGGCACCGAGCGCGCGAAGTATGCCGAGGATCGCGATGTTGGAGTTTGCTTTTACGCTGTAGTGAAGACGATGGGGAATTCCTGCGAGCGCGGCGTCGAGGCGCCTGTACTGAGACTCAATCGCCGGCACACTATATACATACGCGGGCGTGCCCACCGCCTCTGCAATTCCGTCCAGAGAAACGCCGTCACACATGAGGACGTCGTTCTTTCGAACGAAACCCGGCTCCGTCGTCACGCTGCCGGCCGCAGTGTGATCAACTTCAGCGGCTGCCCGCGTTGCAGGGCTCAATATGCTTTTGCCCAAAGCGCTTCCACTACGGACTTCCCGCCACACTTGAGACACGTTTCAGGAGCTTCGGCCGAGCGGAACTCCTCGTCGGGCAGGACGCGAATCGTCGCCTTCGTCTCCTCCTTGATTTCCTGCTCGCACTTTTCGCTTCCGCAGAAGCCGGCGTACACAAAGCCCCCCTTTCCTTCCATGAGCGCCTTGAACTCATCGTAAGAAAACCTGCCTCGAACGCTGTTGGCTTCGCGACGCTCGTATGCGTCGACACGCATGTCAGTCTGGATCATGCTCAGCAGGTCCGCTACGTCCTCACCGATCGAATCCAGCGTCACAGTTCGCTTCACACGATTGTCCCGGCGAACAAGAACGCACTGGTTTGCATCGAGATCGCGAGGTCCGAATTCCAGCCGAAGCGGGACGCCACGAAGCTCCCACTCATAATACTTCGCGCCAGGCTTCATTCCTTCGCGGTTGTCCAGATGAACGCGCAGCTTGCCGGTCTTGCGTCGTTCCCACCCCGACAACGTCGCCGAGATAGTGCTGGCGGCCTCGAGCACGCGCGCCTTTTCTTCGTCGGTCTTCCAGATGGGAACGATGACGAGCTCGATCGGCGCAAGGAGTGGCGGCACACGAAGCCCGTTGTCGTCGCCATGTGTCATGACGAGCCCGCCAATCATTCGCGTCGATACGCCCCAGCTCGTGTTCCACGCAAACTCAACGTCGCCCGCTTCAGTCTGAAACTTGAGATCGAACGCTTTTGCGAAATTCTGCCCGAGGTTGTGCGACGTTCCGGCCTGAAGAGCCTTGTTGTCCTGCATCATCGCTTCACACGAATAAGTGCGGAGCGCGCCGGCGAACTTCTCGGAATTTGTCTTGATGCCTGTGATGACGGGCATCGCCATCCATCCTTCCATGAAATCACGATATACGTTCAGCATCTTCCGCGTCTCTTCCTCGGCCTCAGCCTCGGTTGCGTGCGCAGTGTGGCCTTCCTGCCAGAGAAACTCGAGCGTCCTCAGGAAAAGCCGGGTGCGCATTTCCCATCTGATGACGTTGGCCCACTGGTTGATCAGCAGTGGAAGATCGCGATAGCTCTGCACCCATTTCGCGAACATCGCATAGATGATCGTCTCTGACGTGGGGCGAATGACGAGTGGCTCCTCCAGCTTCTTGCCTCCGCCATGCGTAACGACGGCAGTCTCGGGGGCAAACCCCTCGACGTGTTCAGCTTCCTTGTGAAGAAAACTTTCCGGAATGAGAAGCGGGAAATATGCGTTCTCATGGCCCGTCTCCTTGAACACGGTATCGAGCTGGCGCTGCATCCTTTCCCAGATTCCATAACCGCGCGGACGAATGACCATGCAGCCGCGCACGGGCGAATAATCGGCGAGCTCCGCTCTAAGAACGGTTTCGTTGTACCACGCACTGAAGTCATCAGCGCGTTTGGTCAGCTTCTTGTCGTCGGCCATTTCTTTTCTTTACAGTGAATTGATGAGCTCGGCCAGCGGCATCGGCCGCTCGGTTCCCGCATTCAGATCTCGAACGGTTACATCGCCATGTTCCTCTCGCCCGCGCTTGAGGAGTACCGCGTGCCTGGCGCCGGAAGCCGCCGCAGACTTCAATTGCCGGCTGAGCTGCTGTGGCTTGAGCGCGTATTCAACACTCTGATTTTTTCTTCGCAGCTCAGCAGCGACCGACATCACCTGTGACGTTTGCGATTCATCTTCGCCCGCGACCCAGTAGTCGGTGCGCGCCGACGTGTCCGGAATGAGCCCTCGTCCGCGCAGGAGCTCGCCAATTACGACGTCACCCATTCCAAATCCCAGCGCGGGCAGATCGACGCCGCCAAGTGTATCGAGCAGGGTGTCGTAGCGGCCGCCGCCGCAAATCGCGCGAAACTCGCCTGCGGTATCGAATAGCTCGAACACAATTCCCGTGTAGTATGCGAGGCCTCTCACGATGGAGAGGTCGAGCACCGTCCAACCCTCGAACCCAAGTGCACGAAGGTAGTCGAAATAGTGCTTCAAACGTTCGACATGTTCTGCGATTGCCGGATCGGACCCGTAGTGCACGGACAATGCGTCGACATCGGTAACTTTGAGAAATGTCTCGACGCGATCGGCGACCTCGCCGGATGCGACAGCGTTGATGAGCTTTTCGCGAGAGATCGCCGCCGGCTCTCGCCCGAGCTTGTCGATCACTGCGTAGACAGCTACACGCTGACTGTCGATAACGCCTGAATGCGTCAGCAGTGCCTGCAGCAATCGTCTGTCGGAGACACGCGCTTTCACATCGCTGCCGGTCAATCCGAACTCGCGCATGACATCGAGCGCGACCGACAGCAGCTCCGCGTCGGCGGTAGCGTCCGCCTCGCCGACGATGTCGACATTGAGCTGAAAGTGTTCGCGCAGGCGGCCTTTCTGCTGACGCTCGTAGCGAAACAGCTGCGGAACTGAAAACCACCGCACTGGTTTGCGCAACGCATTCGCTTTCGCGGCGACCATGCGCGCGAATGTTGGCGTCATCTCTGGTCTCATCGCAACTTCGCGGTCGCCCTTATCCGTAAACGAGTAGAGCTGACCGACAAGCTCGTCGCCGCTTTTTTTTCTATAAAGATCGAGTGGCTCGAGCGGCGGTCCATCGTACTCGACAAATGCGTATCGGCGCAGCACTCGACGCCACACACTCATGATGAACGAGCGTTCCGCCAACTGTTCTGGGTAGAAGTCTCGGAAACCCGGTAACGCTCCCTGTGCCATCACTCAAAGCTACGCCAGCCATCGACTTAGCGGCAAGCAGTTGAGCTTTCAGATTCAGCGCACGAGACCGGACTTCAACCCCAAGCGTCACGTTTGAAAAAGCATCGTGACGCTGTGCGCCACCTACACGGGACTGATCCCAAGCACGACCATCGCATCGCCAACTGTGTGAAACGATCCTGTAATCACGACAGTTCCAGCATTGTCGACGCTGCTGGTAACGGCTTTGTCGAACGCGGGCTCTATCCTCGAGCGAATTCCTCTGCCCTGTGCATATGCCAATGCATCGCCGGCGTTCCAGGCACGCGTGGGTGGCGCGGTCGGGGGGGAAACGATCACCAGCTCATCGACGGAGCTCGAAAGGATGTCGATCATCTTTCGCCAATCCTTATCGGCAAGAACACCGAGCACAGCGACTACCGGCGACGCTGGCTTTAACGCGGCAATCGCGGCCGTGAGCGATGCCGTGCCGTCAGGATTGTGCGCCACGTCAAGAATGTATTTGCCAACTCGCTGAAACCGGCCGGCAAGCTTCACATCAGACATTGCACTGCGGGCGTCGTCCAGTGTCACTGACCACGGAGATTGCGCAGTCGCGAGCATGGCGAGCGCAACCGAAGCGTTATCTGCCTGTGCAGCGCCGATCAGCGGCGTTCGCATCCGGACCGATTCTCCATCGTAGTGAACGGTGAACCATGTGCCCGTCTCGCGAATCATGACGTCGCTTGTCCGATAGAGCCGGGTTGCTTCGACGACGGCGGCTACGCCAGCCTCGGCGGCAGTTCTGTAGATCGCCACGCGCGCTTCTGTCGACATCGGACCAATCACAGACGGAATGCCCGGCTTGAAGATTCCCGCTTTCTCGGCCGCGATCTTCGCCTCGGTGTCGCCGAGGTATTCGGTGTGGTCGATCGATATGGATGTCACTCCCGACGACAGCGGCCTGATCACGTTCGTCGAATCGAGTCTGCCGCCCAGTCCCGTCTCGATCACTGCTACATCGACTTCGCTCCGCGAGAAGTAGTCGAACGCCATCGCGGTAGTGATCTCGAAGAAGGTGGCGCCAAGTTTCTCGGCCTGCGGCGACCACCTGCCAAGAAAATCGACGACGTAGTCCTCTTCCATCATCCGGTCGTCGACTACAATCCGCTCGCGAAAGTCGATGAGATGCGGCGACGTATATCGCCCTGTGCGGAACTTCTTCGCCCGCAGAAGCGCGTACATCGTGGCGACGACGCTTCCCTTTCCGTTCGTGCCGGCGACGTGAAAAGTCTTGAGCCTGGCGTGTGGATTTCCGAGGAGATCGAGAAAAGCAAGTGTTCGATCGAGTCCGAACTTCGACGTCGCGCCCGTTCGCGCGAAGAGCGCGTCGAGAGCTTCGCGATAGGAGCTCAGGCCGCTGTCCACCCCGACGCAGCGGGCTTTCCACTCATGTGACGGAGAAGCTGCCCCACTGTCTGCTTGAGATCCTTTCGGTGGACAACGAGATCGACCATTCCGTGCTCGAGAAGAAACTCCGACGTCTGAAATCCTTCCGGCAGATCCTGCCCGATGGTCTGCTTGATTACGCGTGGCCCGGCGAACCCGATCACGGCTCCCGGCTCCGCGAGGATCGCATCGCCAAGCATCGCATAGCTCGCACTCACTCCGCCCGTCGTGGGATTAGTGAGAATCGACACGTACGGAATTCTTCGCTCTGCGAGCTGCGAGAGGATTGCAGCCGCTTTGGCCATCTGCATCAGGCTCAGCACGCCTTCCTGCATGCGCGCGCCGCCCGATGACGAAACAAGGATGAAGGCGAACTTGCGCTCGAGAGCTTTCTGTCCGAGGCGTGCGATCTTCTCACCGACGACGGAGCCCATGGATCCGCCCATGAAAGCGAAGTCCATCACGCCGAGGCAGACCGGCAGTTCCATGAGCTGGCCAGTAAACGTGAGAATCGCATCTCCCTCGCCGGATTTCGCGAGTGCTTTGGAAAGTCGCGCGGGATATTCCGGAAAACCGAGCGGATCGGTAGAGCGGATTTCGGTCTCTGTCTCTTCGGTCGTCCCGTCGTCGAGAAGAATGTTGACGTAATCGATCGCCCTGATGCGGCGATGGTGCTCGCAATTGGGGCAGACACTGAGATTGCGGACGAATTTCTCGCGGATGTCGGTGTGACCACAACGCTCACACTTTTCCCATGCATCCGGGGGTATCTCGAGCCGCTCGCGACGAGGAGTGCGGGGCTTCTTCTCTTTACGGAACCAGGCC
>JBBQYO010000092.1:0-10757 GCA_038208605.1 Gemmatimonadales bacterium | reverse complement strand
TTGGGTTCTTAGACGAAGACGGATTTCTTCACCTGGTGGACAGAAAAAAAGACATGATCATATCTGGCGGGGTCAACGTGTTCCCGAAAGACATCGAGGAAATAGTCGTGCAGCATCCAGAAGTTCGTGAAGTAGCGGTGTATGGAGTTCCGAGCGACAAATGGGGCGAAGTGCCGGTAGCCGCTGTGATCCTGCGCTCTCCGAATATCGAGCCAAATGAGCTCAAGCAGTGGATCAACGCTCGCGTTGCCGCAGGCTACCAGAAGGTTCATGAAGTCATCATCACCGACGACTTTCCACGGAGCACCGCCGGAAAAACTCTCAAGCGTGTTCTGCGCGAGAACCACGGTCTGGCGGTGGTGTCATGACAGTGGACCTCAAACCCGAGGTCGACGGTGACGCGGGCATCGACCGATTCGAGACGGTCGGTGGGCTCAAGATGCATTACCTGGATTATCGGGGTCCGAATCCGGCGATTGTTCTTCTCCACGGCTTGTCGGCAAATGCCAACGAGTTCTGCGGCCTGGCCGAGCGAGGTCTTGCCGGAGCGCATCGCGTCATCGCGCCTGACATGAGGGGGAGAGGACGCAGCGGCAAGCCCGCCACCGGCTACTCGATGGGAGATCATGCCGCAGATGTAATCGCGTTGCTCGACCATCTCGGTCTCGATCGCGTCGTCATGGGTGGCCACTCGTTCGGGGCGCTGCTTGCGATCTATATCGCCGCGCATTTTCCCGAGCGCGTGGTGAAGGTGATCGTCATCGATGCGGCAATCGTTTTTCATCCGGACACTGTCGAGCTCCTGAGGCCGTCGCTGGCTCGCCTCGAGCGTGTCCTACCCTCGGCCGATGCGTACATGAACGAGATGCGAGGCGCGCCGCACGTACTGGGTTTCTGGGACGATGCTATCGAGGGTTATTTCCGCGCCGAGCTTCGCGAAAACGCGGACGGCACAGTGCAGTCGTTCACGAGCGCGAGTGCCGTCGAACAGGCGCTTCTCGGAGTACAGGTTGAGCCGTGGGCTGATCTTGTCGGCGCGGTGACGCATCCGGCGCTTCTGCTGAATGCAGCCAAGGGCTTCGGGCCTCCTGGAAGTCCTCCGCTCGTTCCGCCCGAGCATGCGAAGATGACGGCCGAGTCGTTCGCAGACTGCCGGTATGTTGAAGTTCCGGGAAATCACCTGACGATGGTATTCGGCGACAACGCGAGCGTCGTTACGCGTGAGATCGAGCTGTTTCTGGCGAATGGCGCCGGCGCGGCCAACGCGTGATCTTCGGGGCGTGGAACCCCCGCGCATCAAGCGAATCACTACTCATGACGTGGCAAAGCGTGCAGGTGTATCGCAGCCTACCGTCTCACTCGTCCTCAGCAAGAACGCGCGTGCACGCGTTTCAGCCGAGACGCGGGAGCGTGTGCTTCTCGCCGCCCGCGAGCTCGGCTACGTGCCCAACGTCGTCGCGCGGTCGCTCGTTCGAAGCCGATCGTACGCAATCGGCGTGATCGTGCCTGATCTTCGAAACCCGTTTTTCGCCGACGTCGTGAGTGGAGCAGAGCGCGTCGCGTCCGAAGAGGGTTACGCCGTACTGTTGTGCGAGACGAGAGAGATTCCGCGCGAGCGGCACATCCAGGCCCTACTCGAACGGCAGGTCGACGGCATCATGGTAGATGCGGTGGGCGGTGCATCGATGACCGAGCCGATGATGGCCGGTGTGAATCTGGTTGTGATCGACGAGCCGCCCGATCGTTGGCCGGGTGTCGCGAGCGATGCACTTGGCGCTGGCCGCCTCGCCGCCGAACATCTGCTTTCGCTTGGCCATCAGCGCTTCGGATTTCTCGGACCGGCAACGAACGTTCACGCCGTTCGCATGCGGGAGCGGGGTTTCGTGACAACCCTTTCAGCTCGGGGCATTCACATCGAATCGGGCGCCATGCGTCGCGTTCCCGCAACTGCTGCGGGTGGACAGACCGGAATGCACGCGTTGCTTGCCTTGCCCGCGAGGCCGACAGCCGTTTTCTGCTCGAACGACCTCGTCGCGGCCGGCGCGCTCAAGGTGTGCTCGATCGAGCATGTGCGTGTGCCAGATGAGATGTCAATCGTCGGGTGTGACGACATCGAGCTCGCATCACTGCTGGTGCCATCGCTCACAACGATTGCGATTCCCGCGAGAGAGCTCGGCGCTCGCGCGGCAAGGCTGCTGCTTCAGGCGATGTCCCGGCAGGAGCCGGACACTCGTACATCACGCCCTCAGCGAACGATTGCATCGCGACTTGTAGTTCGCGGTACGACTGCATCTCCGAGACCGGACGCGGCAGGGTGAGCGCCGCGATTCGGGAAGCGGTCATAACCGGAACGGGCTCGTACGTTCCCGACCGCATCGTAACGAATCGCGAGCTCTCGCAATTACTCGGCGAAGACATCGACGATTTTGTGTCGAACACTCTCGGAATCAGGGAGCGTCGTTACTGCGCCGCCAACGAGTCAACCGCTGACCTTGCTGCTGCCGCAGCAGAAAAAGCACTCGTCTCGGCGGGCGTTGCCTCCGGCGATATAGATCTCGTCATCGTTGCGACCGACACGCCTGAGTACATCTCGCCGGCGACTGCGCCGGTTGTGCAGGCGCGGATCGGAGCATGGAACGCCGGCGCCTTCGACATCAACAGTGCATGCGCCGGATTTGTCACCGCACTCGACACCGCGTGGAAGTACATCCGGGCTGACGAGCGCTACAATCGCGTTCTGGTGATTGGTGCATATGCAATGTCGAAGTTTCTCGATCAGCACGACAAGAAAACCTCGACGATTTTTGCGGACGGCGCGGGCGCTGTTGTCCTGGAGTCTTCGAGCAAACCCGGAATCCTCGCGTCGGAGCTGTTTGCCGATGGGCGGCTGGCTCCCGGGATGGGCGTTTTCGCCGGAGGAACCGCCGAGCCCATCACTGATGATGTTTTGCGTGAAGGGCGTCGCAACAAGCTGCGCTTCGTGACGAAGTATCCGAAAGAAGTGAACGAAGTCGGATGGCCAAGAATTGCAAACTCGGTGCTTGGGCGAATTGGCCGAACAACTGGCGATGTCGATCAATGGCTTTGGACGCAGGTGAATCTGTCCACCATTCGCGACGTGATGAAGACAATCGGCGAGCCGGTCGAAAAAGCGCATACGATCATGGACAAGTGGGGATACACTGGAGCGGCCTGTCTTCCGATGGCCCTCGACGATGCAGCCGCCCAGGGGAAATTGAAGGATGGTGACCTGATTCTCATGACGGGATCGGGTGCCGGTCTGGCGATGGGATCGATCGCGATCGAATGGCATTCACGAACGGAGGAGCATGAGCCCGGTTGAACCCGGCAGCGATCTTACGCGGCGCGCTGCCCGGGCAGTTCTTGTAGCCGCTGTGTGCGCGATCGCGGCGGGTTATGCCGCGGCCTTTCTTCCCGGCGGAGCGCCGGAGTGGGCGCCGTGGCTCCTTGCGATCGGAATTCCCGGCGCACTCGGCGGCATCATGGCACTGGGTGCCGCCCGGGGGAGCGCGGGCATCGGAAAGCTGAAGTTCCCATTCGCGTTTGTGTTCATCGTTTTGACCGCCGGATTCTGTCTCGCGCTTGGACTTCCCGCGAACGAGGGCACTGGCAGCGCCTTGTGGCTCGGTCTGCCGGCACGCGCGGCGATCGTCATCTATGGTATTGGCCTCCTGCCGATCGTCGTGCTGCCGGTTGCTTACGCATTGACGTTCGACACCCAGACGCTCAGCCAGTCGGATATCGACCGCGTTCGGGAACTGGCTTCGAAGCGGGTTGCGGAAGAAACAGCGAGACAAGACGGATGAGATCATTGTTTCCGCTGTTGCAGACGTCGCTTCCTCATGTCGCACAACCGGCTGTGATCGCCGTTGGACTGGCTTACTTCGCGGTAATCATCGCAATCAGCGTGTGGGCCGCGCGGCGGACGAAGACTGCAAGCGACTTTTTCGTCGCAGGTCACGGGATTGGTTTGATCGCGCTGACAGTTGCCTCCGTGTCGACGTCAGTGTCGGGTTTTGCCTTCATCGGTGGGCCGGGACTCATTTACACGGTTGGATTGGGCGCGATGTTCATCGTTCTCCCCGCGTCTGTGACCAATGTGATGGGAGCGTGGGTGCTTGCGAAGCGAATGCGGCTGCTTGGCGAAGCGCGAAGCCTCATGACCGTACCCGACGCAATCGGTGCGCGCTACCGCTCGCCTTCCGCACAGGGACTGGCAGGCATCGCGATGCTGGTTGGAATCATCGGCTATATGGCGACGAACGCACTGGCGATGGGTGTGGTCATCAATGCCATTTTCGGGGTAGGAATCGGCTGGGGGATATGGATTGGGATGGGAATTACGCTCGCCTATTCAGTCGCTGGCGGAATTCTCGCTGGCATCTATAACGATGTGTTTCAAGGGACGCTGATGGCTGTCGCATCCGTGCTCGTATTCATCTTCGTGCTGAAGGTCGGTGGCGGGCTGGGGAATATTTCAGATACCATCCTCGCGCAGGATCCGAAGTTCCTCGCGCCGTGGGGCAAGATGACGCCGCTCGCCGCATTGTCTTTTTTCTTTGTCTTCGGAATGGGCTCGCTGGGACAGCCGCAGGGCGTGCACAAGTACTATATGCTCCGCGATCCGATGCAGCTCAAATGGTATCCGCTCCTCAAGACGCTCGGCTTGATTCTCGTTCTGCTCCTGTATTTCGGAGTTGGAGTCGGCGTGAAAGCGTTCGTGATAAACGGAACGATGTCACCGTTGTCGGCGCCGGATCAGGCGACTCCCAGTCTGCTGCTGAGCGTAACACCGCTCGTCCTCGCTGCGCTTGTGTTTTCCGGAGTCGCTGCTGCGACGATGAGCGCCGCGAATTCATTCATCAACATCGGCGCGGCCGTTGTCATGCATGATCTGCCGGTCGCATTCGGTAAGCGTCTCGACAACGAGCTCAAGTGGGGACGTGCAGTAACTGTCCTCATCGCGATCGCGGCTGCCTTCATCGCGCAGAATTCGGGAACGATGGTGGCCTTCCTCGGAATTTTCGGTTGGGGACTGTTCGCTTCGACTCTCGTTCCGTCACTCGCAGTGGGACTCAATTGGGATGGCGCCACGCGCGAAGGCGCGATTGCATCGATCGCGACCGGCCTGATAGTGACCCTGGGCCTCGAGACTTCCGCCTACTTCAAGGCTTTCAAATTTCCTTCCGGAGTCACCGCCTCGGCGGTCGCACTGGTGCTTTCGTTCCTCGTGTTCTTCGTCGTATCGCGGCTCACCCGCCGAGATCCGCAGAAAGCGATCGATGCTGATGTTCGTCTGATCATGGAGCTCTAGTGAAATTCGATGAGCTGACGGTCGGGAAGACCGCTGAGTTTTCGAAGACGATTACTGAATCCGATGTCGTTCTCTTTGCGGGAATTACCGGCGACTTCAACCCTGTACACATTGACGCGGTGGCCGCCGCGAAAACACGATTCGGCGGCCGCATCGCGCATGGAATGCTGAGCGCCGGACTCGTCTCTGCCGCTATCGCGAACCGACTTCCGGGACCGGGATCCATCTATCTCGGACAGATTCTCAAATTCACGATGCCGGTGAGAATCGGCGATACCATTACCGCGAAGGTTGCGATAACCGAAGTACTCTCTAAACGACGAGTGAAGCTCTCGACAGTCTGCACGAATCAGAATGATGAAACCGTCCTGGAAGGAGAAGCCACAGTAATGCTCGATGAAGCCAATGGTTGACGTCTCATCACCACCGGCGGCGATCGCGACCGACAGCCTTCCCGGACAATTCGTGACGAAAGAGATCTCGACGCCGGCTGGTTCTCGTCGTTACAAGCTCTATATCCCGGCCTCGTATGATGGAAAGAAAGCGGTGCCCCTTGTCGTCGTGCTGCATGGCTGCACGCAGGATCCCGACAACGTTGCGCGAGGAACCCGCTTCAACGTCGCAGCCGAGAAATCACAAGTGCTCGTCGCCTATCCTGAGCAGCCCGCAGCGGCAAACGGACTCAAGTGCTGGAACTGGTTCGACGCTGCGCACCAGAAGCGTGATGCCGGCGAGCCCGCTTTGATCGCGGCGATCACCCGGCAGGTAATGACCGATATGAGGGTCGATCTGCACCGCGTGTACATCGTGGGATTATCTGCCGGCGCGGCGATGGCGTTGACTGTCTCCTATGCCTATCCAGACATCTACGCCGCAGCTGGTTTGCATTCTGGAATTGCTTACGGCGTTGCGACTTCCACCCCTGAGGCAATCAGGCGGATGGGAGTCGGCGCGACAGATCCCGCCGATTTCGCGGGCGCAGTTGGCCGCGCATTCGGAACCAACCGAGCAATCCCGACGATTGTCTTTCAGGGGAAAAGCGATAAGACGGTAAACCCGGCAAATGCCGACAACATTGTCACGCAGCTGCTGGGCGGCTTTGACGAGTCCGTCGCAAATGCAAGGTCTGAAGAGGCCGGCACGACGACGGGTTCATATCACTTCTCACGAAAATCATATGGAAAGCCGGTCGTTGTCGAGGAATGGATCGTCGATGAGCTCGGTCATGCATGGTCTGGCGGGTCCGCCGAGGGAACCTATACGGACGCCAGAGGTCCCGACGCCACGGGCGAGATAATGCGGTTTCTACTTCAGCATCGCCGCGCTTAGGCCAGCTCGCCCACGTGACTCAGTGGCCGCAGTTTCCGCGATTCACCGATCCCCTTCGTCACTGGCGGGCGATCGCGCCTGATCGAATCGCACTAGTCGACAGGAACCGCGGCACGCGCCAGACGTACGCCGAGCTGGATGCGGCATGCGACCGCTGGGCAACTTCGCTGAGGCGCAACAATATCGGCCGCGGAGACCGGGTTTCTATCGTTGCGGGAAACCGGCACGAAGTTGCAGAGCTTTTCTTCGCCTGCTCGCGTGTTGGCGCCGCACTGGTCCCGTTGAACTGGCGTCTCGCTCCCCGTGAGCTTGGCGCCATCTTACTGCATTCTCGGTCGTCACTGGTTGTCGGAGAATCGCGGTTTCATGCAGTGTTGGAAACCGGGCTGGCTGACGGGTCGAGGCCTCCCTGGCTCGACATCGACGCCGACGCGCCGGCGGACGATTCTCGGGAGGAATGTGCGCCAGATGTCGACGCAACGGCCGACGACGCTGTTCTCATTCTCTACACATCGGGCAGCACCGGTCAGCCGAAAGGTGTGATCATCCCGCAGCGGCAGATTTTCTTTAATGCGATCGCGACGACGACTGCCTGGGAGCTTTCTCATACCGACATAGCTCCGGTCGCCACTCCGTTTTTCCATACCGGCGGCTGGAATGTTTTCGCAACGCCGCTTTGGCACCGCGGAGGCACCGTCGTTCTGTTCGATCAGTTCGATCCCGGAAGTTTTCTCGACGGACTCGCCGAGGAAAAGTGTACCGTTGCGCTCACTGTTCCGACGCAGCTGATCATGATGCTCGGCAGCGCGCAGTGGGGAAGACCGCTTCCTCATCTCAGGTATTTCATTTCTGGTGGTGCGCCCTGTCCTCCGGCCGTGATGAAACGGGTGAGGGCCGCGGGCTACAATCTTCGCGAGGGTTACGGACTTACCGAGTGCGGTCCCAATTGCTTCGCAATATCGACCGAGGAGTCTCTCGCGAATCCCGGTAAAGTCGGGCGGCCGGTCCCGTTTCTCGAAATGAGATTGATCTCGGATGATGGCACCGAGTCACCCCAGGGCCAAGCGGGAGAGCTTCAGCTTCGCGGTCCGCAGATGTTCGGCGGATATCTTCACGACACCGAAAAGACCAACGATGCGGTGGCCGACGGTGGGTGGCTGCACACTGGCGATCTCGCCACGCAGAGCGACACCGGTCTGTTCAGCATCTGCGGACGAAAAAAAGAGATGTACATCTCAGGCGGTGAGAACGTCTTTCCAGCAGAAGTAGAATCTGCGATTGCGTCGCACCCGTCCATCGCTGAAGTCGTAGTGGTCGGCACGCCGCATCCGCTGTGGGGAGAAACCGGTAGCGCGTTCGTCGTGCTTCGCGAAGACGGGGGAAATCTCACCAGCGAAGCGCTCATCACATTCACCCGGCAGCTTCTCGCCGGATACAAGGTTCCGCGCACGATCGTCTTCACGCGCGAGCTCCCCCGGCTCGGTTCCGGGAAGCCGGACCGGCGAGCTCTTGCGGAGCGAGCTTCATCTCATGTAACCGCAGAACGGGTGGGGGTTTAGGTTGGCCCACGCAAAAGGATCCACGCTGATTGCAACAATGGACTTCGTTCGAGACCAGAAGGGCGACAATGTCCTTTCGACCATCCTGTCGCGGCTCAGCCCTGCAACACGAGCCGCCATCGCCGCATGTTCTCCGACAACTGAAGTCCCGCTCGATCTGCTGCTGACGCTCTGGTACGCCGTCGATGCCGAGCTGAAAGAGACCGATCCGGAGTGGGTTGAGAGTGCTGGCGGTCACTCCATCGAGTTTACTGGAGTGAGACTGTACAGCGGAATTTTGCGAAAGGGATCACCGCTTGAGTTCCTGACGCAGCGCATCTCTCTTTTCCGCCTGTACTATCATCCAGGCAACATGGAAGTCGTCGAGGAAGACGAGGAATACGCCGTGCTCCGACTCGTTGGATTCGATCAGCCGGATCCGCTGTTTTGTCGCAGGCAGACAGGCGGGCTTCGCCGTGCACTGAGAGAAGCCGGTGGCGAAGAACCACAAACGTCGCACGTTCGATGCGTCAACGAAGGCGATGCCTTTTGCGAATGGGAGTGCCGTTGGAGATGACTGATCGAAGTGATCTGGCCGCAGAAATCCGCGCCCAGTTCGACCGCGGGATGGCAACGACTATCGGGATCGAACTGGTAACGCTGACCGCAGACAAAGTCGTTGCGACAATGCCGGTAGATGGCCGCACGCGGCAACCTTTCGGCCTGCTGCACGGCGGCGCCTCCGCCGCTCTCGCGGAAACCGTCGCCTCGCTCGGAGCCTTTCTCAACATCGATAAGGAGAAGCAGGCAGCGGTTGGACTCGAGCTCAACGCAAATCACCTGCGTGCCAAAACCGGCGGAGTAGTGACTGCGACGGCGACGCCAGTCCACCGGGGCCGCCGCACTCATGTGTGGGAAATTCGCATCGAAGACGAGGAGCATCGGCTCGTCTGCGTGTCACGCTGCACCCTCGCGATCGTAGACCGCGAGGGCTAGCGAGAGCAGGAAAGGCTACGCGGCTTCGGCCGGACTTTCTTCGACCCGCTCCGTAGCAGGGTTCGGATGCTCGCCAAGAAACTCGACCCACTGTTTTTTCATCGCCGGATAGTGCTTGGATGCTTCGACAAAATCGAGGAAGCACTCGAGCGTTTCCTCGAACCGCTTTCTGAGAGTCCCATCGGCAATCGATCCGTCTGCGGCCAGCGCTTGATGCGCCTGGGCGAGTGAAAACATGTCGGGGTAGACTCGCGCGCCGAGATGCTCGAGTGGAACGCGAAGTGCCCACAGCCCGCGATTCCCCCCCGCCATCGACGGCGATGCAGACATGAGAAATCCCTGGCGTCCGTTGAACGGCTGCGGGCGAAATCTGGAAGTCCAGTCGATGATGTTCTTGAGTGCGCCCGACATCGACGCGTTGTACTCCGGCGCTGCAATGAGAAACGCGTCCGCCGCAAGCAGTCTGTCTTTCAGTCTCACCGCACCGAGTGGCAACGGGGCGCTCGTTTCCAGATCCTGATCGTAACTGGGACAGTCGAAGTCCTGCATCGTTGCAATATCTGCCGTGCCGCCTTTCGCGCGGATCACCTCAGCGGCGGCGGATGCAAGTCGAACATTGAGAGAGTCGCTCCTAAGCGAAGCGCCGAACACCAGCACGTTGACGGAACAGCGTTTGCCATCATCACTCGCCACCTTTCATCCTCCTGAAAGTCGAACCCGCGTCAGGGTGCCTTGTACGTGATTTTGTAGATCCAGCCGCCCGCGTCATCGCTGACGTAGAGCGCACCATCGGGACCGACTGCCATTCCGACCGGACGATGCTTTGCCTTGTCGGGTTGAATGCTGTCGGGAGGCAATCCAGCAAATTCATCCGCGAAGGTTTCGTACGGCCCGCTATCGGCCCCATTCGCGAGTGGCTGGAACACAATCCGGTAACCTGCCTGCGGCGCCGGCGCCCGATTCCACGAACCATGAAACGTGATGAACGCGCCGTTTCTGTAGCGTTGAGGAAATACAGTTCCTGAATAGAACAGGAGCGCCATCGGAGCCCAGTGTCCCGGGTATGCGGAGACAGGTTCTTTCTTGCCGTCGCAGCGGGCGGACTTTTTTCCGTCTCCGCCGTACTCCGGCGCGTCTACGAGTTTTTTCTCGTCCATCGCGTAGTAGCAGTACGGCCAGCCAAAGTCGTCACCCTTGTTGACCTGAATCAGCTCTTCACCAGGATTTTCCGCTTGATAGTCAGTGTTTGGAAAAATCTTCGGCCAGTTGTCATGAAGCTGGTCTCGGCCATGCTGCGTCGCGTAAAGTTTTCCATCGCCGCCGATGGCGAGTCCCATTCCGTTTCGTATGCCTGTTGCGAATCGTGCCGATGAAGTGAAGCTCTGATTCGTCTTGTTCGCATCGAATCGCCAGATGCCCGCGCGACGGTTGAGCTCAGCGCACGGATCGACACCAGGGGATCCGGTCAGTCGATCCTTCGCCTGACAACTGTTCGTCGCAGAGCCGACATTGACATACATGGCTCCGTCACTGCCGAACACAAAACTGCGCGCTCGGTG
>JBBQYO010000091.1:0-10762 GCA_038208605.1 Gemmatimonadales bacterium | reverse complement strand
TGTAGTCTCGACATTCAGATTGTGAAAGAGCGAGAGATCGACACCGGCGACGCCCGTGCGGCTGCGACCACCGCCAAGGTCCACGTAGCCCACCGGCACCTCGAGCTCGACATGAGTGCGCGGAAGAATCCCGTAAGCCAGTTCGGGCTCGACGGCCCAGGAGTAGACTCCGCCGCGTGTTCGTTCGAGTCGCACGGGAGCCAGCTTCATCTCGAATGCGTATCGCTCCGTGGCATAGGCATCCTCGATCTGAACGGGGCGCCCCGCGTCGGTGTTGTAATAATCTGTCTGCGCCGACGCACGCGATGCCGCAGAGGCAAAGGCAAGAACTGCGAACAGTCCGCCGGCTCGGCCAAATTGCAATTTCATGAAAGCTGGGGTTGGAGATATTGAATTCTTCATCACCGATTCTATGATGCATAAAATGTGCGACTTGTATTATACTCGCGAATGACCCGGAAGGTTCTGTTTTCGCTATCGCGACGTCAAACGAAACCGCGCGCCGAAGAACCCCGTACATTGAGTGGAAGTAGCGTTCCGGGATGAAATCATGATGACACCTCGCCTCCGCACGTTCACGCTTACCGCGCATGTGACCTCCTCAGTCGGCTGGCTCGGCGCCGTCGCCAGCTTTTTCGTCCTCGGCATCGCTGGACTGACCAGCCACGACGCCGGAACTGTGCGTGGCGCGTACATCGCCATGAACCTCATCGGCCAGTTCATTATCGTCCCGCTAAGCGTCGCTTCGTTGTTGACGGGTCTTGTCCAATCCCTTGGCACGCGGTGGGGCTTGTTTCGCTATTACTGGGTGCTGGTGAAGTTTGCCTTGACCGTCGGCGCCACCGTTCTTCTTCTGCTGCATCAGTTCACGGCGGTTGCCGTTGCGGCGAGACGTGTCTCTGAAGCGGGAGCGGGAACCTTGCCGGATGTCGGAAGGCTGGGCACGCAGCTCGTGGGCGACGCCGGCCTTGCTGTACTCGTGTTGCTCGTTGCTACGACACTGTCACTGTTCAAGCCGTGGGGCAGAACCGCCTACGGCGTGCGGATTCTCGAGAATCTCGGCGAAGCCACGTCCGTGCCTGGTCCCTTTGCCGGCACGGGCAAAGTGTATGCGCTTGCCGGGGGCGGGCTCGTTCTGCTAGTCGCGATACTTCACCTTACGGGCGTCGTTGGTGGTCACCACTGATCCTCGACCCCCCGCTCCTTCCATAAAGATTAGATCGTGGGAATCACCACACGCATGAGAAACACCGAGCAGCAGACGGATTACCTCCAGGCAACCCCCTTATTGCGGGGAGCAATCTTCGCAACTCGGCTCGCCACGAACCCCCTCGAACCCTTCTTTCGCAATGATCGGTACCATTGCAATGGCAGCGACGGGATCGGCCCACCACCAGCCGAAGAAGGCATTTAGTGCGACACCAGCCAACGCAATCACGGAGAGAAACGCGCACAGTGATGTCTGTGTTGCATCTGCCTCGAGTGCGCGGCTTCCCAGCAGCACGGCGACCTTTCTCTTTGCCCGGGCGAGTACCGGCATGACAACGATCGAAAACACCAGCAAGACAATTCCGACAATGCTCCGCTCGGGCGCTTCCCTCACCCAGAGCGAGTGCCCTGCATCTGCGACGACATACGCCGCGAGCACGAGGAAGGACATGCCTATAATGCGATGCGTCCAGAGCTCGGCACTTTGCCGCTTCGCCTGGTCTTTGTCGGATCTCAGGCGGAACTGAGCTGCGCCCGCAGACGTGACTTCGATCGCGCTGTCGACGCCAAAGCTTACGAGGGCAACACTTCCGGAGACGATCCCCGCAGTGACGGATACGATTGCTTCGACACTGTTATATGCAATCGTTATGTAATTGAGGGTGATTCCGCGACGGACGAGACGAGAACGGTCCATACTCATTGCAAGAGACTTGACCTCGAATTCGTCGTAGAGGCGATTTGTTTGTTGGCGTTCGAGCTGGGTCTCTCGCCGGACATACTGACGACGGCTTTTATGCGCAATCGACTGGAACTTTTCATGTGTTGCAGTATACTATGTCGGCCATGAGACGCTTTGCCCGCCTTTCGATGGTGTTTGTCGGCTTCCTCACACTGCAATTGAACGCACTGGGAGGGGGCGTAGCCTGCTTACTGGCGCCGTCGCTGACCCACACCGGCGTCGTTGCAGCGAGTATGGCGGACATGGGTATGGTTGCTCCCGGCGCGTCAGCGAATTCAGCCACCGTGCCTGCCTCAAATCAGTCACCGTGCCACCAGTCCGGCGCGCCGCACTCGTCGTGCCAGTCAATGGCGCCTTGCGCAGCGGCCTTCACTGCCGTCCTCGCGAATCCATTGCGAGCAGACGCTCCGGCTCCGTCGAGCGCCGGAACTCTGATTGAGCTTGTCCCGCTTTCACACTCGCTTTCCCCCGATCTCCCCCCTCCGAAAGCGTAGTTCCGGCTACAACTACAATACGTAGTCAGTTACTTCCTGCTCGCTTGGTAGCTCCGAAGCGGGGCGGCGAGTAGCAAGAGTTCAACACCCTTCGGGCAAAGGTTGCGGCCGCATCTGTTGACACTACGTAAACACTCGTCAGGCCCCCGGCATTGGGCGCCGCCGATCACGTAGACCTACTCGGGACTTATGCTCACCAGATCGATATTGATCGCACTGATCGCACTCGGCGCAGCGGCACCCCATCCGGCCTGTGCACAGGCTGTAAATCTCCCGCCGGCCCTGGACGGGTCATCCACGCTTGACTCACTCGTCTCACTGGCACGTGCGTCAAACCCATCCATCCGGACTGCGTCCGCGCGCGTAGCAGCAGCGCACGCTTTGATCGGACCGGCGGGAGCCAGGCCGGATCCAATGCTCATGGCGGGAGTGCTCGACTTTCCGTACGGGAAGCCGGGGTTCTCCGACAATTTCACGATGAATATGGTGCGCGTGACGCAGACGTTTCCCTACCCGGGAAAGCTCTCGCTCGCCACACGCGCCGCCGAGGAGGACGAAGCCGCAGCCCGTTCCAGGTTCGAGCAGCAGCAACTTGATATCGAGCGCGATGTCCGGGATGCGTACTATGAACTGGCCTTCGTGCGGCGTGCGAGTGAGATCGTGCAGCACAATGCAGAGGTATTGGCGAGCTTCGCTCGAATCACTGAGGTTCGGTATAGTGTAGGCAACAGCGCACAGGCCGATGTGCTGCGCGCTCGGGTAGAGATCGCTCACCTGGGCGACGAGGCAGCGGGACTCGGTGCGCAGGAGCGCGCAGCGCTCGCCCGGCTCAACGCCGTGCTCAGCCGACCGAGCGCCACGCCCGTTACGACGGCTGTAATCCCGCAGGCAATCGCGCGCCTTGCTGTCGCCGACTCTGGCCAGCATGTCCACTTCACGTCGGGCGCGTTAGGTGCTGCCGCGTCAGATTCGCCACTTCTGACAGTGGACTCGCTCCAGGCGCTCGCAATCGCCCACAGTCCGATGCTACGCGGGCACGAAGCACGCATTGCCGCGCAGGATCAGCGGCTCGAGCTCGCGCGTAAGGCGCACCTTCCGGACTTCGACATCTCGCTGGAGTACGATGAGCGCCCGCAGTTCCGGGATTACGTCTCGTTCTTCGTCTCCGTACCACTCCGGCTTCAGCGCAAACGCAAGCAGGACCAGGAGGTAGTTGGCGCAAGAGCTGAACTTGGCGCGCTGGAGGCAGAGCACGCCGCGGATATCGACGCTGTTCGGCAAGAGGTGGCGACACGCGTGAGTGATGTAGAGCGCGAGCGCACTCGCCTCGCGCTTTCAATCAAGGCGATTCTGCCTCAAGCGCATGCGACGCTCGAATCGGCGACCGCAAGCTATCAGGTGGGACGAGTGGACTTCGCATCACTCGTCGATGCGCAAGCTGCGGTATTCGACTACGAAACGGCATACTGGAGGTCACTCACCGATTTCGCAAAGGCTCTGGCGGAGTTGCAGCGCGTTGTCGGCGCGGACGTGCTCCGATGAAAGCGTTCGACAATCATCTGGGAAATAAGAGGATGACGCAAAATACGAAGCGTGTTCTCGTCGCTGTTGTTGCTATCGGGCTCGTCGGTGCCACGTGGGCAGTGGTCGCATCGCGCCGCGCGGAGTCCAGGGCCGGGGCTACCAACGCCGGTATGTCTGGTATGCCCGGCATGAATGGTGGAAACAGCAGTGGGAGTATCGGTGGCAGCATGAAAGGGATGGCCGGCATGAGCGTCGCGGAAGACGGATCTGTTCAGCTGACGACTTCTCAGATTCACCAGTTCGGAGTGAGCTTCGGCACGGCGGAAATTCGCCCGCTCACGAGCGAAACCAGAACTGCCGGCGTGGTCACATTCGACGAAACGAAGATGGCGCAGGTCGCACCGAAATTCGGCGGCTTCGTCGAGCGGCTCTTCATTAATTCTACGGGCCAGCAGGTGCAGCGTGGACAACCGATGCTCAGCATCTACTCCCCGGAGCTGGTTGCGGCTCAGCAAGAACTTCTCCTCGCCGGGCAGCTCGATCGCAATATCGGCAAGAGTAGCGTACCAGGTGTGGCGGGTGGGACAACCGACCTCGCCGATGTATCAAGGCGGCGCCTCCGGCTCTGGGACATCTCGGAGGGACAGATCGACGACATCCTTCGCAGCGGACGCGTGCGTCGCACCCTCACGCTCTATGCGCCCGTGTCGGGGATAGTGGTCGACAAGAAGGTGTTGCAGGGACAGGCGATTACATCTGGCGAAGAGCTGTACACCATGGCCGACCTGTCCGATGTGTGGGTGGACGCTGAGCTGCGCGAGGTGGATGCCGCCAATGTGCGCATCGGCTCCCCCGCTGTTGTCGAATTCGCGGGCCTTCCCGGCCGTACCTACAAGGCGCGGGTTGCGTATGTGTATCCCACGCTTCAACAGGAAGCGCGCACCATAAAAGCGCGCATCGTCGTATCGAACTCCAACGGCGTACTGAAGCCCGGCATGTTCGCGACCGTGCGACTGACTACCCCGAGTCGCTCAGCGCTCACCGTTCCCAGCTCGGCAATTCTACGCACGGGTGATCGCAACATCGTCTTCGTTGACATGGGTAACGGCCAGCTGATGCCGCACGACGTCGAGCCTGGCAGCACGGCTGGGGACTACACGGAAATTCTCTCAGGTCTCGAGTCTCGGCAGCGCGTCGTCACTTCCGCGCAGTTCCTTCTCGATTCCGAATCCAACCTGGGTGAGGTCATGAAGAGCATGATAGGAAACATGGGGTCTGGTGCGCCAAAGCCGCGGAGATAGGACGATGCTCAAGCGAATCATCGAGTGGTCGGTGAACCACAAGCTCCTCGTCTTTCTGGCAACGTTCGCGCTGGTAGTTGCCGGTGTCTGGGCGATGTTCAAGACACCGGTGGACGCGATTCCCGATCTGTCGGATGTGCAGGTCATTGTCATGACCGACTGGGCGGGCCAGGCGCCGCAGACGGTTGAAGACCAGGTCACGTATCCTCTCTCGACCGAGATGCTCAAGGTGCCGCACATCAAGTACGTCCGCGGCATGAGCCAGTTCGGCCTGTCGGCCGTTTACGTCGTGTTCGAGGACGGCACGGATCTGTATTGGGCCCGAAGTCGCGTGCTGGAATACCTGAACAGTGCCAGAAGCAAACTTCCTGGTGATGCATCCACGACGATGGGCCCTGATGCGACAGGGGTCGGCTGGGTGATGCAGTACATCCTCGCTGACACGAGTGGCAAGCTCAACCTGGCGCAACTGCGTGGCTTGCAGGACTTCACCGTGCGGCCCGCACTCACCGCGGTGCCTGGTGTGGCGGAGATCGCATCCTTCGGCGGGTATGAGAAGCAGTACCAGGTCGAGGTCGATCCAGCAAAGCTGCTGGCGTACAACATCCCGATTGCGAAGGTGAGCCAGGCGGTGCGTGCATCCAACCAGGACGTCGGCGGCCGGGTGCTCGAGATGGGCGGGTCGGAGTACGTGGTGCGCGGACGTGGCCGGTTCACAAATCTTGATGACATCCGGAATGTGTCCATTGGCACCGGGCCCGGGGGCACTCCGGTGCGTGTCGGCGACGTTGCCAACGTGCAGTTCGGACCGGAGATACGACGCGGAATTTCTGACCTTAATGGCAGCGGCGAGACCGTTACCGGGTGGGTCATCATGCGCTACGGAGGCAACCCCCTCGATGTAATCAACGGCGTCAAGGCAAGG
This sequence comes from Gemmatimonadales bacterium, assembly GCA_038208605.1. GTDB lineage: Bacteria > Gemmatimonadota > Gemmatimonadetes > Gemmatimonadales > Gemmatimonadaceae > UBA4720. Next base: position 4,567 of record JBBQYO010000091.1, on the reverse strand, counting down.
ATGGCCGAAATTCAGAAGGCGCTTCCCAGGGGTGTTGTCTTCGTCGCTGGCTACGATCGCTCCAATCTCATCGAGAGCGCAGTCGCTACACTTCGCAGCAAGCTCGTTGAGGAGTCGATCATTGTTGCCGCGGTAACACTGCTCTTTCTGCTGCACGGCCCCAGTGCGCTCGTCGCGATCCTGACGCTCCCGGTCGGAATCCTGATGGCATTGTTGGCCATGCACCTTCTCGGTCTCAGTGCAAACATCATGAGTCTTGGTGGTATCGCGATCGCTATCGGTGCCATGATCGATGCGGCGATAGTGATGGTGGAGAACATGCACAAGCACAAGGAGCGGAATGAGCGCGAAGGGAGTCCTCGGAATCACTGGGACCTGGTGATCGACTCTGCGAAGGAAGTGGGGCCATCGCTCTTCATTTCGCTCCTCATCATCACGGTTTCTTTCATTCCTGTGTTCGCGTTGCAGGATCAGGAGGGCCGCCTCTTCAAGCCGTTGGCATGGACCAAGACACTGTCCATGGCCTCGGCATCGCTGCTCTCCATCACGCTGGTGCCAGTGATGATGGGCTTGTTCATTCGCGGCCACCTGAAGCCAGAGTCGGCCAATCCGGTCAACCGGTTTCTGGTCAGGATCTACAGACCGGTCATCGCATTGGTACTCAGACATCGCTGGCCGACGATCATCACGGCTGGAGCGGTGCTGCTCGTGACGATATTCCCATGGTCACACATCGGGAGCGAGTTCATGCCGCCGTTGAACGAAGGATCGATCATGGACATGCCATCGCTCTTCCCGGGTGTGGGTAGTGAGCAGGCCAGGCAGATCGTCACACAGCGCGATGCCGCGCTCGTCAGGATCCCCGAAGTGAAGATGGTACTGGGCAAAATCGGCCGAGCGGAGAGCGCGACAGACATGGCTCCGATGTCGATGATCGAAACCATTGCGATCCTTAAGGACAAGAAGGATTGGCGCCCGGGCGTGAGCTACGACTCCATCGTCGCTCAGGCGAACGCGACAGTGAAAACACCGGGCATCGGTAACATGTGGTCCATGCCGATCAAGAACAGGACCGACATGCTGGCTACCGGTATCAAGACTCCCGTAGGCATCAGGATCTTCGGACCAGGTCTGGATACCCTTGATCAGATCGGCAAAAAGATTGAGGGACTCTTACCGGCCGTCGCAGGCACGAACACCGTCTTCGCCGAGCGTGCTGTGGGTGGCAAGTACCTGGATGTCACAGTCGATCGGGACGCAGCAGCGCGATATGGCCTGACTGGCGATGATGTACAGATGGCCTTGAGCACCGCGGTCGGCGGCATGGACGCAGGTCAGGTGATCGAGGGACGAGAGCGCTACAGCGTACTCGTCCGGTACCCGCGTGCATTGCGCGACAATCTGGAGCAGGTCGGCGACGTTCTGGTCGCGACACCGTCGGGCGCACAAGTCGCCCTGAGCCAGCTTGCGCGTATCCAGGTTGTGAAGGGACCGACGCTCATCAAGTCCGAGAACGCCTACCTTAACAACATCGTGTACGTCGACGTCCAGGGCCGCGACATCGACAGCTATGTGGGCGACGCAAAGAAATTGCTGGAGGAGAAGCTCACACTGCCAACGGGCTACCGGATCGAGTGGTCGGGTCAGTACGAGTCGCTGGAGCGTGCGAACAAGAGGCTCAAGGTCGTCGTTCCGATAACGCTCGCCATCATCTTCGGTCTGCTCTTCTTCAACTTCCGCAGCGTGACGGAGAGCGCGATGGTGATGCTGTCGCTTCCATTTTCACTCGTCGGCGGAGTCTGGCTCATGTGGTCCCTGCATTACAACATGAGTGTAGCCGTCGCAATCGGATTCATCGCATTGGCCGGCGTGGCTTCAGAGACTGGGGTGATCATGCTCATCTATCTGGATCAGGCGTATCACGAGCGTGCCGCGCGTGGTGAGCTTCGTAATCGCGCCGATGTGGACGCCGCCGTCGAGCACGGCGCGGTGGGACGTGTACGACCCAAGATCATGACTGTGACGGCAATCATGGCCGGGCTCGTTCCAATTCTCTGGAGTCAGGGCACCGGAGCCGACGTCATGAAACGCATTGCGGCGCCGATGGTTGGTGGGATGCTCAGCAGCACGGTGCTCACACTTGCCGTGATACCTGCCATCTACTCGCTCTGGAAGGAGTGGGAGGTCCGTGATCGCACGAACGATGGGCATCGGTCTGGGCCAACTGATGGCGAGGAGATTGCCATTGCCGAGGCTGACGAAGCGTTCGTGCCGGCCTATGCGCCAAAATGAAACGGGTGCGATGACACAGGTGCAATACCCGCGTATGGCGCATGGTTTGCAGCTTGTGCCATCGAACACTCTGCGCGTCCCGCAAGAGCGTGCAATTTCGCGACACAATTTTTTGAGGTGAAACCATGTCACAGGAAAAAGATCCGGTTTGCGGAATGATGATCGACTCCGAAACTGCGGCTGGCCATTCCAGCTTTCAGCTCGAGGAGTACTATTTCTGCTCCGCCAAATGCAAGCAACAGTTCGAGAGTGACCCAGCCAGCTACGTGAGCAAGTCGGAGTCATCGGCTGCTGAGGGGGGAATCGAGCTCGAACAACATGAGCCTCCCTTCACGAAGGCAGGTGGAATGGTATCGCCCAAGTTCGGCGCGGCTGGCAGCGGTGGTGCTGAATACGAACGGCTTCCGGAAGCTCATGACAAACCGCACTAACACAGGAAGTGAGGGCTTCCCTACACTGCGCCGATATTGGATCACATGAACCATTCAGAGGCGAGCTCAGAGAAAGGGGTCGATGCACGGCAGAGTCCTTTTTACGAGTGGCTGGACAACGCGACAATTCGGGAACTCGTCCATCGCGCCCTTGAGCTTTCCGCCGGCGAACGACTCGTGCTCATCAAGGGCCTTGTGCCCGGACTCGTTGAAGCCATGGGAGTTGCGGAGTTCGACGCGTTTCTGACAGAAGTTGCGCTGAAGGCACACCGCTTCCAGGAAGCGGTCGACCATCCCGGCGAAGGACGGATATTTCGAGTGACGCCGGGCGAGGAACTCGGTGGGCCGACGCCCGCAGGTCACAGTCACCTCGCGATTGCGCGCGACCCTGATCACCGCGGGGGACGCGAAGCCGAGCGCGCGATTGAGGGCGAGCTTTGGGGACACACGAAGCACGTGCCTGGCCCGGATCACGACGTCTGAGAAAGTCCTCCAGGGTAGAGACAAGCACCCCGCGATCATTTCATCCTGGATAAAAGCCATGGTATGAATGATGCCCCGTTGGCGTTATGAGCGGGTGCTCCCGCAAACCATTCAACGGGACGATTCAATGTCACATCAAACGCAACATGAAAGATCCGGTCAGCCAGCCGGCAGCATGCAGGACTGCATTGAGACATGCAACGATTGTCGAGACAGCTGTCTTGCTTCGGTGAGTCATTGCCTCGAGCTCGGCGGTAAGCATGCCGAGGCCGGGCACATCGGCTTACTTCTCGATTGCGCCGATATCTGCGGCACATCGGCGGCCTCCATGATTCGTGGATCGGCCCACCACAACAAGGTTTGCGGAACATGTGCAGAGATCTGCCAAGCTTGCGCTGAGTCATGCCGATCGATGGGCGGAACCGACGCGATGATGACGAGCTGCGCCGAGATGTGCAAACGATGCGCAGAGTCATGCGAACAAATGGCAGGACATGCGGCCTGATGCGATTGTTGCTCGCACTCTTGACCCTGCTGGTCGTAACGGCGTGTGACTCTTCGGGCCGCGACTCGACACATGGCGATCCGAGAATTTCAGGACAGTCCAACACGCAGATTGCGAAAGAGGTGCACGCCGCTTCATCACGCTTTCCAGAACCTCCCGACTCGGTTCGCGGCGCACGCCAGCTCCACTTCACGCAGGCCGCCGTGAAAGAGCGACTGATTGCAGTAGGATTCCATCCAGTTGATGCAGGCGAGGTGCGTCAGCCATTTCTCGGGCCGACAGGCCGGACCTACCGCATCAATGGCGGTGAAATTCAGGCCTACGTTTACGGTGATGCCATCGCTCTTGCGCGCGAGGTGGACAAACTCGATACACTGCGCGTCGCACCGCCTACGATGATGGTGGAATGGACGATGCCGCCATCATTGATCGTTGCGAACAACCTTGCCGTCATTCTCCTCACGCGTGACAAGGAATTGCGCGCGCGTTTACGTAATGCAATGAAGGCGTATTAGCTGTATACGGTGACGACGAAGCAATTTCGTTGAACATGGCACAGCTCGCCCGTTGCGAGCTTGATCACTGAACCATCCCACGGATCTGTGGCTCCGTGTCGGGTTAGAGGTGGGATGTTAACCGCCGCGCGACCACGGATGCCGCAGCTCTACTACTACACAGCGCGGGTTTCCACGGCGGCCGCAGATTCCTTCGGCCCTACCCGCACGCGCGTCGACGCGGCAACGGGGCGCCGTACGCGTCGGAATTCGCGCAGGGCACATGCCACGCTTTGCCCACAATAAATCGTTGGCTTTTCTTCTTTGCTCCCTGTAAACCGATGTCGACGGCTTTTATTTCA
>JBBQYO010000090.1:0-10841 GCA_038208605.1 Gemmatimonadales bacterium | reverse complement strand
GGACCACAATTTCATCGGGTGGGCAAACTTCCTCGCTCCGGCAATCATCAAGAATCCGGATCGTCCCGAGCTCGGTGCAGAGCTCACCGAAAGTTTCTGATCGACCGACCCGGAAATCGCCCGGAAATTTGCCGAAGCAACGTTTCTCGCGGACAATCGAGAGGATCTTCAGCGGGTCACTGTACCGTCGTTGATCCTGCAATGCTCCGATGACATGGTCGCACCCGAACAGGTCGGCGAATACGTGAGCGGACAACTCGCGAACAGCACATTTCGCAAATTGAAGGCGACGGGCCACTGCCCTCACATGAGCCACCCCGAAGAGACAGTAGAGCACATCAGGCAGTATCTCACAGCCACCACAGCAGCCTGAACGCTACGGATGCCGTAGAGAGCATGCGCAATCCAGCAGACATGCTCGACACTGCGCCATGCGGATTCGTGTCATCCGCGGACGACGGCCGCATCATCTACATCAACCAGACGCTTCTAAACCGACTCGGATATGAGCGAGAAGAAGTAACCGGCCATCATGTCGAGATGCTGTTCGGAATCGGAAGCAGGATTTTTTATCAGACGCATCTCTTTCCTCTCGTCAAGCTGCACGGAAGAGCGCAGGAAGTGTTCATGCTCCTCCGCGCTCGCAACGGAGACGATGTTGGAATGTTGTGCAATGCAGTGCGCCGTGAACACGGCAACTCTGCGGATACCGACTGCGTTTTCGTCGAAGTACAGGAGCGCAAGAAGTTCGAGGAAGCACTTCTGCATGCCAGGCAGGAGTCAGATCGCGCGAATGCCGCCCTCAGTGTCCGCGCCGGCGAAGCTGAAAGAGCGTCCGCATTGCTTCAGGCCCAGGCGGTTCAGCTAAGTCGTCAAAAGGCTGAGCTCCAGACTTTTAACGAGGAGCTTGCGACGCTCAACGAAGACCTCGAAAAGCAGCGCGAAGCAGCCGACGAGGCCAATCAGGCCAAAAGCAACTTTCTCGCGGTAATGAGTCACGAGCTTAGAACTCCACTCAATGCGATCGGCGGTTACGTGCAGCTTCTCGAGATGGAAGTTCACGGCCCGATTACCGGTGAGCAGCGCGAAGCCCTCGGCCGCGTCGACCGGAGCCAGCGTCATCTGCTGCGGCTGATCAACGACGTGCTCAATCTCTCGCGCATCGAAGCCGGTCGCGTGGATTACGTCGTCGAAAAGGTGCCGCTGGCTGATGTAACTCGCAGCGTGCTGCCGATGGTCGAGCCACAGATCGCCGCGAAGGGGCTCGAGTTTCACAGCGTCCTGCCGGCCAATATATTCGCGGCCGCAGACGCCGAGAAGGTTCAGCAGATTCTCGTGAATCTGCTCACGAATGCGATCAAGTTCACGGCAGAGCGTGGCCGGATTGTGCTCGAGATTGGCAGGGAATCGGAGAACCAGGTTTTCCTGCGCGTATCCGATTCCGGTCAAGGTATTCCGGCAGCGATGCTCGACAAAATTTTTGAGCCATTCATTCAGGTCGATGCCACCAGGTCGAGGGCGACTGAAGGAACGGGCCTTGGTTTGGCGATCAGCCGCGATCTCGCGCGTGGAATGAAAGGCGACCTGGAGGTCGAGAGCGTTCCCGGCGTCGGAAGCAAATTCCAGCTGAATCTTCCAATAACAAGCTGATGGGCGAGGTCATTGGAGAATGAGCGTCAGGTGCCCCGTTTTTGCACTGTTTCTTTTCTGACATAGCGATCGAGGAACACATGCCTGACGCATGGAGCAACAAGGACGAAAGAAAGTACGAGCACGTCAAGGAAGGCTACGAGGAGCGCGGCAAGTCAGAGAGCGAGGCGGAGGAGATCGCTGCGAGGACCGTCAACAAGGGTCGCCGTGAAGATGGGAGAACGGCGAACTCCAGAACCGAGGGCACGGGCAATCCGAACACCGGCCTCGAGTCACGCACGAAGGACGAGCTCGAGAATCGCGCGAAAGAGCTGAACGTCAGCGGCTATAGCTCGATGAGCAAGGACGACCTCGTGCGCGCAATCAGAGACAAGGAATAGTCAACGGGATATTTGAATTATGTCAATTGTCGCGGCGGGGGAATCGCCGACCTTGGCAACCCCGTCGGCAGCCCAGTCACCGTTGGCAGTGATTCATCGGGCGAGCCAACGTCTCACGTCGGTGGCTACTCCATTCTTCAGGCCGAAGATGAAGACGGCCTGCGCAAACTTCTCGAAGGCCACCCTCATCTTCACATGCCCCACGCTTCAATTACCGCCTACGAGTTTCTGCCAATGCCGGGCATGTAATTACCGCGGGTGAAGGTCATCGGTCATCCCTTGCGGCTGTGCTGCAGTGCGCTTCGCTCATCCGTCACGCTGGCTTGTCGACGGTCTCGCGGAAGCCACAAAGTAAAGGTCGAGCCCGCTGAAGAGGTCTCCGCCGTCACGTTCCCGCCGAGGAGGACGGCGATTCGCCTCGCGATGGCGAGGCCGAGCCCCGCGCCAGGCATTTTGCGGTGCGCGTCGAGACGGGTAAACTCGTCGAAAATGCTCTCGAGCTGATCTTCGGGTATTCCTTCGCCCGTATCCGCAACCTCGATCACAATGATCGGAGCACTTTCCTCAACCCCGACTGTTCGGGTCATTTCTCGCGCACGAACGGTCACTGACCCGCCCGCCGGCGTGTACTTGATTGCATTCGAGACGAGATTCTGGAGGATCTGACGAACTCGCAATGGATCCGTGATTGCTTCGAGTGAATCTTCGTCCATCTCCACTTCGAGACTGAGGCTCTTCGCCGCAGCCTGTGCGTCGTAATCTGTCGTCGTATCGAGCACGACGTCACGAATTGAAGTCCGAACCGGTTGGATCTGAAGTGTGCCTCCTTCAGCCATCGACATCTGGAGCAGATCTGTAACCATCGATACAAGATGCCGCGCGGAGGAGCGAATGCGCTCAATCGTGGTGCGCTGTCGCTCATTCAGCGGGCCCTGAATTCCCTCCGCCAGAAGCTCGGCGCCCGCGGAGATAACCTGAAGGGGATTCTTGAGGTCATGTGTGACTCCGCGCATCAGCCGGCCTCTGCCCTCAATCGCCTCTTCGAGCTTGAGACGCGCAGATTCTTCCTTTACCGCAAACGTGCGCACTCTTCTGCCGAGCCACGCAACTAGCAGTGCGGCCGCCAGCGCGATCACCCCGATGGCGAACGAAATCCAGACTTGTGCATGACCTGTTGCTTCCAGCGCTGCCCGTCGCGAACCAGCCGCGGCGTTGAGAGCTTCATCGAGCCCGGCAGCGCTCACAAGCAGATCCTCATACCTCTGCGCATGCATCGGATCACGCTTGCGTCGTTCGGTGTCGGGCCGCGAGAGAAGCCGCTGAATGTCTTCGTGCCATGCTCTCTCGAGCTCGAGATGTTGAGTGAACTTTCTTTCGACCTGGGGCCCGAGCCTTGTTACCAATGGGGCGAGCTCTGCGTATGCCGCTTGTTCGTCCATCACCGCCGTCGCGTAACGACTGGCCGCTACGGAGTCTCCCGCTTCGACGAAATCCCGAACGAGTGACTGCTCCAGCGCGAGCGCAGCATGCACTCGACTGAGCAGACTACGGCTTGGCTCGCTGACATCGCGCATTTCTTCGTAAAGGGGACGCAGCTGCATGGTGCGCAGAATCGGCAGGGCAACCAGCGCAACCAATGCACAGATAACGGCGGCCAGCGGCAGCCACGTCCGCCATCGCTCGTGTGCGAGTCTGGAGTCGTCGGTGCGTACGGCGCCGGGAACTGTCACTTCTCTCTCCATCGTTCGAGGTCCGGAATGGAGGCGTCTCGGCAATGCAGCACACTCTCCTTTGAACAATCCGCGGCAGCATGGGACTCGCGACTGATCGCTGTCGGCGGAAAGCAAGGCTCGGGCGATGAGTGCCCGGGCACCATCTGTGGTTTTACACGACGCCTGGCACGCCTGACACGGCGTCTGACCGACTCAGAGCTTGATTAGCGGGGCCGCGACGCCTGCGTATGATGATTTTGCATAATCCATTCCGAAATCGCGGCTTTGTTGCTGGTCGGTTGGAACAATTCCGGCGTCATATCGGGCGGCCCGCATTTTCTATCGAAGAAGCTCATCATCATCCTGCGGGCGAGATTCGCCGCTTCTCCCAATTGCGATGCGGGCGCTTAGCGGCCCGAAAATTTCGAAGAATACAACGGAGCCCAGCACCACTGTCGTGATGGTTTGAGCTATGTCGGGGAACCGCTGCCGCGAGATCAGAACCAGACCGACAGCAAGGCCCGCTTGCGCGAGAATTGCAAACCCGAGCGGCCGCTCGATGGCGGCGCCAAAGCGGGCCTGACGCGCACCAAACCATGCGCCCCCTATCTTGCCGAGAGTTCTCGCTACGACGTACGCTATACCGACCAGCCCCAGCGACGGCAGCAGCCGAAGGTTGAGGTCGGCTCCGGCAAGAACGAAGAAAATCACGTACAGCGGCGGGTCGGTTCGCGATAGCGCCTCGAAAAGCTTTCTGCTCTTGCTCGATAGATTCGCCATGGTTGCGCCGACTGCCAGACTGCCGATGAGCGGAGAAAGATCGAGCGCCGACGCAAGGCCGACGGTAAGCAGAACACAACCGATGAGAAGAATCAGGACCTCGCCCGATTCCTTCACCTGGGATGCCCACGAGGCGAGCATGAGCCCAACGAGAAATCCAAGCGCCGTCGACCCCACCAGCTCCCAGACCAGCGGCAACACCGTGGCCGCAATCCGGGCGAACGTTGCGCCACCATCGGCGACCATTGCGGCGATCTCGACTGACCCCGCCACCACGCTGAACAGAACGAGCGCGAAGATGTTGTTGAGTCCGATCACCGCCGTCACGGTGTCGGTAAAAGGCCCCGCAGAATTGTTCTCCCTGATCACCATCAGAGTCGAGGCGGCTCCAGTCGAAACCGCGATCGCGCCCAGAATAACGGACGCGCGAAACCCCTGGCCGAGGCCAAGCATCACAATGAACACGAGGAGTGCGGCGGCGGCGGACTCGGTCAAGGCAATGCCGACAACCCTCGCACCGGTCTTTTTCATGCGCGACAGCTCGAAGACTGCACCGATGGAAAAGAGGATGAGGCCGAGTCCCACTTCGCTGAAGACGCGAAGCGCCTGAAGGTTCTCATGTGTCACGAACCCCAGTACTGAGGGGCCGACAATCATTCCCGCGAACAGGTATCCCGTCACCTCAGGGACGCGGGCGAACTTGACGAGGTGTCCAACCAGCAGCGCAAAGAGGAGTATGACGCCGAGCGAAGCGAGGTCGTTCAACGCTTTTTCGCCGCAGAGTTGCGAGTGCTGACGGAATCGGTCAGAGAATCAGGCGGCAGCAGGACCAGATCGGAAAGCGCTCTGCCGATTTCCCTCGACGGAATTGCAGCCAACCCGCTCGGGCCGCAGTTGACCACGAGTCCAACCAGCCGCCCCGCCAGATCGAATACTCCGGCACCTGCGAATTCCGGCGCCTGGGGCACGCTGACCACGATCTTGTCGAGCTGCCTCGATCGGCATGTCATCGTGGTAAAGCCGCCGCCGATTCCGTTCCAGGAAACCACGCGATTGCCGGCATCCCTTCCGACGATGACGAGCCAGCCTTTCGCAGCCGACGAAGTATCGATGGCCACTCTTGCAGAAGCGGAATCGAAAGCCGGACGCTGCACTTTCCTGACAAGAAAATCGTCAGTCGTCGTTATGAGGGTGTCAGGCGCTGTCCAGGCAACCCCGGGCGCCGTCGAATCTGTCATCCGGACGACGAACGCTGACGACGCTTCGACGCGCTCACCGATGAATGTCGCGATATCGTCCAGCTGATTCTCGCGCGAAAGCTGTTGAAGCGCAGATGCCTCGCTGAGCGGAGTCGATGCCGGCGTGTCATCCGCAACGAACGCCCATTTCACCGCGAGCCCGATCGCGATAACTGAAGCAGCAATCAGCGCGAGAATGGCGACATAACGACGGTCCAGTGTTGTCTCTCGAGGCATTGTCAAATCAACATAGCCAACTTGGCCATGCCTGCACGCCTCGTGAAAACGGTCATGGGGAAGGCGGCAATTCCTGAATTTCCAGCAGCGCGGCCAGGACTGCTTTCTGGACCAGCTCCCGTTCGTCCGGCGCGGCCACGGTTCTCTCCGCAAGCTCCGCAATCCGCTGAACCTGATTTCTGAGCGCCTCTCTGCGATGGATGCTTCGGGTCAGCGTGGATAGCATACCCATTGATTGGAGAATTCTGAGCATGACGACAACGTTTCTCTCGGAACTCTGCCTGATCTGGTCGAAGGCAAGTTCGAGCAGGCGTCCAAACCCGGGCCCGCGCACAATGGCCCGGAGCTCACCGTTTTTGTAGCGGTGCGCATCAGGGATGCGTCGCGGCGCCAGCTGCGCCAGAATCGCCGTGAGATAGTCGATGCAGGTGACCGCTGTAGTCGTGTCGTTTACGCCCGTCGACAGGGCCTTCAGGGCCACGTCCACAATCTGAACGATACCAAACCCCACATCCTGATCGACCGTGCGATATCTGCTCACCGCGAAAGATCGGATGACGGCGTCGCAGGCAGGCTGTGTCGGCGGGTGCTCGCCTGACATCGATACGACCGGATAGCCCGCGATCACGAATTCTCCGATCGCACGGTCGATCCTGATCACAGTTCCGCAGCGTTCCGCAGTCTCCAACAGTTCGGTCACGTCAACGCTCTGGATGTACCCGTTTTTCACCGCAGGGACCTGATGCCATTTGAAACCGTTCCTGCCCAGGTTCCCGCTCCTACCCTCGCTTTCCTCCGTTTCCTCCTCCTCCTCACCCAGCTCTTCAGGGAAAAGCCGATTGACCGCCGAAAGCGTTTCTTCAGCAACTGAAGAGATAATGCTCGATGCCTGAATCGAGCTTGCAATGTGATGAAGGAAGAAAATCAGGACACCGACGCCGCCGAGGGCGAGTACCACCCCGACGAACACTGCGAGAGCGGGTACAAAGGCGCCTTCATTGCCTCCGCGAATCGTACGGAGGACTATGAGGCAATACGTGAAAATCCCAAGGAACGCACCGAGCGCGATCTGCGTCACTCGGCTCGACATGAAGTTGCGAAGAACGCGCGACGAGTATTGACTCGACGTTAGGGACAGGGCTACGAGAGTCATCGAGAAGGTGATGCCCACAATCGACATCATCGAGCCCGCGATGGTTGAGAGCATCCCACGCGACCCCTCGGCTCCAGCGCCGAACAGCCTCGGAAAGCGCATGAGGGACTCGTTGTCCATTCTAGTGCTGGCTTCGATCAAGACGATCGCGAGCACACCGGAGACCACGACGATCATCGACGGCGTAAACCAGAAACTGGAACGCAATCTTCTCCACACTCCGCCCACCATTATCCCCCTTGGAGAATCGACGTTTTTTCAGGAAAACCGTATGTTTTTGTGCAGGTTGTCGTGCGAATTACGCTCCACGAGGAAAGAATGGGGCCAGAGGCGATACGGCAGATGCTCGCAGTTCAGGCTAATTCGTTATTGCCTCATGTCGGCCGTGAATGCGGATCCTGGTCGATTGCCAGTTTCGGCGGACTCGCTCTTGCGTCAGCAGCGTGGTTTGACCCCTTCGACAATCGATGAGCGAATCCGGTCTCGGACCCGAAGTAAAACAGATCATAGCGGCGAACCTTGCCACTATGGACCATGTCGAGGTGTTGCTGCTGCTGCACAAAGCCGCTCCCCGATCGCTGAGCGGCGACGATTTAGCCCGTGAGACGCAGCGTCCGCTGAATCTTGTCATGCGAGCTCTCGCCGATCTGACGGGCGGTGGTCTCGTATCTCGAACAGCCGGCCCGGTGGGCGTGGAGTCATTCAGCTATGATCCGCGGTCGGAAGCGCTTCGCTCCGCCGTCGAGGAGGTAGCCGATGTCTATGTGCCTTTCTCCTTTTCCGCGCATATCGACGGACGGCGGTTCGCCTGCTCCTGTGGAGCGGCCTCTGCTTTACGGGATTCTTCATCAACAACATCATTCTCATCATCGACTTGAGATTTCTTCCCGAGCAGGATCTCTCGGTTATTCGCTCGCTGCCGCTGCTCGCCGGGATATCCTGCCTGCTGTACGGTCTCATCGCGGAGAATAAATGACGAGATACCAGCTGCTCGTGGCCGGCGCGCTGACCATGGGTTATTGCGTCGCCGGGTTATTCTTTTTCCGGTTCTGGCGGCGTACGGCAGACAGGCTCTTCGCCCTGTTTGCGGCCTCCTTCGCCATTCTCGCCATTCAACGCATTGCTCTTGCCCTCACAGTGGACATCCGGGCCAATTCACCCTGGCTTTATAGTCTTCGGCTCGTCGCTTTCCTGTTGATTCTCGCCGCGATTCTGGAGAAGAACCGAGCCCGGCCCAGCGCGTGATCATGGCTCAGCGGGAAATGGCCGGCGCGGCCGCCGCGTCGGCAAAAACGTTTTTCAACACTCCGTTGTTCACCATCGCGCAAACTCCGGTGACGGTGATGACTCTGGTGGTGTTTCTCGCCATCACTGTGCTTGCGATCTGGGCGTCCCGCCTCGCGAGCCGCGCGACAAAACGCGGATTCGCTCTCCGCGGAGTTACGGACGAAGGCACGACTGGAGCAGCGGCGCGGCTGGTTCAATACATCGTCATGATTCTCGGAATCGGAGTCGCACTAGAGACTCTCGGCGTAGACCTGAACGCGCTGTTTGCCGCCAGTGCCTTCTTTGCGGTCGCACTCGGTTTCGCGATGCAGAACGTGGCCCAGAATTTCGTTTCGGGCGTGATTCTTCTCACCGAGCGGACAATCAAGCCGGGAGACATTCTCGAAGTCGAGAAGCGGGTGGTTCGGGTGACGCGAATGGGGCTTCGCTCCACTGTCGCACGCAGTCGTGACGACGAAGACCTCATCATCCCGAATTCCGTTCTTGTTTCGAATACGGTTACGAATTACACGTTGAGGGATCCCGTCTACCGGATTCGCGCGACGGTCGGGGTCTCGTACGATTCCGATCTCGATGTCGTCACGAAGATATTGGGGACTGCAGCATCAGAGCTGCCTGAGCGGTTCACGGTCCGCGAGCCTCGCGTGCTGCTGACGGGCTTCGGAGATTCGTCGGTAAACTTCGAGGTCTCCGTGTGGATACAGGATCCGTGGGCTTCGCGCGTCAGCCTTTCCGCGTTGAATTACGCCATATGGAGAGGCCTCAGGAATGCCGGCATCACCATTCCGTTCCCACAGCGCGACGTTCACGTAATCCCGCTCGCTGACAGGAAAGGAGCAGATGAGCTGATGACGTGACTGTTCAACATGCGTCCGCGTTCCGACGGGTAATTCGCGGATGGCTCGACGGACGTGCCCGTGTCGAGATTTTCATTGACACGGCGGCGGCGGCGACCGATGCGAGCGTTGCGTATTGGTCGCTGCTCATTATTTCGGGGGCAATTGCGGCGCTTGGTCTCGCGCTCGACAGTGCTGCAGTCGTGATCGGAGCGATGCTGATTGCACCGCTGCTCGCGCCAGTCATTGGCCTCGCGCTGGCACTTGCGATCGGAGATGGCAGGCTGGCCCTGGAAACCACTCTGGTGATCGTTGTGAGTACTGTATCGGTAGTGATCGTTACGGCGCTCTTGTCGTATGCTCTGCCGCTGCCGTTCCAGACCATCACGCAGGAGATTGCGTCGCGGACGCGCCCGACAACGCTCGATCTCCTGATCGCCGCGTTTTCCGGGCTTGCTGGCGCCGCTGTCAGCGTAAAGCGCGGAAAGCGATTGTCGGGCGCGATTCCAGGAGTCGCGGTATCGGTTGCACTCGTTCCTCCCCTCGCCGTTGCCGGCTATGGCATAGGCACCGGATTGAACTGGGTCATCGTTCGCGGCAGCCTCCTGCTCTATACGGCAAACCTCGCGGGCATAGTGATGAGTGCGATGGTTGTCTTTCTGATTGCCGGAATGCGGCAGGAAGAAGTGCTCGAGAAAGACAGAACCTGGCATGGCGAAGGAGCGGCCGCAGGTCTTGCCGCCTGGGTCGAGAAAGTCCCCGGACTCCGTTCCCTTGGACTGATGGGTCCTGTCTGGGCGCGGATCGGACTCGTCGCAGTCTTTGTCGCTCTCGTTGCCATTCCGTTGTCGCAATCACTTCGCGAGATAGCGCGCGAGTCCAGAGTGAAGCGCGCCATCAACACAGCAGCCCAGCGGTTTCGCGCGCCAGGGCGATCCTTTGTGGTGAGACAGCAGGTCGAAATTGGAGAAGACCGAACTCAGGTGATTCTCGATGTCGCCACCACCGGATGGTATGGCGACTCCGTGCGCATCGCATTCGAGAAGCACGCGTCCACGATCGCCGGCGAGCCGGTTCTGCTGACGCTCGAGCAGGTCCCGGCCGCGAGTGGAGACGTCTCTCAGCTCTCCGCGATGCTGGGTGCGCGAGCCCCTTCCACCGGCCCGATGGCCCGTACCGCGCCAACCCGCGTCAGAGTCGAGTCCCTCCGTGAAGAAGTCGCCCAATCTCTCAGCGACGTCACTCTCCCGGACTCCGTCATCATTATCGGTTCCGACCTCGCCCTCGGCGACTCGATCAACGGCCCGCTCCTCACTTACGCGTATGCGTCGCGTGACTCGCTGACAAGTGACGCGCAGGAGATGGTACGTGGCCAGATCGCTCATTCGCTCGGGCTGCAGCGCCTGAGAGCCCGGGGAAATTTCTTATCGATGGCATCCAGGGAAATTTCAAGCCCGATAGCCGCCGTGGTTGATACTTTTAGTGTTTTTACGCGGCGTTTTTCCCGGCTCGGCGTAGAGATCCGCGCAGCCAGCGACATTCCGCGCGGACGCATCGATTCGTTGAGC
>JBBQYO010000089.1:0-10846 GCA_038208605.1 Gemmatimonadales bacterium | reverse complement strand
TGGGCTCGCCTGATACGCACGGGGACCAACAACGACCGTGCTGAACTTCGATAGATCGACCGTCGGAATCTCGGCCGGCTGAATCACCGTCATCGGAATTCCGAGCTGCACGAGCGCTGGCTCGACGTTGTCGCCCACTCCGCGGATGTACGCGACCCTCAGACCCGCGGGAACAACTGCGTCGATCGCATCGATCGACACCGTCGAAGCACGGTAGATGCGCTCAGGCGTGATGTGCTCGTACTCGATCGGGACATATCCGGCCGAGTACGTCTTTCCGTCCATCGACCCCGTCGCACTGAGAATGTGAGTGCCTGGCGCGAGACGTCCGCGCACATGGAACGTCACAGTTCGCGAGCCTGCCGAGTCGAGCGCAGTGGTCCGCGACGCAGAATCCGCGGTCAGCCCGGCCGGCAACGAAAGTGAAACCGTCACAGCCCGGGGCGACATCAGTGCCGACCGAAGCTTCACGTTGAAGAACCGGTCGATCTGCGTATTGGCTCGGGCAAGCTCAACCGCACGATCGAGTGTCACGCTAAGGGGAGGCGCAACTGCCAGAGGTCGCTGGATGTCGCCGCGTACGGGATCGATGTAACGGTAAACGACCGGTGCACGAACGCGCGCGTCCGGCCAGCTCCCGGGAGATCCAACCAGAACAGTGATCCAGTTGTGTTTCTCCCGCTCGTCTTCCGGTGAAAGATCCCAGCGCGTCGTGTCACGAAATACCGGGAGCCGCGGCGAAAACAGATCGCCGTTTCTCGGAGTCGCCAGCCACCACGGCTGCGTGATCGCGTCTCCATGAACGTAAAACGTCCATTGGTAGCTGCTATCCGATGCGACTGAGACCGGCCTCGGTGTTGTCGCCGCGTCAGGCGCGTCAGGCCGTGTCATCACCACCGGTTTGCCACTTCGGTTATACAGAGTCGCGGTCACTTTCGCGCTGTCGCCGAGTGCGAGATACTGCCTGTCGGCAAACGCGTCGAGAGAAATGTCGCGTGTCGCCTCGAGAATCGGATCGACTGACTCCGTGCTCGACTTCGTCGAGCCGGGAAGCCCGTCAAAAATCGACTTCTCCGACTCGGCTGGAGTATTCGCATTAACGCGAGTCGATTCTCTACGGAACATATCCCAGACGGGGCCTTTTCTCTGAAGCGATCCGAAGCCCTGGGATTTATGTTGCGACCGGCTATCCGCCGCGATTTCGGCGTATGATTTTCCCAGCGTCGGATTGTACTCGCCAACATTCATACGGATAGTGGGCTCCGCGAGCGCAAACCTCGCAAGGCGATAGAACTTTAATGGAGTCCACGCTGCGCCGAACCTGGCTGCAGGAAATCGCACAGTATCTGCTGCAGCACTTTCGTACGCTTCCTTTGCAAGTATTGCCGAGACCTGATGTTGGCCGTGTCCGTCCTTCGGCGTTCCTGAAAAAATCGCGACGATCACCTGTGGTCTCCACGACCGAATGACCGTCACGACATCGCCCAGAAGCTCTTCCCTGGGCCAGTGGGCGAATGTCTCGTCAGCGTTTTTCGAGAAGCCGAAATCATACGCGCGCGTGAAAAACTGATGAGCACCATCGACACGACGTGCAGCGAGCAATTCTTCAGTGCGAATGACGCCGAGCTGTTCGCCAAGCTCGTTGCCGATCAGGTTCTGCCCGCCGTCACCGCGAGTCAGCGAGAGATATGCGGTCTCTGCACGACCGCCCCGCTGAAGCCACGTGATGAGCTGCGTATCCTCATCATCCGGATGGGCAGCGATCACCAGAACCCGCCGGGTCTCGCGAGCCTGCGCATGCACAAAACGGGGCGCCGCGAACAGCGTCAACGCCACAAGAGCAAATCCAGCTCGCTTCATCAGCTTTGTCTTTGGTTGGGGAGAACTGCTACCAGCTAGCCGGCGACCGCACTCCGGCGTCTCGTTCCCGAAGCAATCTCCATCGGCGCCACAACTTCTGACACGATCCGCTCCTGCTCTGCCTTGTGCGCCGATGCATATCCCTCTGCCGGGCTCGCGCGCTCTGGACGTCCCACATAACGCACAATCAGCGAGTTGCCGGTCGAGACGCGCAACCGCGGTGCGACATAAGTCCACGCGCCCATGTTCTTCGGCTCTTCCTGCGCCCACACAACTTCTTCAACCGACGGATAGAGATCGACAATGTTCTCAACCTCTGCGTTCGGCCACGGATACAGCTCTTCCACACGCACCAGCGCAACGTGCGGCGCGCGGCGCGCGACGAGATCGTAATAGATCTTGCCGGTGCAGAAAACGAGGCGCTTCACATTCTCGCGCGATTCGCTGGCTGCCGCGTCATCGATCACCGCAGAGAACGTCGCGTCAGTCAAGTCACTCAACCGCGAAGCAGCTTCAGGCAGCCGCAGCAAACTCTTCGGCTGCATCAGCACGAGCGGACGTCGCTTGCCGCGCAAAGCCTGGCGTCGAAGAATGTGATAGTACTGCGCCGGCGTTGACGGATACGCCACATACATGTTCGACTCCGCCGCCGACTGCAAAAATCTCTCGAGCCTCGCACTCGAATGCTCGGCGCCCTGGCCCTCGTACCCGTGCGGCAGCAACAGCGTGACGCCTGAATCCTGCCCCCACTTCGCGTGATCCGACACGATGAACTGATCGATGACCGGCTGCGCAACATTCACGAAGTCGCCGAACTGCGCTTCCCACAGCACCAGCGCCTGACGTGTCGCTGTACTGTACCCATATTCGAAACCGAGTACCGCTGTCTCTGACAACGGACTGTTGTAGATCTCGAACTTTCCTTTCGCTTCGGGAAGATGCTCCAGCGGAGTGTACGTCTCGCCGGTCTCTGCATCGTGCAGCACTGCCTGGCGATGAGAGAACGTTCCGCGTTCGACATCCTGGCCGGTCATTCGCACTGACTGCCCCTCTACAAGCAGCGACGCGAACGCAAGCGCCTCGGCGTGACCCCAATCGATTCCGCCAGCCTTGCCCATCGCATCGCGACGGCGCATGAGCGTCTTCGCAAGCTTGCTGTTCGGCTTGAACGTCTGCGGCCACACGAGCATCTGCTCGTTCAAGGCAACGAGCTGCTCAGCCGTCGGGATTGCGCGCGTCGTCCCATCGGCACTCGACCCATCCGTGGGAGCAACGACTTGGCCTGGCGACGCTTTTTCCCCGTCGTGAGGCGACGCGGCCTGCTGAATCTTTTCGAAGAACGCGGCGAGCTCCGCATCGAGAGCCTTCACCTCATCCGCGGTGACAATTCCTTCCTCGACGAGACGGTTTCCCCAGATCTCTCGCGGCGAAGGATGAATCCTGATCTGCGCGTACATCGCCGGCTGAGTGAAAGCAGGCTCGTCTGTCTCATTGTGACCGTGACGTCGGTATCCAACAAGATCGATCAGGAAATCCTTGCCGAACTTCGAGCGGTACTCGACTCCGAGCTGGGCAACCCTGATGCAGGTGTTCGCGTCCTCGGCATTGACGTGCACGATCGGAACTTCAAATCCTTTCGCGAGGTCACTGCTGTAATGCGTCGATCTCGCGTCGATCGGATCGGTGGTGAAGCCGACCTGATTGTTCGCGATGATGTGAATGGTCCCGCCCATTCTAAATCCGCGAAGCCGCGACATGTTGAACGTTTCGGCAACAACGCCTTCGCCGGGAAATGCCGCATCGCCGTGAATACAGACGGCGAGAACAGAATTCTCATCGCGATCACCTGCCTCAGCGAGCAGACTCTGCCGCGCGCGCGCGACGCCTTGCAAAACCGGATTCACAACCTCGAGATGGCTCGGATTCGGAATCAGCGACACGGTTACTTCATTGTCGCCGGCCTTCCGCCTGCCGGTAAAGCCGAGGTGGTATTTCACATCGCCGGTCTCACTTTCCGCGTTTGAAGACGCGTGCTTTCCCTCGAACTCGCCGAAGATCGTCTTGTATGGCTTGCCGAGCACGTGGGCGAGAACGTTGATGCGTCCGCGATGGGCCATCGCGATTCCGACTTCACGAGTTCCGTGCTTCCCAGCAGCGTCGATCGTGGCATCGAGCATCGGGACCATCATGTCTGTGCCCTCAATCGAAAATCGCTTGTAACCCTGATAAACGCGTCCGAGGAAGCGCTCGAGTCCATCGACTTCGGTCAGCCTGCGCAGTATCGCTTTTTTCTCGTCAGCGTCCAGGGGCTGAAGAATGCGCCCGTTTTCAATTTGCTCGCGAAGCCATTCACGCTCAGATGCCTGGCCGAGGTGCGCGAGCTCGAAACCGACGTTGCTCGAGTAAAGTCCGCGAAGGCGATTGACCGCATCTGCTGCTGTGGCGTCCTTGAAGCCAAGAGCGTCACCTGGAATTGCAGCCAGATCCGCTTCGGTAAGACCATGAGACTCGAGCTTCAGCTCGTCGGTTCCTGAAGGTTTGTTGCCGAGCGGGTCTATCTGGGCGGCTAGATGGCCGAAGGCGCGGATCGCTGCGACAAGTGCGGCTGCACCGGCCACCTTTCTGAGCGCCGAACCATCCTGTTGCGCTGCGGTGGAGACAGCCACACCGGACTGCGGAGAAGCTCCGGCCAGCGATTCGGCGAAGCGAAAAAACTGGCGCCAGGACTCATCGACCGACGCCGCGTCACGCCGGTACGACTCATAAGCCTCGGCGATGTAGCCATCGTTGAAGACGCTCGTGATCGGATCACTCGACATGGCTCTAATCTAATGTCGAGAGGGAGCCATCGAAAAGCAGCAGCGATCGCCGTTTACGTGCAGTGTCCCACATCGGGGACGGTCGTGCGAGACGGTGGGACACGGTGGGACACGGTGGGACACGGTGGGACAAGGTGCTCGATGCCCCCGGTTTGATGAACGAAAAAGTTTTGCATAAACATCTGCCTAAATGGCTGAAAAAAAGGCCCCCGCATTGACTGCGAGGGCCCTGGTTCAGTCTGGAAGAGGCCTACCTGCGGGACTTGTCTACGTTGTTGCCAAGCACGCCACCCAGAATCGCTCCGGCGACACCGCCGACAACTGCGCCCTTCACCTTGTCGCGGCTCGTTACAGCACCGATGACTGCGCCTGCAGCGCCACCGATGGCGGCATCACGCTTGGTGTGCTTCACCACTGTGGTCTGGCGAGCGGGTGCTGGCGAGTAGGTGCCAGCCGAACGCGATGAGGAACCAGAAGAAGAGCTGCGTCGCACAGGGCGGTCACGATAGACGACACGGGTGCGCGTGGGCTGGCTTACCACGGGAGCCGCCGATGCAGCGTATCCAACGGGGGCGAGACCCTGAGCCGCGTTTGCGCGCTCTGCCGCTGAAATGCTGTCCATCGCCGTATACTGGCGCGCCTGTGCTGCGAGCGTCAGGTCCGAATTGAGGGCGTCATCGACCTTTTTATCACTATTCCCGTTGCAAGCCACTGCCAGAATGGCCGCGGGGATCAGTACCAACATTTTGAACTTCTTCATTGAGTCCTCCGTAATGACGGCCGCTCCGCGCGACCCGACACCCTTTGGAGGCATGGGCTATGCCACCCGGACCCCTTTGGAGACCGGATTGTCAGGCTGCTTCGAGACGTCTTTTGTGATGTCGTCCGACGTCTTTCTTTCGGCTGATGGAGCCGCCCCTCCTGATGCCGTTTCCTGAGCCGCCGCCTCGTCGAGGTCGAAAACGCGGGGCTCGGCTTCAGCGGGAAGTCTCAGCGTAAAGGTGCTCCCTTCCCCAATGACCGATTCGACCTGAAGCGTTCCATCCAGGAGAGTTGCAAGACGGCGCGAAATGGGAAGTCCCAGTCCCGTTCCCATCTGTTGTGTCGGGGATACCTGGACGAATTCCTCGAATATCCGCGTCTTGTTGTCCTCGGTTATGCCTTCGCCCTGGTCGACGACGGAAATGGTAATTCCGCCGCCGTCTTCCATCTCACAGGTCACGGTGATCGGCTTCTGTCGACCAAACTTGATCGCATTGGACAGGAGATTGAGGAGAATTTGTCGCAATCGCCGCGGATCGGTAACGATTTTCATAACATCGTCTGGATGCACGAAGGTGAGCATCGATCCATGCGCATCGGCGAGCGGCCGGACGGTCACGAACAAATCGTCGATCAGCCCCGGCACACTCACAGATTGAAGTGCCAGCTCGATTTTGCCTGCCTCGATCTTCGACAGGTCGAGCACGTCATTCACCAGCTCCAGCAGGTGACGCGCCGCACGCAGAGTTCTCTGCAGTCCTTCACGCTGTTTCTCGTTGAGCGGACCGTAGATGTTGTCGATCATCAGCGTGCTGTACCCGATCACGGCGTTAATCGGAGTACGAAGCTCGTGACTCATCGACGCATAGAACCTGTTTCGCACTCCCATCGCCTGCTCGAGCGCGGCCTGCCTGTCCTGAAGCTGACGGTTGAGCTCGCTCAGCTGGGCGGCCGACTTTGCTTCCGACTCCAGCAGCTCTGTTCTATGCTGAAGCTCCAGCTCGCGGCGCTCGCTGTCTGCAAGCAGCTCAGCCTGATGCCGCAGCTGCTCCTGTTTCATGTAGAGATCGACGAACACCGCCACCTTCGATCTGAGCACGTCTGGATTGAACGGCTTGAACACGTAATCCACCGCGCCCATCGAATACCCCTTGAAGACATACGCGTCTTCCTTGCTGATGGCGCTGAGGAAAATGATCGGTATGTAGCGCGACTTTTCCCGCGACTTGATGATCTGTGCGGCATCGAAGCCGTTCATCTCCGGCATCTGCACGTCGAGCAGTATGCATGCGAAGTCGTGCTGCAGAACGCACTTCAGCGCTTCGTCTCCTGAATGCGCCGAAACGAGAATCTGGCCGAGTGGTTCGAGAATCGCCTCGAGAGCGAGGAGGTTTTCCGGCCGGTCGTCGACCAGCAGAAGCTTGACGCGCGCGTCCGCGGTCACGTTATCACCGCTCCGCGCAATTCCGTCGCTGACACCATGTTGGCGAGGTGCGCCGCTATTTGTCCAAGCGAAAGCACACTCGCCTCCGGCACAGCCTTCAAAGCTGCCGCTGGCATCGTTTTGCTCTCAGCAGTATCCGGATCCTGGACGATCGCTTTTCCGCCACGATTCACGATATGTCTCAATCCGCGCGACCCGTCATCATTCGCTCCCGTCAATATCACTCCCAGCACGGCGCCCGGGTACGCATCGCCAGCTGATACGAACGTTACGTCAATCGAAGGACGACTGAACCGCACCATTGGATCCGTCGTCAGACTGAAGTGTCCACCGTCCACTAGCATGTGATAGTTGGCGGGGGCGATGTAGATGGTCCCGGCCTCCATCGGTTCCTTGTCTTCCACGTCGACCACTCTCAGTGGAGTGAGGTCCTGCAACAGACTCGCCAGCAGGTTGTCGGCATGTTTACTACGATGCTGAACTATCGCGAGCGGAACTGGCAAGTTTCGCGGCAGACGGCTGACGATCTCGCTCAACGCTGCGAGTCCACCCCAGGACGCGCCAATCACGACCAGGTTCAGCGTCATCGAACCTTCCGGTAAATTTTTTCCGGGCCATTGATCTGCTCGTAACTATCCTCATAGGGCGAGAACCGCAGCGACTCCTTGCTGCCCAGCACGAGAATTCCAAACGTTGCAAGGCTGTCGTAAAACAAACCGTGTACGCGCGACTGAAGCGACTTGTCGAAATAGATGAGAACGTTCCTGCAGAGGATGACGTTGAATTCAGCAAACGACCTGTCAGTCACGAGGTTGTGCAGCGAGAACACGACGTTCTTCGTGAGCGATGGGCTGAAGAGCGCGCCGTCATACTTGGCCGTGTAGTAATTCGAAAACGAGCGCGTGCCGCAGGCTGCGATGTAGTTCTCGGTGTATTCCTGCATACGGTCCAGCGGAAAGATTCCTTCCTTCGCTTTCTGCAGCACGACCTCATTGATATCGGTCGCATAGATTCGCGATCGCTCATACAAACCTTCTTCCTGAAGGAGTATCGCCATCGAATAGACTTCTTCGCCGGTCGCACATCCCGCGTGCCAGATCCTGATGTACGGATAGGTTCGAAGAAGCGGCACCACCCGCTCGCGGAACGCCTGATAAAAAGTCGGGTCCCGAAACATCGCGGTGACGTTGATCGATAGATCGAGCAGCAGCTTCTCCATCATGTTGGGCTGATGGAGCACCGCCGCCTGTAACGCGCTTATCGTCGTCAGGCCTTCTGCCTCGATCCGCTTCCACAGGCGGCGCCTGATCGACGCGTATGCATACGAACGGAAGTCAAAGCCGTAGTGCCGGTAAATGCCCTCCAGCAGCAGCTCGATCTCAACCCGCTCCAGGTCCTGGTCGTACTGACCAGAGTCCTGGAGAACGGACGGGACGGTTTCGTCTACTTGTACAGCCACACTCTGAGCAGTGACAGGAGCTGTTCGGTATCGACCGGCTTCGTGATGTACTCCGATGCTCCGGCGGCGATGCACTTCTCGCGGTCGCCCTTCATCGCTTTCGCTGTGAGGGCGATGATCGGCAGGGACTTGAACTGATCCTTTTCCCTGATCGCGCGAGTCGTCTCGTACCCATCCATCTCCGGCATCATTACGTCCATGAGGATGGCGTCGACATCGCCGTCTTCATCGAGCGACCTGAGAGCATCCTTTCCGTTTTCGGCGAACCTCACCACCATGCCGTGGTCCTCGAGAACGCTCGTCAGCGAAAAGATGTTGCGTACGTCGTCGTCAACCACGAGCACTTTCTTCCCCGCGATGACGGCATCTGCATCGTGAAGCTGCTCGAGCATCCGCCGCTTCTGCTCGGGCAGCTTCGCTTCGACGCGGTGTAAGAACAGCGCCGTCTCGTCGAGCAGTCTTTCCGGGGAGCGGACATCCTTTACGATGATCGTTTCCGCGTATTTCTTGACGCGCGTTTCTTCCGCTGACGTGAGCTCCTTTCCGGTGTAAACAATGATTGGAAGCTCCGCCTTCGCAGGGTCAGACTTCACTCTCTCGAGGAAGTCGAACCCGCTCACGTCGTGCAGACCCAGATCCAGCACCACACAGTCGTAATGCTTTGACGACGAAAGCTCCAGCAGCGCCTTCTCGGCCGAGTCTACCGCGGTGATCTCGACGTCTTCGTGGGCGATTAGCTCGACGATGGCTGCACGCTGGCCTTCGTCATCTTCGACAACCAGCAGATGCTTCGGAACGTCGTCAAGGAACGTAGAGATTTTTCCGAACGCGTCGTCGAGTGCCTCTTTGCTGACTGGCTTTTCCAGATACGCGATCGCACCGAGCTTCAGCCCCTGCTGGCGTCGCTCCACTCCGCTGATGATGTGGACGGGAATGTGGCGTGTAGCGGGATGATGCTTCAGTCGCTCGAGGACCTTCCACCCGTCGAGGCCCGGCATGTCGATGTCGAGCGTGATCGCGTCGGGCTTGTACTCGTGCGCGGCCGCGAGACCGCTGTCTCCGTCAAGGCAGACAATTCCCTTGAAGCCTTTCTCGCGGGCCATTCCGAGGAGAACCTTGGCGAAGTTGGCATCGTTCTCGATGACCAGGACTACGCGATCGCCGGGATTAACCTGCTCGTGATCGTCTTCCACGATGTATTGCTGAGCTCTGCGCTCCGGAACCGGCGCTTGTTGTGACGACGTGCCGCGCGTTGCCGTTGGACGCCACGTCGGATTCGGGCTGGCCTTCGGCGGCCTTGGCGCATCGACAACATCGGTCATCATGGCACGCCCGCCGCGCGAGTTATCGGGCGGAAGCTCCTTGTACCGCAGGGGAAGGAACAGCGTGAACGTGCTGCCCTTTTCAGGCGTGCTCTCGACGCGGATCTCCCCGCCGAGCAGGCGCGCGAGCTCGCGGCTGATAGTGAGTCCGAGACCGGTACCACCAAACTTCCTGCTGGTCGTACCATCCGCCTGCTGGAATGCTTCAAAAATGAGGCGCTGTTTATCCTGGGCGATGCCGACGCCGGTGTCCGACACCGCAAACGCCACCACATTACCTGAGTTCAGCGCCGGATTCAGGAATCTCCGGCTTGCCTCGGCCTTGCGCACGAGAAGTGTCACCGAGCCCTCACTGGTGAACTTGAATGCGTTCGACAGAAGGTTCTTCAGTACCTGCTCGAGCCGCTGGCCATCGGTGTACAGGGTTCGCGGTGCATCGGGCTGGACCTCGACCTTGAAAGTCAGTCCCTTCTGGTCGGCGACAGGCGAAAAATTCCGCTGGAGCGAGCCGTTCACTTCGTCGATTGCCACGTCGGTCGGCGTAATCTCCATCTTGCCCGCCTCGACTTTCGATACGTCGAGAACATCATTGATCAGCGACAGGAGATCGCTTCCGGACGAGTAGATCGTTTGTGCGTACTCGACCTGCTTCGGTGAAAGATTCTTGTCTTTGTTGTCGGTGAGCAGCTTCGACAGGATCAGCAGGCTGTTGAGCGGCGTGCGCAGCTCGTGCGACATGTTTGCGAGGAATTCCGACTTGTACTTGGAGCTCAACGCAAGCTGCTCTGCTTTTTCTTCCAGAGCGAGACGCGCCGCTTCGACCTCGTCGTTTTTCTGCTCGACCTTTCTGTTCTGTTCCGCGAGCAGTGATGCTTTTTCCTCGAGCTCTTCGTTGACCTGTTGCAGCTCCACCTGTTGATCGCGAAGCAGCTCTTCCGAGCTTCGCAGTGACTTCGTCTGCGCTTCGAGCTCGGAGTTGGATTTCTTGAGCTCTTCCTGCTGTTGCTTGAGCTCCTGCGACTGGCTCTGCAGCTCCTGCGTGAGCTGCTGGGACTGCTCCAGCAGCTCGCTCGTGCGCATGTTAGCGGAGATCATGTTGAGCACGACTCCGACGCTCTCTGCCAGCTGATCCAGGAAGATCTGGTGTATCTGGCTGAACGGCAGGAACGACGCGAGCTCG
>JBBQYO010000088.1:0-10865 GCA_038208605.1 Gemmatimonadales bacterium | reverse complement strand
CCGCCGCATCAAACACTGGGCAGGCTTCCCTACCGAGTCGATCGCGAAGGTTCTCGAGATCGGCGGCATCGACGGCAGCCAGATCGACCATGTCGCCATCAGCCGCGACCCCAAGGCGAACCTGATGAAGAAAGCGGCATTCGCCGTTTCGAACAGGATGAAAGTCTCCAACATCGTCAACCGTACGAAGAACCTTCGCAAGGTTCACGACGTTCGCGATCCTCTTGCCGCCGCCCTCGGCGTGAATGAGAAGGATCTCCCTCAGATCCATTTCGTCGAGCACCATCCATCGCATCTGGCAAGCGCGTTCTTCGTTTCGCCGTTTGACGACGCAGCCATCTCCGCAATCGACGGTTTCGGGGACTACGTCTCCACATCCACCGCAATCGGTCGCAACAACAAGATCGAACTGCTCTCCAAGGTTTCGTACCCGCATTCAATCGGAGTTCTGTATACGGCAGTGACGCAGCATCTCGGTTTTCCGAACTACGGAGACGAATTCAAGGTCATGGGGCTCGCGCCGTACGGCTCGCCGGAATTCACGCCGGAGCTTCGCAAGCTGATCACTCTCACGAGCGGTGGTGCGTTCGAGCTGAAGAGAAAATATTTCCGTCACTGGGACGAAGGCGTATCGATGGAGTGGGAAGGCGGCGTTCCGACAATGGGTCCGCTGTACACGTCGGCTCTCGATGACCTGCTTGGACCACCACGAGCGAAGGGTGAGCCGCTCACTTCGCATCACGAAAACGTCGCCCGGTCACTTCAGGCGGTATATGAAGAGTGCGCCTTCCATGTTCTGAACGCGCTGTGGGAGCGAACGAAAAATCCGCGCCTGTGCCTCGCGGGCGGCTGCGCGATGAACAGCGTCGCCAATGGCAAGGTTCGCAATGAGACGCCCTTTCGTGAGGTCTACATTCAGCCCGCCGCTGGTGACAACGGCACAGCCCTTGGCGCTGCATACCAGGTCTGGAATCACGTCCTCGAAAAACCGCGTGGCTTCGTGATGGAGCACGGATACTGGGGAACCGAATATCCGGATACGGATGTCACGCCACTGGTCGACTTGCGCGACGACGCAGCGTGGCGCTACGAGCACACGCGTTACGACACCGAAGAAGAAGTCTGCCGCGAGACCGCCCGGCTGATCTCCGAAGGAAATGTCATCGGGTGGTATCAGGGCCGGATGGAATGGGGGGCGCGCGCGCTGGGCAATCGAAGCATTCTCGCCGACGCACGGCGCGGCGACATGCGCGATCTCATCAACGCAAAGATCAAGTTCCGCGAGAAGTTTCGTCCGTTTGCGCCATCGATTCTCGAGGAGGCGATGGACGATTATTTCGTCGGCGCCGCCGCCGATCCGTTCATGCAGCAGGTTTACCCTGTGCGTGAGGACAAGCGCTCCATTCTGCCCGCCATCACTCACGCCGATGGAAGCGGTCGCCTGCAGACCGTGAGCAATCGAACAAACCCCCGCTACTATCGTCTCATCAAGGAGTTCGAGAAGCTTACCGGAGTGCCGGTACTTTTGAACACGAGCTTCAATGAGAATGAGCCGATCGTGGATACTCCGGAACAGGCCCTGGATTGTTTTCTCCGGACGCGCATGGATGTCATTGTCGTGAACAACACGGTGATCAGACGCTTCCCCACGGGTCAGGCTTGAGCTCGGGCCCCGGGGATGTAGCGGTGGAAGGCGAGCGCTCGGCGCAGCGCGCCCTCATCTGCGGCGTGTCCGGCCAGGACGGCGCCTACCTCGCGCGATTCCTTCTCGCCAAAGGCTACGAGGTCTTCGGCACATCACGCGACGCGCAGATGTCAGGCTTTGAGAATCTCCGGCGACTAGGCATACACGAACGCGTGAATTTCGAATCGATGGCGGTGACCGATTTCCGAAGTGTGCTCCAGGCAATCCGGAAGACGATGCCGACCGAGATCTACAATCTCGCGGGACAGAGCTCGGTAAGCCTCTCTTTTCAGCAGCCCGTGGAAACGCTCGAGAGCATCGGGCTTGGCACGTTAAACCTTCTGGAAGCCATGCGATTCATCGACAGCCCGGTGCGTTTCTATAACGCAGGATCGAGTGAAAGCTTCGGTGACACCGGAGGAGTGGCCGCGACAGAAGAGACTCCGTTCCGGCCGCGGAGCCCGTACGCGGTGGCCAAGGCAGCGGCGTTCTGGGAGGTCGCGAACTATCGAGAGGCCTACGGCCTTTTCGCGTGCTCGGGAATTCTCTACAACCACGAGTCGCCCCTTCGTCCGGCGAGATTTGTGACACGAAAAGTAGTCGCTGCGGCATCTCGTATCGCGGCGGGAAGCAGCGAGAGTCTGAGGCTGGGCAATCTCGACGTCGAGCGCGACTGGGGATGGGCGCCCGAATACGTCGAAGCAATGTGGCTCATGCTTCAGCAGGAAAAGCCGGGCGATTACGTCATTGCAACAGGCGAGTACAATCGTTTGTCGGATTTTGTTGAGCTCGCGTTTCGCGAAGTGGGGCTCGACTGGAAGAACCATGTGGTGCTCGACCCTGCGTTCTTTCGCCCCACCGATCTCAGACGCGGCCTTGGGGACCCTTCGCTCGCAGAAGAGCGGCTGGGATGGAAGGCGAAATTCAGGATGAAAGACGTTGTACGGATGATGGTGCTGGCCGAGCAGGAGGCAGCCGCCGCGATGGCCTAGCCGCGGCGGCGGAAAACGCGGTCCCAGGCAGACTGCGGCTCCGGCGAAAAGGACTCGACTTTGTCAGGGAGCTCTCCCCTCGTTATACGTTTTGCGTTCAACACGAGAGCGTCTGCCTGCGCCCCGCCCTTTCTGCTTCTAAGCTCGGCGACTGCGGCACCGAAAAGACATTTGCCGCGGCTGTGATAGTCGCTGCACATATAGTCCGCATCTCCGCTTTCCAGAAAACTCCACGCCAGCGACTTCGCGCGACTGCCGTATTGTCCGAGAATAGAGCCCGCGTTGATCTGCATGTAAGCGCCGGCTTCCTTCCATTGTTTGAGGAGCGCTACGTTCGGTTCCATGTTTGCGTAGCGCTCGGGGTGCGCGAGGATCGGAATCCATCCGGCTTCGCACATCTCACGAATGGCATAGGTGCTATTGGGCGGAATGTTCATGAACGGAAATTCGAACAGCACGAACTTCGTTCCGCCGAGCCGGAGAAATGGATTGTCGAGTATGGGGTGCGGGACGTCGAGCATCACCTCTGCGCCGCGTGTGATTTTGAGCTTCGGAAACTCCGATGCTACGAGCTCCTGCAGGGCTTCCCATCCAATCTCGATTTTCTCGAGGTGACGGTCGAGGACCCCGCGATTCAGGAGCGACGCCGAGACGTGCGGAGTCGTGATGATGCCAGTGACTCCCGCAGCCAGCATTGCCTTGATCCCCGAGCGCGATTCCTCGACGCTCGCAGCGCCATCGTCAACGCCGGGCATAAGGTGGCTATGGAAGTCTAGCATCGACTTACAACATATTGGCCACGCCGAGGAAGTTAAAGCTCACGACGCGTCAACGTGGGAGCCCATACGGAGATCCGTTCTGTGCGCGCTCCAGCGGAACGCCATTCTTTCCCGCTAGATTCATGACATGTGCGGAATAGCAGGGATCTTCTCGGCGCGCGAAAACCGGAGCATCGCCGAGCTGATGACGGATTTCGTTCGGCATCGCGGGCCTGACGATGCCGGCGTCGAAGACATTGTCTCGCACGATGGCCGCACTGCGGGCACGTTCGGACATCGGCGCCTGGCGATCCTGGACCTGTCGGCAAAGGGTCATCAGCCGATGTTCTCGCACGACAGAAATTTGTGCATCACGTTCAACGGCGAGATCTACAACTTCATGGATCTTCGCCGCGAGATGGAACAGTCGGGTGTGAAATTTACGAGCGGGTCCGACACGGAGGTGATACTCGCCGGCTGGAAACGCGAGGGGCCGCGGTTCCTGCATAGTCTTCGCGGCATGTTTGCGCTCGCACTCTGGGATCGCGACGCCGGCACTGGTTACCTGGTTCGAGACACGTTCGGCATCAAGCCTCTCTACCTCGCCCGATGTAATGGAGACGTGCTGTTCGCGAGCGAAGTCCGGGCTCTCCTCGCGACGGGCTGCATTCCCCGCAAGCTCTCGCGTGACGGGCTGGCGAGCTACCTGTCAACCGGCTCAGTCGCCGAGCCATTTACCATCATCGAAGGCATTACTTCGATCCCGGCGGGATGCGTCGTCGAGATCGTTGCTCGTGATGGGTCTCTTTCAGTTCAGGCTCCTCAGCCGTTTGCAGAGCCGTCAGCCGCGGACGATGGCGACGATCACCCGGGCGGCTCGCACGTCGGTCGTATTCGTGATGCATTGAGAGAGTCGGTAGGCTATCACCTCGTGAGCGACGTGCCGGTGGCGGTGTTTCTCTCTGGGGGAATCGATTCGTCGGCAGTGGCGGGATTGGCGAGTGAGATTTCCGCGCGGCCGCTGGAGGGTTTCACCGTCGTGTTCGAGGAGGCTGATTTCAGCGAAGCAGCGGCAGCGCGGTTGGCCGCGCACCGATTCGGAATGAATCACCACGAAGTAATGCTCAGCGGCCAGGATTTGCTCGAGGCTCTGCCCGATGTCTTCGAGTCGATGGACCAGCCGTCCCTTGATGGCCTCAACACTTTTGTAGTGAGTCGTGCGGTAAGGTCGTTCGGCCTGAAAGTGGTTTTGTCCGGACTCGGTGGCGACGAGCTTTTTGGTGGATACCCGTCGTTCCTGAGAGCCCAGCAAATCGCGCCGCTATGGAAGTTGCCGCGCGCAATGCGCGAGCTGGGGTCCGCGTTCCTGAGTCCATTCGACGATGCGCGCGCTCAGCGTGTTGGAGGAATGCTCGGTGATGAGACGGCGTCGCTCGCTGCCTACCGCGCATCGCGAACTCTCTTTGACGACCGATTCGTAAGCCGGCTCATGGCGGACGATTCTCCACCAGGACGCCCGGCTCCCGAAGCGCCTGCTTGGGACGAAGATGGCATGAACACTCCCCAGCGAGTATCGCACTACGAGTTGACAGGCTACATGCGGAATACGCTGTTGCGAGACAGCGACGTGTTCAGCATGGCTCACGCGCTCGAGCTGCGCGTTCCGATGGTGGACGTTCAGGTAGCGAAGGTCGCGCACCGCGCCGCAAGAGAGATGAGACTGAAGAGAGGAACCATCAAGCCATTGCTCGTCGAGGCGGTTCGCGATTTACTGCCTCCCGAAAATATCTCGCGGCCAAAAATGGGCTTCACGCTTCCCTTCGACAGGTGGATGCGAAAGGAGCTTTTTTCTGAAGTCGATCTCGCGATGAACCAAACCGCCGCCGAGAGGGTAGGGATAGATTATTCCGACGCGCGGGATATCTGGAAGGGGTTTCAGACGCGCAAATCAGGCGTTAGCTGGAGTCGCCCATGGGCGCTCTATACGCTCATGCGCTGGGCTGAACAAAACAACGTCGTTTATGAGCAGTCGAACGCCACGGCGCTTTCCGCGCTCCAGGATCTCTATCTGTAGTGCAGCCTGAGTCGTCTCCATCATGACGTCCGCTTTCTGGACGGCATCGCACTCCCATGATAACTTGCGCTCCCCTTACGATAATCCAACCGATCGCAGCGACCGCCAACTCCAAACAGTTTAAATGAACAATCCAACTCGCACCCTAGCTGTGCTGATCGCGTTTGCTCTTCCGTCTGCAGCATCTGCCCAGAACCCGGGCACTGTTGCCAAACCCGCCGGCCCTCCCGTAATTGAAACCGGTGGTCTCAACCCTGGTGACGCGATAAGAATCGTTGTCTGGCGCAAGCCGGAATTCAGCGGCGATTTTTTGATTGCCGCCAACGGCACGGTTATTCATCCGCTATATCGCGAAGTCCAGGTCACCGGTGTCCCTATCTATGTCGTCGAGGACCGCCTCAGGACGTTCCTCACCAAATACGAGACCGCTCCGCAGTTCGTGATTCAGGCGCTGGTTCGCATCATCGTCGGCGGCGAGGTACGGAAGCCCGATCTTTACTCCGTACCGCCTGAGACCACGATTACGCAGGCGATCACGCTCGCTGGCGGACCAACTGATCAGGGAGAGCTTCGCCAAGTCAGAGTGATACGCGACAGACAGGAAGTTAAGATCGATTTGAGCAAGCCTGATTCGGAAGCCGGCGTGCTTCAGATCAGATCTGGCGATCAGGTTCTCGTGGGCAGAAAGAGTAAATCGTTCCTCACCGTTATCGGGCCGATTTCCAGCACCATTGCCGCTGCGGCTGCAATCACTACCGTCATTCGGCGGCGATAGAGACTACAAAAAAACGCCACCGGTGATGATGGTGGCGTGAGAAGGCCAAGTCCGTTAGCGCGTCACTCTCAGGCGGCGGCGTTGCGCAAGCCCCGCGGATACGGGCAGGTGCGCCGGAGCCGGGACCGGGCCGCCCGGCGTGTGCGTGACGAACCACCGCTGAAGCGCGGGACCCAGCACCCTCGCAACTCTCTCCGCGCCGTACGGCCTCGCGCTTTGCTCCGGGCTGCACCAGATGCTCAGAACGTACGCGATCGACGCGTCGTCGCTGTCGGCCATCCGGATCGGATAGTCCAGCTTCCATGCCCAGGTAGCGGACATGATGTGATCGGCGATCCGGTCGAGGGCCAGATCCTGACCCGTGAGCTCCATTCCCAGAAAGCCGAATGATGCTGCTGCATCGGACAAGAGCTCGGAAACATCGTGCACGGTGGCCGCACGCTGGAGCTGTTGAGTCAGGTCGAGAACGCGGATCTGATCGCTGATCACTCTTCGCGCCCTGGACGGTCCTGAAAGCAGAACCTCTCCCGCCACGACCAGCTCGTGATAAGAGAGCAGGTTCGTTCCATAGATTACCAGCACGCAGACACCGACGAGTCCGAGAATCGCGACCGAAGCCGCGACAAACGGAGCGGTGAGCGCGATCAGCAGTCCGAATCCCGCCATCGAGGCCGCGAGTGCCCACAGAATCATCGTGGTCTTCTGGCGTGTCAGACCGAGCGCGATGAGACGATGATGAATGTGTCGCGCATCAGCGCCGGAAAGCGGCACGTGGCGCAGCCAGCGTCTGATGATGGCAAGCGCGCCGTCGAGCAGCGGAACGAAAACAGCCAGAATCGGGACGACAACGAGCACTGAGCCGAATTGATTGACGGAACCTTCGAGAGTCAGGACAGCGAGGAGAAACCCAATGCTCAGACTCCCGGCATCGCCCATAAAAATGCGGCCTTTCGGAAAATTGTAGGGAAGAAATCCGAGCAGTGCACCGATGAGGACCACCGCCGGGAGAAGAACCCAGAAATTTCCAAGCGCCGAGGCAACCGCAATAATCGCGAGACATGCAACGACGGCGATTCCGCCGGCAAGTCCATTAAGCCCGTCGATAAAGTTGAACGCGTTGGTGACCCCGATGATCCACAGCATCAGCAGCGGAAATCCGAGAATACCAGTCGCTACGCCGTGTCCATAGCCAAGTGCGATCGAATCCAGCCGAAGGCCGAAATACCACATGATCGCCGCGGCGGCGAACTGGGCAATCGATTTCGCACCCGGAGAAAGGCCTCTTACATCGTCGACAAGTCCGACGAGAAACAGCAGCCCGGAGCCGATGAAGGCTCCTGTAAGAATTTTGATTTCGTGGTCGCCGAGGGAAATGGGCGACAGGTAGGGAGAAATGCTTCGGCCGAATACAAACACGAAGCAGCATACGAATGCCGCAACGAGATAGACTGCTACACCCCCGAGTCGCGGGACAGGAAGATCATGTATGCGTCGCACTCCGTCGGGAGCGTCGTACAGACGAAGTGCACCTGCGCTTCGTGCCACGAGGGGAGTGAGCGCCAGGGCAAGCCCCAGCGCCATCGCCAATGGCATTATCAGCCAGATGATCGCATTCATCGGATGACTATTGCGGGATGCAGGGGTACATGGGACCCCAATTGTAGTCTAGACCCGCGAGTTCTGCAAACTGAATTAGCACGTAAACATACAGTCCGTCTTTCCATACAAAGAAGAGACGATCGTGTGTGCGTTACAGTACCATTCGGGGCCCCCCGGAGCGCACCGGATTCAGGAATGCGCCAGACCCGCCCCTGCCCTGCGCAGCTTGCCTGCCAATGCCTCGTCAAGTCTCGCTACGACCACCAGCTCATGCCCCTCGTGTCTCTGATCCAGCACCTCTGCCTCACGATGGATCTCGGCCAGCAGTTTCCCATCTGAAAGTGGCAGCCTGATCTCGGTCACCGGCCGGCGCGATCGCGCGTTCGACAGGAGAGACCGACGTAAGGGGTCCAATCCTTCCTGAGTGACCGTCGATACGAACACCGACCCCGGGACAAGATGCTGTATTCGCGTTTCCAGCGCGATTAAATCGTCATGCGGGATGAGGTCGATCTTGTTGAAGACGTGCAACGTTGGCGTCTCGCGGGCGCCGAGCTCGGTCAGAACGCCATTGACTACCGTGCGCTGTTCTTCCCATCCCAGATGACTCGCATCGATCACGTGAAGTAACAGGTCGGCCTCGGACACGTCCTCGAGAGTCGCCCGAAACGAAGCGACGAGGTTGTGCGGCAGCTTTCGAATGAAACCGACTGTATCAGTGAGGAGCACGTTCGTGTTCTCGGCGAGATGGATCTCGCGAGTGAGCGGATCGAGCGTTGCGAACAGACGATCCTCCACAAAAATCGATTTCTCGCCGGACAGCGCTCGCAGCACTGATGACTTGCCGGCGTTCGTGTAGCCGACGAGCGAAGCCCGGAACTGGCCCTTTCTCGATGAACGTTGGACTTCGCGCGACTTCTGCACCTCTCCGAGCCGGCCTTTCAACAGCTTGATGCGGTTGTTGATCAATCTCCTGTCAGTCTCGAGCTGTGTTTCACCAGGGCCGCGGACTCCGATGCCGCCACGGAATTTCTCGAGGTGACTCCACATGCGCATGAGGCGCGGCAGCATGTACTCGAGCTGGGCGAGCTCGACCTGCATTCGCGCTTCGCTCGATCTCGCACGCGTCGCGAAGATGTCGAGGATCAGCTCTGCACGGTCCATTACCCGGCGGCCCGTTGCGTCCTCGATATTCTTTCCCTGTGCCGGGCTGAGCTCGTCGTCAAAGACGATGAGGGACGCATCGGCTTCCTGAAGGCGCTGCCCCAGCTCGTCGATTTTTCCCTTACCGAGGTATGTCGCGGGATTCGGGCGATCGATCTGCTGGGTGAGCGTGCCGACTACGGTTCCGCCTGCGGTATCGACGAGCTCCGCCAGCTCGTCGAGATGCTCCGACATCAGCTGCGCGCGAGAAATGCCGAGTGTCCCACCGGTCGTCAGTGCGTTTCCATCATTGCGGCCTGACGGCCTCTTGAGCTGCGCCCCGACGAGGAACGCTCGCTCGGCCGGGGCGGAAAGCTCGATCAGTTCTCTGGACGTTGTGCTACCTGCTTTGCGTGGTGGTTCCGAAGCTCGAGAAGCGTCCGCGCTGGTCGTACGGTCTCGTGAAGCTTCCAAGTGGCGTATTGACGGTAAAGTCGCCGATTACGCGGTAATTGATGCTGCCGTTCTGAAGAAGCTGCCGACCCGCTGCGCCCAGACCCGCGTAGCTGAAATCGACAGGAATCGTGACGTACGTGGAATCCTTGCTGTTGACGCGGAAAGCATTGGCGAGCGCGCCCGTTCCCAGCTCCCTGTCCTCGACCATCAATCTATACGTAAGGCGGGATGCATTGAGGTTGAAGCCGTTCGGATTGTAAACGCTGAGCACGACATCGACCGCGCCGCCGCTCAATCCAAGCCCGCGAATCTTCGCGTCATTGAAGTGAACAAGCGGCTCCTTGAATCCGCCCATTCCGAGGCTGGCGCACCCTGCGGCGAACAGCGATGCGAATGCAGCAATTGCAATTCTTCTATTCATAATGACCCCCTTTCAATTTATTGGTTGAACGACTGTACTCGTGACTGTCAACTGAGTTTGGAACCGGATACCCGCATTTGACGTTACCCGGTACCGGGTACCTGGTACCGGGTAACAACCGGTATCCGGTACCGCCCTACTCATTCGAAGAATCGCTTGCCTTGCTTTTGATGTCAGCCCACCAAGCAATTCTCTTCGCAATGTCCTTCTCGAACCCGAACGGCCCCGGCTCGTAGAACACGGCCCCCTTCAGCTTTTCCGGCAGATACTCCTGCGGGATGAACGCCTCAGGAACACCATGCGCATACTGGTACCCCTCATGGTAACCCAGTTCCTTCATCAAACGCGTCGGCGCATTCCGGATGTGCATCGGAACAGGCTCGGCCGGAGTTTCACGGGCGGCCTCCATTGCCGCGGTCAGCGCGCGGTATGAAGAATTCGATTTGGGTGCCGTCGCGAGGTAGATGATCATCTCGGCAAGGGGCAGATAACCCTCCGGCGGCCCGAGCATGTGGTACGCGTCGCGTGCAGCGATAGCGAGCTGCAACGCATTTGGATCCGAAAGCCCGATGTCCTCTGCCGCCATGGCGATCGCCCGGCGGAATATCGTCATCGGATCCTCGCCGCCTTCGATCATTCGCGCCATCCAGTACAGCGCGCCGTTCGGATCACTTCCGCGAAGCGACTTGTGGAGCGCCGAGAGCATGTTGAAGTGGGACTCACCGCTCTTGTCGTGCTGCGCGAAGCGCTTCTGCATCGCGTCGCGCGCAACGGAGAGCGTGACTTGTCCACCCTCCCCTGTCTGTATCGATGCGGCTTCCAGCACAGTAAGAGCGCGGCGTGCGTCGCCGTCTGCCTCTGTCGATATGAGATCGATTGCGTCTTCATCGATCGTCAGCGAGAGCTTCCCGAGCCCGCGATCGGAATCGGCTGCGGCCCGCCCGATGAGCTCGGTGAGATCGG
>JBBQYO010000087.1:0-10880 GCA_038208605.1 Gemmatimonadales bacterium | reverse complement strand
GCGCGGTGGGATGGCGGCGAATGTACCGTGCAGATTGCTTCAATAGAAAAAGGCGCGACTGGTTAGTCGCGCCTTTTTCGTGTGACGGAGAAGAAGGGTTACTTCTTCTTCATCATCTTGCCGGCCTTCATCATCGAGTCCTTCATCATCGAATCCTTCATCATCGAGTCCTTCATCATCGTCGAGTCCATCATCTTCATGCCGGTGTCCATTGCTGCCGGAGCCGGAGCCATTGCTGCCCCGGTGTCCATCGGAGCCTCATCCTTCTTCGTGCATGCGGCAAGAGCGAGAACTGCGACAACGAGTGCGATGCGCTTCATTTTGAAAATCTCCATGGAGAGGGGGCCAACGTGATTAAACGCCGGTCCGTGCACGCTGTTGCGATGCTCGTTAATGGCGCGGCGAAAAAGTTATCCTTTACGAAATGGGTGTCAAGGGGAACAGACACCCGCGGTACAAGCGGGAAAGATAACTCAATTTTTACGGGTTGGAACCGTTGTGGAGTAGTTGGCGTAAATCTCCCGCACTAGATTACCGAATTCCTCTTTAAGCAGCAGTACGGAGTCAATTTGTCCTCGCATTTGCCCGAAACATTTGGGGCCCTGAAGCGTTCGAAATGGGGCCAGTCAGACCTCTCAATCCGGTCGGTCAAAGACGAGATGAGAACGAATCTGCTCGCGCGCCTGAAGCGCGGCGGACCCCTGTTCGAGGGCGTTCTGGGATACGAAGATACCGTCATGCCGCAGATCGTGAACGCGCTGCTGTCGCGGCACAATCTCATTCTCCTGGGCTTGAGAGGGCAGGCTAAGTCCCGAATTCTGCGCGCGCTCACGACACTTCTCGACGACGTCATTCCAATCGTCGCCGGCAGCGAAGTCAACGACAACCCATTCGCCCCGATTTCGAAGTACGCCCGCAACGTCCTCGATGAATGCGGCGAAGCAACCGCAATCGCGTGGCTCGAGCGCGACAGCCGGTTCGTTGAAAAGCTGGCAACACCGGACGTCACGGTCGCCGACATCATCGGCGACGTCGACCCGATCAAGGCCGCGCGCGGCGGACACATGCTGTCCGACGAGCTGACCATCCACTACGGCATGCTGCCGCGGGCGAACCGGGGAATATTCGCGCTGAACGAGCTTCCCGACCTCGCTGGAAAGGTGCAGGTAAGTCTCTTCAACATCATGCAGGAAGGTGACGTCCAGATCAAAGGATATCCGATTCGCCTGCCGCTCGATGTACTTCTGTGCTTCACCGCCAACCCGGAGGACTACACCGCGCGCGGCAAGATCATCACGCCGCTCAAGGACAGAATCGGCAGCGAGATTCAAACCCATTATCCGGAACAAGTCTCGACCGGAATGACGATCACCGAGCAGGAGGCATGGACTGATCGCGGCACCATACCGGTTCGCGTTCCAGACTTTATCGCTGAAGTCGTCGAGCGCATCGCGTTCGAGGCGCGGGAGGACAAGCGAATCGACAAGCGCTCCGGCGTATCCCAGCGCATGCCAATCTCGGTCATGGAAAACATTGTGTCGAACGCCGAGCGACGGTCGCTCTCCACTGGAGAGCGCGAGATCGTTCCCCGCATCGGCGACATCTATGCTGCATTGCCCGCGATCACGGGCAAGATCGAGCTCGAATACGAAGGAGAGCTGGTCGGCGGGCACAACATCGCACGCGAGCTGATCAGACGCGCCGCCGACGCAACCTTTCACGAGCGAACTGGCGGCGTGAACGCCGACGACATCATCATGTGGTTCGATGCCGGCGGAGCTCTTCAGGTTAACGACGACGTTTCAGCTACATCGGTCGTTGACGGGTTCAGGTCCGTTCCCGGTTTGCTTGGTATAGTCGAGCTCACGGGGCTCGCAGACAAGAGTGACAAACCGCTCGTCGCGGCTGCATGCGAGCTTGTGCTCGAATCCCTAGTCGCGCGAAGGAAAATCTCGCGCAGCGATGCCGGTCTCTACTCCCGTTCTCACGAAGAGAAGCGCCGCCGGCCGTATCAGGAATAGATGTCGATCATCACGGTCTCCCGGCTATATGGATCCGGCGGATCGGAGGTCGCAGCGCGAGTCGCGTCGTCGCTCGGGTGGTCGTTGCTCGACAACGCCGTCGTCGATGCGGTGGCGGTTCGCCTTGGAGTAACGCGCGACGAAGTTGCAGCGCGCGAGGAGCGGGTTCCGTCGCTCGCGGAGCGTCTCGTCGAGACGATGGCCCTTGGATCGCAGGACTGGATCATACCGGCAGGCGCCGGCAAGCGTCCGCCTACCGACGCGCAGGTGATCGAAGTCACCCGGCACATTGTCGATGAGGCAATCGCCCGCGGCCCGCTGGTCATTGTCGGCCGGGGTGCGCAAGCGATGCTCGCGGAGAGAAGCGATGCTCTTCATGTCTTCTGTCATGCGCCGAGATCCGCGTTGATTGCGCGGTCGATGACGCGAGACCGGATCGACGAGAACCAAGCGTCACGGCTCGTCGACGAAACCAACTCGCAGCGCGAACAATGGGTGCGCCGTCACTGGAACCGCGGCTGGCGCGAACAGTCGAACTATCATCTCTCGGTGAATACGGACTGGCTTGGTCTTGCCGGCGCCGCCGATCTGGTCGTCGCGGCGGCGCGAATGTGTTTCAAGACCTAGACCGGCCAGGTACGGAAAAAGAAGAGAATCAGTCGATCGGATTCGTAGCGAAGACTGTCGCTTCGGTTATCATCGCGCGGTCGTGCATCGATAGCATGTCGCAGATCACGGCCGCAATGTCGTCGCCCTCGAGCTTGCTGGAATTGGCTGGTCTGGTTCGGCCCGCGTTGATGAAAAAGTTGGTCTGCACTTCCGATGGGTTCACTTGCATGACGCGGATGTTGTTCTTTCGCAGCTCCATTCGCCAGCTCTCGGTGAGCCCGTTGACCGCGAACTTGGTGGACGCGTAAATGCTTCCGCCGACACCTCCCTTCTTGCCGGCCGTCGATGCGATGTTGACGATATTGCCCGTGTTTTTCGAGACGAAGTGTCTCGCCGATTCGCGCGCTACGAGCATCGCCCCCAGCACATTTGTCTCCCACACCCGGCGAAAGTCATCTGCCTTGGTCTCTACCAGTGGCGCCCAGCTTCCGAAACCGGCGTTGTTGATCAGGATGTTGTAGCCACCGAGCTCGGTGATCACTCGCTGCACCATTCGAACGACATCGTCCTCTCTCGACACATCGGCAACGATCCCGAGTGCGCCGAGCTCGGACGCGGCCTGCTCTACCGCGTCTGCCTTCCGTCCGCAGATCGCTACATCAGCGCCGCGATCTCGAAGGAGCTGTGCCGTCGCATAGCCAATACCCGAGCTCCCGCCGGTCACGAGAGCTTTTCCCGTCTTCAGATCCATGTTCTATTCTCCATTGTTGCGGCCCCTGGCTCAGGCACCGATTACGTCTCTCGCTCCAGCGAGGAACGCCGATACATCCTCTTCTGTCGTATCGAACGATGCAACGAAACGCGCCTCGGTCCTGGGCTCATTCCAGACCTGAAAACAGGCCAATTCCTGAAGCGCTGCAACGTGCTCGCGCGGAATGAGCGCGAAAACTTCGTTGGCCTGAACGACCTGCGTCAACCGGACTCCCGGAATGCTCGCCAGGCCGTTGGCGAGCATAGCCGCCATTGCATTCGAGTGACGGGCACTCCTGAGCCACAGATCATCTGCCAGCAGTGCATCGAACTGAGCGGCGATGAAACGCATCTTCGACGAAAGCTGCATTGCCTGCATGCGGCGATAGGCGAAGTTTCGCGCCAGCTCCGGGTCGAAGAAGACGACAGCTTCGCCGGCGATCATGCCGTTCTTCGTTCCTCCGAACGAGAGGACGTCGACTCCTGCGTTGCCGGAAATCTCACGGAGTGAAACACCGAGATTTGCGGCGGCGTTCGCGAGGCGGGCACCGTCCATGTGCAGCTTCAGGCCATGTTCGCGTGCGAAGGATGAGATGAGCCTTATCTCGTCAGGAGTATACACAGTCCCGTATTCTGTCGCCTGCGAAATCGACACAACGCTCGGTTGAACGTGATGATCGTTGCCGAAGTCGTGCAGGTGGCGCGCGATACCGGCGCGATCGATCTTGCCGTCCGTTGTTGGAACGGGCGAGAGCTTGCAGCCGACATGTTTCTCGGGTGCGCCGCACTCGGATGTGTAGATGTGTGCAGTCTCGGAGCAGATGACGGTATTGAACGGGACAGCGACGGTCTGAAGCCCGAGAACGTTTGCGCCGGTGCCGCTGAACACGAGAAAGATTTCCGCGTCGTCTCCGAAGACGTCGCGCAGTCGCGCAATCGTCGCCGCCGTGTATGTGTCATGACCGTAAGAGGGGGCATGACCGTTATTCACGGCCGAGATCGCGGCGATTACTTCCGGATGTACGCCAGACCAGTTGTCAGACGAGAAGTGACGGCGCGGTCCCTGTGTGATCATCTGCGGTCCGGAAAGAGGATCTTGTCGCGGATTCCTGCACGGCTGGAAGTGCAGTCCTGAATTCGGCCAAGTCGCTCCTAAAATAGCTTCGTCTCGACAATTCGGGTCGGTACGGGTCAGAATCTACGGGTGAGATAGCGCGGCTGCTGAACCGGACCGGAGGGTTGGCGATCAATCACCGAGCGACGGCAGGCGGCTCCGGTTCAAGGTGTGAGGCGGGACTACGGGAGGGACTCTCGCCGCGGTATGCGACACAGTCTCGCCGGCGCGGCGAGCCCTTCGAATTACTGAGCCTTCGCAACCTCGGCGGCAAGCTCTGTGTAGGCACCTTCGTTGAGTGCCCCAAACTTCAGATTCCGCCACAGAATTTTGCCGTCTTTGCCAATGACGAAGACCGTGCGGCTCGCGTAGGTGCGTCCCGGCGTGTGTGATCCGTACTGGTCGGCAACAGTGAGCTGCGGGTCAGAGGCCAGTGCGAACGGGAATTTCATGTCGGACGCCCAGGACGCGTGACTCGCGACGCTGTCAACGGAGATGGGAATTACGACTGTATTCCTGCCAAACATTTTCGGGTATTCGTCGCGAAACTTCGTGAGCTCGGCCGCGCAGCCGGAGGTTCTGTCACCGGGGTAAAATGCAAGGACGACAACCTTGCCGCGCAAATCACTCAGCTTCATCGGCGCCTGGCGGGCCCCGAGACTATCCGCCCAGGCGAGTGTGAAATCGGGCGCAAGTCTGCCGATGTCGATTGTCGGCGGAGGAGCCAGCGCAGCGGCGGTTGTGGCAGGCTGCGTTGCCGTGGCCGGCGAAGTCGCCTGAGCAGAAGCGCGCGAAGAAACGAGTGCCAGCGTCATAACGACAGCAGCGGTGGCCGCGATCGAGTGTTTGAAAGAAATATTCATGATGATTCCCCCCGGAGTGGTCTCGCCGTCAAATCTAACGGTCGGCCAGCGGAAGGTGATGAGCTGCGTAGGAGCTCCACGTAGTTCCGCCGTGGTCGCCCGCGTTGGAAAGGACAATCACGACCAGGCCTCGCCGCAGCAGTCTCAATATTCCGGTATTCAAATCGTCGGAGCTGCCGGAATGCATCACCTCGGTAACGCGTCCGTTCTTCTCGTACACTCTTACACCGTATCCATAGTAGATGTCCTCGCCGCGCTCCTCCCGGACCAGAACCTGGCCTTTCTCGAGGAGTCGCGAATGCGCGCGAGTCAGCACTCGACCTTCACGAAGCGCCGAAACCCATCGAAGTAAATCGTCAGCAGTACTCGACATTCCATTTGCTCCTACATGGCCCCAGTCGTCACCCGGCCAGACCGACGTGTGACGCAGTCTCGCTCGCGCAACGATCTCGCGATTTACGTAAGCGTTCCACCGGGCGCCCGAGGCGATCTCGACGATAGCGGCGAGAAGCACGTAGTCGTCATCCATGTAGCGATACCGCGATCCGGGAACAGAGGCCATCGGCTGCGCAAGAATCGCGTGTACCGCATTGTCTCGTGACGTCTCGCCATTTGCGGCGAACTGTCCGTCGATTCCCGATGTGTGTGTGAGCAGCTGCTGAATCGTTATTCGTTGCTTGTCCGGCGGTACGTCAGGAATGAACCGGCCGATGGAGTCGGAGAGTGCCAGCCGCTTTTGCTCGACGAGACGAAGAATCGCCGCAGCCGTAAATCCTTTCGTCATCGAGCCGATCCAGAATCGTGATTCCGGGGTGAGTCGATTAGCGCCAGCATTGTACGCTTTGCGCAGGAGAACCGCCCTCCCGCGCGCTAGGAGGACCACGCCCGAAAAGCCGCTGTCGACCATGACGCGAACGCTTGAATCGATCGAAGCAGGACGAATAGGTTGTGACTGGCTCGCTGCGGGAACCAGGCAGGCGGCGAACAGACCCGCCGCCGCTTGGTGCTTCACTGCTCAGCCGTCATTTAACGTTGGAGGTCTTGGCGTGCGGGCGAGCAGCCAGTCGATCAGATCGGTCGCCACTGTTTCGCGATCCATATCGTTATGCGGCTCGTGAAATGATCCCGGGTACACCTTGAGGCCCTTGTCGGTGCTCGAAACCAGCCGAAGCAGCTCACGGCTTCCCTCGACCGAGTTGATCCGGTCAGCGCCGCCGTGCACCACCAGCAGCGGCAGCGTGATCTCATGCGCGCGCGCGCGAACCCGATCCACCGCCCTGAGAGCCTCCATTCCCCATCGTGCCGTCACGTTGGTCCGAACGAGCGGATCGTTTCGGTATGCCTCGACCTCCCTCGAGTCGCGCGAGAGGGCGGCCGGATCGAGGCCAAGGGGAAACGCAAACTTTGGTTTGTACTTCGAGAGCAGCTTTGCCAGCAGAATGAGGTGGGGTTTGGCGGCGCCGGTGGGCTGAAGCGGATGTCCACTGACGATCAATCCGTCGAGCCCCTCTGGATAAAAGAGCACGTAATCAGTGACAATCAGTGCGCCCAGACTATGCCCGTACAGAAAGAGCGGAAGGTTCGTGTAGTGCGACGATGTGTACCGAAGGAATTCATGCACGTCCTCCCTGTAGTCGCTCCAGTCGTCGATATGCCCGTGGATGCCCGACGATTTTCCGTGGCCGCGATTGTCGAACGTCTTCACGGCAAAACCGTGATCCGTGAGAGTCTTGACCAGGGTGGGATATCGGCCCGAGTGCTCTCCAAGTCCGTGCACCATCGCCACGACGCCGCGCAGCGCGGCGTTCGGCTCCCAGATCTGGAGGAAAAGCTCGATGCCCCCAGCGCCTTGAAAAGTCGTCTCGCGGTTTGCAATCATGGAGGCAATCTGGTGCTCCCAGAGGGGCGCGCAATATCCTTTACCGGAAGGCGCGGCCCGAAAAAGGAGACGATTTGAAGCTGCACGG
This sequence comes from Gemmatimonadales bacterium, assembly GCA_038208605.1. Taxonomy (GTDB): domain Bacteria; phylum Gemmatimonadota; class Gemmatimonadetes; order Gemmatimonadales; family Gemmatimonadaceae; genus UBA4720. Next base: position 3,556 of record JBBQYO010000087.1, on the reverse strand, counting down.
CATTCATCACCTGACCGCAGTATCCGCGAGCATTCGCGAAAACCTGCGCTTCTACACGAGCACGATGGGAATGCGGCTCGTGAAGCGGAGCGTCAATCAGGACGATGTCAGCGCGTATCATCTCTTCTACGCGGACGCCGTCGGAACGCCGGGAACTGATCTGACGTTCTTCGACTGGAGCATTCCGCGCGAGCAGCGAGGTACGAACAGCGTTGTTTTGACGTCGCTTCGCGTCAACGGACGCGATGCACTCGACTGGTGGACAGATCGACTTCTCGAGCTCGGAGTCGTGCACACCGGAATCGTTGAGCGTGATGGCAGACTGTCACTCGAGCTCGAAGATGTCGAAGGCCAGCGGCTTTCCCTGATCGATGACGGCGGCACCGGTGACGACTCCCGGCCCTGGGCGAACAGTCCTGTTCCCGAGGAATATCAGATCCGCGGACTCGGACCGGTCGTCATGAGCGTTCCCGAGCTTGGACGCACCGATGTGGTTTTGACCCGCGTGATGGGAATGGAGCAAGTTCGTGAGTACGTGAGCGATGCCAGCACGTCTCATGCGGTCCACGTGTACAAGATGGCTGGCGAAGGGCCTCATACCGAGCTTCACGTCGCTGTCGAGCCCGGTGCTCCACGAGCGCGTCTCGGCGCCGGTGGAGTTCACCATGTTGCGTTCAGGACTCCGACAGTCGATGAATACCACGAGTGGCATGAGCGCCTCGATTCGATGGGCGTAAGAAACAGCGGCGAGATCGACCGCTATTACTTTCGCAGTCTTTATTTCCGCGAGCCCGGTGGAATTCTCTTCGAGATCGCCACCGACGGGCCGGGGTTTTCTGTGGACGAGAACAGCGAGACACTTGGCGAGAAGGTCGTGCTGCCACCGTTTCTTGAATCGCACCGCGAATCGATCGTTGCCAATCTGAAGCCGATCGACTGAATGTGAAAAACCCGGCTCGAAGCGTTCAGCGACGGCGTCATCTCGATACTGATCACGATCATGGTCCAGGAGCTCAAAATCCCGTCCGGAAGTGACATCGGCGCGCTGAGATCGGTGCTGCCTCACGTGCTCTCGTATGTGCTGAGCTTCGTGTTCCTCGGTATTTACTGGAACAACCATCATCACATGCTGCAGGCCACCCACCGGATCAATGGAACGATTCTCTGGGCGAATCTTCATCTGCTCTTCTGGCTGTCTCTCGTACCCGCGACAACTGCGTGGCTTGGCGACTACCATACGCAAGCCCTGCCGACCGCGGTCTATGGTCTGGTACTGTTTTTCGCGGGGGTCGCGTATTTCGTTCTTCAGCAGTGCATCATCAAGGAGGAAGGGCCAGCCTCCGATCTCGCCCGCGCGGTGGGTAAGGACGCGAAAGGAATCCTATCCGCAGCTCTATACGCAGCGTCCGTCGGCCTGGCATTCATCGATCCGCGCTTTGCCGATGTGATCTTTGTCGTGGTCGCTGCAATCTGGCTTGTTCCGGACAGAAGGATCGAATCGAAACTCAGTGCGCGCTCTGTCGAGCCGACCCGCGAAGAAACCTGAGCTCGAGCGTATCGCCGGGCGCGATTGCCGCCCATCGAGCGAATACATCGCTTCGCAATGCGCGCACGCGATCGAACATATCGTCGGTGAGCTCAGGCAGCGGAATTTTGCCGCCCTGGCCTTCCACGTAGAGCTTCCCCTGCTCGAGGAGCTCGGCGGCACTCCAGTCGGCGAGCATGCTCCTCTGCATGTCGAGCAGACCAACCATCAGCTCTACTTCGAGAGCTTCCTTCGGGATCGGTCCGCGCGGCCAGGGCGATGCGAAGTCTGCGAAGTCCCATCCGTCGGCGACGAGCCCGAAGAAGCCATAGTCATAACCGAGCGCGGTCTCGACAGAGTAGTGCGTGAGATCGTGACTTGGAAAGACCAGCCCGAGGGATCCTTCCTGTCGCTGCCATGTGACTGTGCCGTCATCGCGCTCGCAAGTTATCGCCGCTGAGCCGTCGGCTCGGCGTTTTAGTATGATCTCGAGGGACGGGAGATTCATTGATCGCCAGTGTGTTGCGCGGCAAACTGCCAGTTACGCAGAGACGGTAGAGATAGGGCGAAACCCAATTGACAAATTTGACACAGAGACCACAGAGACCACAGAGACCACAGAGACCACAGAGAGCGGTTTCATTGATTCGAACATCAATTCCTGCCTTCGCAAGGTGATTTTCTTGGGTTACGACTTCGCCATTTAGGCCGCCGACAAATTTCTTACGTGCCGGCAGTAGCCCGGCCCTTGACAAACGACGCAGTCTGTTGAAAATTCAGCACGGTTGATTTTTCAGCACCGCAGCCCGACATTTGCGTCGGAACCTGCCCAGCCTCATTTCAACATGACCGCAATCGAGATGACCAACCAGACCGAAACAACGGCACTGTCACGGCGAGAACGCCAGGTGATGGACATCCTCCACCGCCGCGGAGTTGCCACCGTCGCCGAGATCATGGGTGATCTGCCGGATCCTCCGACCTACTCGGCCGTTCGCTCGGTTCTCCGAATTCTTGGTGAGAAGAAACTCATCGCGCACAGGGAGGACGGGCCTCGATACGTCTATTCTCCTGCCGAGTCGACGGAGAGTACTCGCGATGAGATGATGGCTCATGTTGTCCGCACGTACTTTGCGGGCTCGCCTGAACAGGCTGTCACTGCCCTGCTTCGAATCGCCGACGTCGACATCGAAGACGCCGACGTTGCGCGGCTGCGCGACACGATCAGACGCGCCCGTCAAAGCGGGAGATAAGCCATGAAACTCCTATCCGACATCATCGCGCTTTCCGGCTGGAACACTTCGATGCTGATGCTCCTCGCAAAAGCGACTGTCATCCTTGTTGCCGCGCTCGGCATTACCGTCGCGATGCAGCGCGCATCTGCTGGAGCCAGACATCTCGTATGGCTGATCACGCTCGGCGCACTGCTGCTGGTGCCGGCACTCGCGACGTTCACGCCGCTGCGGATGGAAATTCTGCCCGCACGCGCGCAGTCGCTTGCGAATATCGACCAAGCTCCAACCGTGAGGTTGCCCGAAACGTCCGGAACACCTGCGCGGCCCGAAGCATCTTCGGTTTCGCCGGCTACGTCGAAGTTTTCACCGGCAGCTGGAATTACCTCGGTCGACGAAGGCTTCCCGGCCAGTATGAGCGGCTTCTCACTGCTCGTCGCGATCTGGGCATCGATCGCAGCGATCCTCATTGCATCGCTGGGCTACGGCGCATTGATGGTCAGGCGCATCGTCCGCAACTCGCACGCACTCGACTCTCAGGACTGGCTGACGCCGCTCTATGAAGTGTCTGACCGTCTCGAGCTGGACGAGCCGCCGCGTTTGCTGAGCAGCGAAGATGCAAAAATGCCATTTGCCTGCGGATTCCTGAAGCCGACGATCGTGCTCCCCGCGGAATGCGCGACCTGGACCGAAGATCGCCGCCGCGCAGTTCTGCTTCACGAGCTCGCGCACGTTCGTCGTCACGATCTCGTCGGTCACACTCTCGGACGCCTCGCGTGCGCAGTGTACTGGTTTCACC
>JBBQYO010000086.1:0-10961 GCA_038208605.1 Gemmatimonadales bacterium | reverse complement strand
TGCGGATCTGGCGATCGCATCCCACCGATCGACTGCGCTCTCCAGTCCCCCGTCGATCAGATCGCTCGACAAGCCCCTCGACTTCAGGTAACGCCGCACCTCATTGCTCGGCATCGGCTGATTCGACTCTCGCTTTTTCGTCATGGTCAGTGGCCGCGTTGTGCCTGGCGTCGAAAATAATTCTCGCCGTCATTCGGTTTGAAGAATGTTCTGATCGTACCGTCGCGATTGAATGCGAGGAAAGCTCCGCTCGCGCGGTCGAACCGCGAGGTGGTGCCATCACTTCTCACAATCTCTTCAACATCGCCGCCGGCCGATCGGTCACGAAGCTCCTGCGCCGCGTGAACGTACTCCTGCTTGCTCAGCCCCCGGAATTCGCGACCGTGTTTGGCAAAGTGTTCGTCGAGCTGCTTCGTCGAGCGAAAGCCGATACCGGTACGAACGTAAGCCGGAGCCGAGATAGACGCAGGCGCGACGGACAAGCCGGCATGCGCGGAGTCGCGACGAGGCGACGATGTCCCGGTTCCGGACCCGCAACCCTCGGCGGCAAGGGCCAGCACGAATAACAAGCGGATTCGCATGCGTCGAACATATCGTCTCATGCCGGGCCCGGCGAGAAATGTGTACGTCGCATATCTCGCGATGAGCGCCCCCGCTGAACAGATTATCACCAACTCGCTGCCCCCGGAGCTTCGAGCAATGCTGATCGAGAACATTTCTGATACCGCCCGCTGGGTGGCGTACTATCGCGCGATGGAAAGCGACCGGCCCGACGCACTGTTCACCGACCCGTTCGCCCGGCGTCTAGCCGGCGAGCGCGGCGAAAACATCGTCGACAACATGAGCCAGGGAAAGGCGATGGCGTGGGCGATGATCGTTCGCACCGCCGTTTTCGATGAAATCATTCTCGACACCATCGCCAGCTACGACATCGATACAGTCATCAATCTCGCCGCGGGTCTCGACACGAGGCCGTGGCGGATGCCGTTGGCGCCGATGCTCCGCTGGATCGACGTCGACCTGCCCGGGATTCTCGACTATAAGCTCGACACTCTTCGCGAATCACGACCGGTCTGCGAATACGAAGCGGTTCGCCTGGACCTCACGAACGATGATGCAAGAAAGGCACTCTTCGCCCGGCTCAGCGCCGCGTCCAGGGCGGCGCTCGTCGTGACCGAAGGCCTGCTCATTTATCTCACTGCCGAAGAGGCGGGAAACATTTCCCGCGATCTTCACGCCGCCGGCTCGTTCCGGTTCTGGCTGATAGACATCGCAAGCCCGCGACTGCTCGCGATCATGAACAGGTCGTGGGGAAAGCGCGTCGAGGAAGCAAACGCGCAATTCCGTTTCGCGCCCGCCGAAGGCACGGCGTTCTATGCGAAGTACGGTTGGAAGGAGATGGAATTCCGCTCTGCCATGGACGAGGCAAGACGGCTGCATCGGGAGATGCGAATGGCTTGGCTTTGGCGGTTCATGGGACGCCTTCAACCCGCGAAGACGCGCGAAGAATTCAGGCGCATGTCCGGAATCGTATTGCTGGAACGGGAATCCTGATCAAGCTCGGCCGATTCACTCGGGCTGACGTCCTGCTTCGCGCTCGCTACGCGGAGTGCGCCCGCACAACAAATCACTCTCAGGTTTTCGCTGTTGGCCTGGTGAAGCTCGCCGTCGGTTTCGTACCAGGGAGCTGTCGCAAACGAAATCTCGAAACTCTCGGATTGGCCCGTGACTACGCCGGGAAGGTTTTCATGCGAGCCTTTTATTGCCGCGGCGAGCATCGCGACCCGGCGGCCGGCAGGCAGGTCGAGAATCGAGATCGCGTCGAGCTTCCCATCGACGAGAGATGCACGCGGTGCGATGCGAAAGCTCCCGCCAAAATTGGGGGCGTTGGCGATCACCAGCATCAAATGATGTGATTTGCGCTCCGAGACCTCGCGCGAGGCAACTACGATATCCACTCCTCGATAGGTAAAGAGCTGCTTCAGCGCTGACCAGATGTAGACGGAAGGTCCGCGCAGCCAAAGCGTTCGCTGCAGCTCCTGAAGCACTGCTACGTCAAACCCGAAGCCGGCGCAGTTCAAAAAGTAGTTGTCTTCTATTCTTCCCACATCGAGGCGTTTCTCGGACGACTGTACGCAAAGCCGGGCCATCGAAGCAAGATCAATTCCTCCGGTGCCAGTGGCCTTCGCGAAGTCGTTGCCTGTCCCTGCTGGCAAAACGGCCAGCCGCGCATGCCTGCCTCCATAGAGGATCGCGTTGGCAACATTTGCACTGGTGCCGTCACCCCCCACGGCGACGAGAGTCGTGCATCCATCTTCGATAGCGGCATAAGCGGCATCGCGCTCTTCGCCACTTCGTGCAGTCACACGAATATCGTCGACTCCAGCGGCTGCAAATGCGGCAGTCAGCGCGGGCAGCATCCGCGCCCCGCGTCCTCGTCCCGCCGCCGGGTTGACGATGACGCAGACGCGCTCACTCATTCAGTGAGTGACGTTGAGCTTCCAGGGCATTGAAGGAATTTCGGCGCGGTCGGCGAACAATCCCGCCGCGAGAGGAGCCCAGATGCCCGCGTCGTTCGCGTCGGTGAACGAGAATATGGCAACTCCCGTCGCGCCTTTGCCTCTCGCAATCCTGATCTGATCCAGAACTTCGCGCGCTCCCTTGCTTGCATCGATGCCGATGTACATCTGCCGTCCCGTCTCCTTCTCCGCCCCCTGCATCTGCTCGTCGAGCGTGCAGCGCCAGTCGATGCGCGAGCAATATGCGGGACCGATCCGGTAGTACGTCATCGGCACGAGCACGTCCATATATCCGGCTCGCGCCCAGCCGCGACTGTCTTGCATGAGATTCGTCGCGCCCGCGAGTGTATGCCAATTCCACTTGTCGTTATAAACGCCCCAGACGGCGGCAGACAAGACGAGCGCAGGCTTCACGGCTCGCACGCTGTCAAAGGTTTCCTGCACCATCCGGCTCACAAGCGCGGTTCGATACGCTTTCCACTCTGACTGATGCGTATCGGGATTCATCCCGAACTCCGCGCGGCTCGCCGCATCGTACGACCACGACTCTCCGGGAAAGCGGATCCGATCGAGATGCACTCCGTCGATGTCGTATCGCCGCGCAACATCGGCCGCGACAGCGGCGAGTCGATGCCTCACTTCAGGAAAGGCAGGCGATAGCCAGACATACTCCTCGCTGTTCGGGCACGGCAGGCGCTTGCCCGTTCTGTCGGTCATGATCCACTCGGGATGATCGAGCAGAACGTGACGCGGGTTGCCCGGATCGGGCAGCGGAATCGATTTACATTGCCCTTCGATTCCTGCAGCCTGCGCCGTCAGTGCATTGAGATAGGCGTGAACCTGAAGACCACGCCGGTGACCCTCGCGAACCGCGACCTCGAGAGGATCGTACGAAGGAGTTCCTCCAATTCTGCCGCAAAGCAAAGCGGCGCACGGCTCGATGCTGGAACGGTAGTACGCATCGCCGGCCGCGCGCGCCTGAAAGTAGATGATGTTGAAGTGCGCGCGTGCGGCCGTCTCCATTATCCGTGCAATCTTTGCTTCGGAATCGTAGTCGAAGCGCGTCACCCACAGAGCGCGCGCCTCGGGCAGTGCGACATGCGCCGAGTCCGCATCGATTCGAGCAAGCGGTGTCATGAGCGACAGCGCCATCAACAGTCTCATCCATATCATTCGAGTATTATAGAACGATGCACACCCGGCGAAATGTTTTTCTTTTAGCCGCGCTCTTCATTGTTGCGGGTTTGATTCACTTTCTGCTTCCCGGCCGGTACATGGGAATCATGCCGCCATGGATTCCGCTTCAGCTCGAGATGGTGTACGTGAGCGGAGTTGCCGAGATACTCGGAGGAATCGGATTGCTCATACCACGGCTTAGAAAGTGGGCGGGCATCGGGCTGATCACGCTCCTCGTCGCTGTATTTCCCGCCAACGTGCAGATGCTCCTGAACGCAATTCACGAGGGCGCATCGGCTCTTTACCTGTTGATCCTCGTTCTTCGCCTGCCCCTTCAGCCTTTGTTGATCATCTGGGTCTACCGCACGGCCGTGGCTCCCGCTCGCATGTCGGCGCCGAACCCCCGCATGATCCTGTAGACTTTGCCGTTACTCGAAGTCATGTAGAGTTCGCCCGCATTGTCCTGCCCGAACGAAGAGATCGACCCGATCGATCCGACATTCCACGTGCGCTGGTCGGCCGCGGTTCCATTGTCGTAACGAAAGCTTTTCAGAAAGCCGAGGCAGTAATCGGAGTAGAGGTAGTGGCCGGCGATTTCGGGAATAGCGCTTCCCCGGTACACGAAGCCGCCGGTGATCGAGCACGATCCGCCGGAATGGCTGTAATCAAGAACCGGAAGCTCGAGTCCTGTCTGCGAGCATGCTGCAGCGTTGAAACACGACAATCCCTCCATGACATTCCATCCATAGTTCAATCCGCCCCGAGCTGCGGCAACGACGTTGATCTCCTCGAGCTTGTCCTGCCCGACATCAGCGACGTATAGCAATCCGGTCTGTGCATCGAAGGCATACCTCCATGGATTGCGCAGACCGATTGCCCATAGCTCGGGCCGTACTCCCGCGACACCGACAAAAGGATTTCCGGCAGGAATCGCGTACGGATCACCATTGTTTACGTCGATCCTCAGCAGGGCGCCCAGGAGAGTCGCTTTATTCTGTCCATTGCCGAGCGGATCGCCCCCGCCGCCACCGTCGCCGAGGCCGAGGTAGAGCATTCCGTCCGGACCGAACATCGCGAGGCCGCCGTTGTGATTCGCCGCAAATGAGTGCGGCGTCGTGAGTATCAGCCTGTTTGATCCCGCGTTTGCGATATTCGCGTTGCCGGAGACCGTGAATCGCTCCACACGAATCTCTCCACTAAGACCGGTGAAGTAGACATAGAAGAACCCGTTCGTTTTGTACGAAGGATGAAACGCGAGGCTGAGCAGACCGCGCTCGCCGCCGCTTGTCATGCGCGACGAGATGTCGAGAAAGGGAGTAGCGACGAGCTGTCCGCTTTCGATGATCCTGATGCGTCCACCCTGCTCGACGACGAATAGTCTCGCATCACCGGGGGGAGACGTCACGTAAACCGGACTCGACAGGCCCGTTGCGACTTCCTGGACTCTCAGAGAAAAACTCGCGGGGATCGGATTCGGATTCGTTATGTCGATTCCGGAGGTACAAGCGACGAGCGATGCAATGGCGGCAATCGAGGCGAGCTTCACGCTTCGATGTTCTGCACTTCCCGGGCTAGGTCTCGCCGATTTCCGGGCCTTTCCATGTGCGATAATGCTCGAGGAAGGGGTTCCGCGACCGACCCGGCGGGAGGGTTCCAGCAGACCTCGAGTCAACGAAAAGACTAGTCCTCGAGCGCGGGCTCGTAAGAATCGGACGAGGGCGCCAGATGACTGTTACCACTGAGAACTCTCGCGCACGTGTTCCAGCGCAGGATCGCATCGTCGTTTCCGGCTGGCCGAATCGACTCCGCCTTTTCATATAGCGCCATCGCATCTCTCAGAGACTCGTACGCCATGGAGCCTGATCCCATTCCGCCCTGCGACAACAGAGCCTGACCCCTTCGCTCTGCAATCATGCCGGAATAGTAAGTGCGCTGATAATCGTCGCTGATGCGCGCGAGATACTCCTTCGCCTTGAGAACGCCCGACGCCGCGACGCCACTGTGAACGTCTGTCAACGCCAGCACCATCATCACCAATACCTGCTGATTTTCCGGGTCAACTTCCAGGATATCGAGACAGATGCTCTCCGCCGCCCACGACTGGTTGAGCAATCGGTAGCGCTCCACCTTCTGGATCGCGCGAGGAATGGACTCCTTCGAGATTGGCTTGAGCTTGATCATCGTTGCACCCTTCTACTGAGACTTGCGCCTGAACAGCCGTACGAGCGCGTGAAGCGGATCGTAGTACTCATCGACCACCCGCTCCTTCAGCGGGATAATTGCGTTGTCCGTGATCGCGATTCCCTCGGGACAAACCTTGGTACAGCACTTGGTGATGTTGCAATAGCCAATGCCGTGCGCCTCTTTCAGCTCCTCGGTGCGGTTGACTGTATCGAGCGGATGCATTTCGAGAGCCGCCACGAACGTCAGGAAGCGCGGGCCGATGAACGAATCATACTTCTTATGATCTCTCAGAACATGACACACGTCCTGGCACAGAAAACACTCGATGCACTTCCGGAATTCCTGAACCCGGTCAACGTCGCTCTGAGCAATTCGCCATGTCCCATCCGCTGCATCAGGCGGCCGCGGCTTGAACTTCGAGATTTTCTTCTTGACTTCGAAATTCCACGAGACATCCGTCACGAGGTCTCGTACGGGCGGAAATGCACGCATTGGCTCCACCATGACCGGCTCCGAAAGATCGAGATCGTTAAGGCGGGTCATGCACATGAGCTTCGGCATTCCGTTCACCTCGGCCGAGCATGAGCCGCACTTTCCGGCTTTGCAGTTCCAGCGAACCGCAAGGTCGTTCGCGCTCTCCGACTGGATCTGAAGGATCGCGTCGAGCACAACCATTCCTTCCGAGACTTCGGTGGTATAGCTCTCGAGCTTTCCGCCATTCGCGTCGCCGCGCCACACGTTGAACGTCGCCTTCCTGTTCTGCCCTCCTGCGCTGGCATCGCTGCGCTCAGCAGCTCGCTGGCCGCTTTCGACAATCGATCGTGACACGCTGGCTGTCATCCTTACTTGTTCTCCTCGACGATCTGCTTCAGGTCGTCGCGCATGTCAGGGATCGGTTGCCGGCTCACGTTCATGGATCCGTCACCACCACGGGAGACAATGATGTTGAATCCCGCATAAGCCGGAGACTTCTCGGGAAAGTCGTCGCGAAAATGTCCACCACGGCTTTCTTTTCGCTCGATCGCCGATCGCGTCACCGCCTCGGCGACAGTGAGGAGGTTGTCGAGGTCGAGAGCCGTGTGCCACCCGGGATTGAATTCACGGTTGCCGGGCACGCTAACGCGCCCGGCGCGATCGCGCAGCGCCTGAAGCCCCTCCAGCGCGCGCTGCATCTCCTTTTCACTACGCACTATCCCGACGAGAGTCTGCATCATTTCCTGAAGCGCGTGCTGAACCTGATATGGGCCTTCAGTGCTCGCGTCCTGCTGTGCGCGATCGAACGGGTCGAGTGCGTGACGCGCAGCGCGGTCGATCATGTCACCCGCTATTGCGCCCTGCGTCGATTCCGACGCGTATCGCGCTGCGTATTCGCCCGCCCGTTTTCCAAACACGAGCAGGTCGGACAATGAATTTCCGCCAAGCCTGTTGGCGCCGTGCAAGCCGGCGGCCGACTCACCCGCAGCGAACAACCCGGGAACAGTCGACATCTGCGTGTCGCCGTCGACCTGAATGCCGCCCATGACATAGTGAGTAGTCGGCCCTACTTCCATTGGCTCGGTGGTTATGTCGATGTCAGCGAGCTGCTTGAACTGGTGATACATGCTCGGAAGTTTTTTCCTGATGTGCTCAGTCGGATTCGAGATCTTCGACTTGATCCACGAGATATCGAGGAACACTCCGCCGTGCGGAGATCCGCGTCCTTCGCGTACTTCGCGCATGATGCATCGCGCCACGTGATCGCGCGTGAGAAGCTCGGGCGGCCGTCGCGCGTTCTTGTCGCCCTGAACGTAGCGCCAGCCTTCCTCTTCGTTGTCAGCGGTTTGCGAGCGATAATTCTCCGGAATGTCGTCGAACATGAACCGACGTCCTTCCTTGTTGACGAGAATTCCCCCTTCACCGCGCACACCTTCCGTCACGAGAATCCCGCGGACACTCGGCGGCCATACCATGCCGGTGGGATGGAACTGCACGAACTCCATGTCCTGCAGTGCCGCGCCTGCCCTGTACGCGAGTGACTGGCCGTCTCCGGTGTACTCCCAGCTGTTGCTGGTGATGTGAAACGCGCGGCCGATTCCGCCCGTTGCGAGAACGATCGCGTTCGCTTCGAAGACGCGGAATCTTCCGCGCTCGCGGTCGTACGCGAGAGCGCCTGCGATCCGGTCGCCATCCTTGAACAGGTCGATCACTGTGCATTCCATGTGCACGTCGATTCCAAGATGGATTGCATGATCCTGAAGCGTGCGGATCATCTCGAGTCCAGTGCGGTCACCGACGTGCGCGAGGCGCGGATACTTGTGTCCGCCGAAGTTACGCTGAAGAATGCGTCCGTCGGGGGTTCGATCGAACACTGCGCCCCATGCCTCGAGCTCATTCACGCGCGCCGGAGCTTCCTTCGCGTGCAGCTCCGCCATTCGCCAGTTGTTCATGTACTGGCCGCCGCGCATCGTGTCGGCGAAATGCACGCGCCAGTTGTCGCGGTCGTCGACATTCGCCAGCGCCGCCGCGACGCCTCCCTCCGCCATCACCGTATGCGCCTTGCCAAGCAGTGACTTGCAGACAAGTCCAACGCGCGCGCCGGTTGCGGCGGCTTCAATCGCAGCGCGCAGACCAGCGCCGCCCGCGCCGACGACGAGTACGTCGTGGGAATGCCGCTCGAATTCCGCCACTAGAACAATCTCACGTCAGTCCAGATCCCCATTGCCAGCATCCGAACGTATATGTCACAGAATGCAACCATGAAGAGACTGCACCACGCCCACCGCATGTGGCCGCGGTTGAGGCAGCTCGCGCAGTCGTACGCCTTTTTTCTCACCGGCGCCTTCGACAGGCGATCGAGGTAGCCGCCCACAAGATGACGGAAGGTATGACACCCCAGTGTGTATCCGCCGAGCAGTACGACGTTAGCCGTAAGCAGAATGGTGCCGAGCCCGATGCCGAAATGTTTTTGTCCAGCGGCATCGGCGAACCACATTGCCTTCCACGCATCGTGCGCGAGGAAGATCAGAAACACAAGCGCGAAGTAGAGGAAGTAACGGTGAACGTTCTGGATGATCAGCGGAAAAGATTTTTCTCCGCGGTATCCCTTACGTGGCTCTCCGACAGCGCAGGAAGGAGGGTCGGACCAGAACGCCTTGTAGTACGCGCCGCGATAGTAGTAGCACGTGAATCTGAAGCCCGCGGGGAAAGGCAGGATGATGAGCGCGGGCGAAAACGGCAGGAGACCCGGCCACCATCCCGGTTTCGGCCCGAACCACGCACTTGCGGAATCGCCGAAGACGAGCGGCGAGTAGAACGGCGACAGGTAATTGCCGTGCTCGTAGTACGCGTTCTGAAAGGCGGCCCATGTCGCGTAGCCCAGAAAGCTCGAAAGGATGACGAACACGACGACAGGCTGCACCCACCAGGCGTCGCGGCGCATGGTTTCACCCCAGCCGCGACGCCTTATTTGAACGACTTCAACAGCCATTCGAAACTACTTCGTGTCCTGTGGCGTCCTGTCGGCTACATAGAGCTCGAGGTATCCGCATTCTTCGCACACGAACGGCATGACGATGAGGCCCGAGCTCGGGTTGATCTTTCCGTCTGCCGACGAACCGTCGATGTTGACCAGCGCCTTGAAGCTTCCCGTGCGGTTCATTTTCGAGTTCGTGTGGTTAACGCAGTAGCGCTTTCCGTCCTTGATTGGCATTCGATTTTTCCTGAGGGTGACTGGGCGAAATCTACGGCGCAAATGTAGGGACGCATTCGTCGCACAGCCAGAAGCGGGCCTATAATGAAAAAGGGCCGCCTTTTGGCGGCCCTCGTTCTCCCTGCGAAGTCGTTACGCCTTGCGGCCCTTTCCGTACTGCCCGCGGCGGTTCTGCATTCCATTCTGGCGGGCGTCCATGCGCTGTTTGCGCTGTGCCTGTGCGGCGTCCCACTTGGTGCGCTGATCCGCGGTGAGAATGCCGCGAACTTCGTTCATCTCCTGCTGATGAATCGCCATCGAGCGAGTGCGGAACTGCTCGCGCGACTGCTGAGCGCGGGCTCGCGTTGCGGCTGACGTGTCGCCTTGCTGGCGAGCGTCGCGCACTGGGCCGAACTGCGCTTTCATCTGCTCGCGCATCGTTTTCATCTGCGGCTCGTACTTCGCGTGAATGTTCTTGAGCTGGTTTTTCTGCGCGTCGGAAAGGTTGAGCTGGCTCATGAATTTTCCGTGCTCGCCGCGCTGTCCCATTCCCTGGCCGTGACGACCGTGTCCCATCTGGCCGTGGCGGCCCATGCCATCTCGCATGCCACGTCCGCTGGCATCAGGCCGTGCCTGCGTCTGCGCGCCGGCAATGCCGGCCATTCCAATAATAGCAGCGGCGCCCACGGCAGCCGTTCTGAGTCTCAACATTGTGTTCCTCCAAGTCGTTCTGGTCCGCTCGCACTATGAGAGAGGCCACAAGGGTAGACGATGGGAAACAAATGTTGTTAAGGGGTCTTAAGAAAACCCGAAGAGAGGCGAGTTCGGAGTCTACAGTCCTTCAGTTCCTGAGTTTGGAGTTCGCCCACGAGTTTTGAGTTCAACCCCCTCATAAACTCAGGGCTCGTTGGCAAACTCGGTACTCAGCGACTCAATGACTGTAGACTCCGAACTCGCCTTTCTTCTGGGTTTGATCTTTCGCTAGCCCGCCGCAGCCTGGGGAACTGTTCCAAATCGTCTCTCGCGAGACCGGAAATCTTCTACTGCCTCCGCCAAATCAGCCGGTGAAAACTCGGGCCACATCCGGCGAGTGAAGAACAGCTCGGCATAGGCGCACTCCCAGAGCAGAAAATCGCTGAGCCGCTGCTCTCCGCCAGTACGAATGAGAAGATCTACATCCCTCGACTCGCCGATTCCGTGGTCGACATGCGAAAGCAGCTTCGCGAATTCATCGCGCGCCGATGTCAGGTCGTGCGACGGCGCCGACTTCATCGATTGTGCGGCGCGGAGAATCGCATCGCGCGAGGAATAGTCCACTGCAATCCGCAAATCGAGAGTGCGTCCGGCACGCGTTGCCGACTCGGCATTGTTGATCGCGCGGAGAAGCTCCGCCGGAATGCGATCGCGGCGCCCGA
>JBBQYO010000085.1:0-10978 GCA_038208605.1 Gemmatimonadales bacterium | reverse complement strand
GAGCGCAAACAATCCGAAGGCGAACAGCGAAAATGCGATCGTGATCACTCCGAGCGCGCTCAGCAACGGTGCACGACGGCTTGCATTGAAAGCTTCTCGAAAAGCGAGCATCTAAGCTTCCGGCTCCCGCGGCGCCGCGGGCCAGTTTCCTTCATTCGGTCCGCCAATCGCGGGCTGTCCGAGAAGCGGAGTGTACCGCGTCTCCGGCGGCGGTGTCTCTGCTGAATCGAACACTACTCTTCCATGGTTCAGCTCCACCGTCCGCGCTTCATCGGCCTTTCGCACAATCTCGAGATCGTGTGTGGCCATGATGACAGAAGTCCCCGTCGCATTTATGTCACGGAGAAGCTGAAGAATCCCTCGCGTCGCGCGCTCATCGAGATTCCCGGTTGGCTCATCGGCGAGAATGAAATAGGGATCGTTGACGAGCGCTCTGGCGATCGCTACTCGCTGCTGCTCGCCACCGGAGAGCTGTCGCGGAAGCTGCGATGCCTTCGACGACAGGCCGACCTGAGTAAGCACTCGCGACACCCGCTGCGGAATCGAGGCTGATGCGGCGCCCGTGACCTCGAGTGCGAACGCAACGTTCTGTTCGGCTGTTCTGTCTTCGAGCAGCCGAAAATCCTGAAAGACAATCCCGAGCTTGCGCCTGAGCTGGGAAATTTCCTTGCGCTTTGCGGTGTTGGACTGGACGCCGCTCACCCACACTTCGCCGTGAGACGGCTTCTCTTCCATATAGAGGAGCTTGAGTATGGTGGTCTTACCCGAGCCGCTTGGCCCGATGAGAAAGACGAACTCCCCGCGCTTTACCTGAAGAGTCACGTGGCTCAGAGCTACACGTGTTCGCGTGTATTCCTTTGCGACGTCCTGAAGTCGGATCATACCTGCCTACTGAAGCGCGTGCGCGATGTCGGCGATGATGTCCTCTGCGCTCTCGATACCGATGCTCAGACGAATGAAGCCGTCGGGAATGCCAATAGCTGCGCGCTCATCGCTCGTCAGATGGGCGTGCGAGCTGTAACGCGGCTCGACGACAAGACTGTCGACCCCGCCGAGGCTCGATGCGTGTGTGATGAGGTTGAGCTTGCTGATGAAACTGTCGGCGGCGTTTGCGCCTCCCGCCAGCTCGATCGACATCAGTCCACCAAATCCAGTCATCATCTTCTTCGCCAGTGCGTGATCCGGATGACCGGCGAGTCCGGCGTAATGGACCTTGCTGATCTGCGGCTGCTTCTGACACCATTCGGCAATTTTCATCGCATTTTCGTTGCTTCGTGTTACCCGAACTTCGAGCGTCTTCAGCCCTCGCTCGAGGAGCCAGCAGGCAAATGGATCGGGAGCCTGCCCCCACACCATCATCTTCTGGCGGACTTCCTCGATGTAGGACGATGTCCCGGCGACCACGCCACACAGAATGTCGCCGTGACCGTTGAGGTATTTCGTGGCTGAATGAATCACGACATCGGCGCCGTGCTCGATTGGCCGACAGTTGATCGGACTCGCGAGCGTCGAATCGACAACGAGCGCAACGCCCTGAGTCTTCGCCAGAATCGCGAGTTGCGTGAGGTCAATCACCCGTGACGACGGATTCACCGGTGATTCGACGAAAATCACTCGCGTGTTCTGCCTGATCGTGTTGCGCCACACGCGCCGCTCGTCCGGGTTCGCATAGCTCACTTCGATTCCCATCTGCACGAACTCTTCGTCGAACAGCTTTCGCGTACCACCGTAGATCCACGAGCTCGACAGCAGGTGATCGCCTGGCCGAAGAAGAGCGAGCAGGGCGCACGCGGTTGCACCCATTCCGCTCGATAGAACGAGCGCGGCTTCCGCACCCTCGAGCAGCGCGACTCGCCTCTGCACCACTTCCTCGTTCGGCGTGTTGCCGTATCGCGTGTACCGAAGACCCTCGGCCGTATTCGGGTACTGAACGAAATTCACCGACTGAACGAGTGGCTGCGCCACCGGTTCGCCTGGCTCGCGGTGTGGCGCGCCACCATGCACGGCGATAGTCGAAAGGGAAGGCGTTTTTGCTTTCTTCGCGCTTGCCATCAACCGAAATGCCTGTGGGCCAGTGGTGAATCGGTGTCGGGGCGAGTCACAGTCACGTATTCGGTGAGGGTCACGCCTGCAATGTCGCGAAGAAAAACATGACCTTCCGGAATCGAGTCGTCGATCTGCAGCTCGGCGAGTTCCTGTCGGCGCGGACCGCTTACCCACACGAGCGTCCCATCCTCGATGAGGCGCATCCTCGCCTCCGACGCCCGCATGCGGACCAATGGTCCACGCTCCGCGTCTCCCTTTTTTGAGGAGACGTACTGGATCACGTTGAGCTGCGGCCGGTAGTTTCCGCCAATTTGCAAGCGGATGTCCGGCATTCGAAAACGTTTCATGACACTTCTACCCCTGAACCTCCGGGCGCACCGCTGTCGTCCGCGAGCAGTCCTCCGGGAGACAGGCCTGCGGCAGCACCACGTACTGGACAATACCCGCTTTCCTGACGAATGATCAGGCGGCGCCGCCACAGGGTTTCGAGAACCCGCTCGCAATTCTCGTTCGATAGGCCGGTCGCCAGGGCCAGATCGGCGGGCAGCGCATTTCCCATCTCGCAGATTTTTTCCCACGCGTTTCGCTGCTCGAGATCGACATGCCCCATCAAGTGTGGCGCGCCGTCAGCAAGCTGCGTGATCAGCGCGAGGTCGTGCCGCTCGAGGACAGCCTCGATTGCGTCGAGGTGCGACTCGCTCATTCCATAGAACACGAAATAGACTTCACGCCGCGGAATGTCCACGCTCACGTACTGCATGAGAAGCTTCGCGACGATTTCGTCCGCGCACGAAAAATCGAGCAGACCCACATGTGAAAAGTCGAGGACTGCGAGCGCCTTGTCCCCGATCTCGTCGAGATGATGCTCGATTCCGATCCGCACAGCTGCTCCGGTAGGACGCGTGACGAGGTTCGAGTAGAGATCGCAGACGCTGCGCTTGAGCACCGTGCTCACATCGATGTGACTGACCATTAGACTCCTACCCTTTCGGGGATCGTGAGCTGCACCTGCGCCCCCGGAAAAAACGCCATCTCTTTTTTCAGCGGCTGGTCTTCGTCCCATTCTGGAATCACGGCAATCCGGGCAGTGCCACTGCGAATGCTCAGCTTTCCGTCCCATGTGCCGATGAATTTCTTCACGCCGGCGAGTCCCTGGCCGCGACCGGGATCGCGAAATCTGGTGACGCCGCGCATGACCGTCTCTTCGAGCGCCATTCCGTCGTCCCAGCGATCGAGCGGCCGGGCGCCCTGAGAGCTCTCGAGTGATTTTCGGAATCCCATTCCCGCGTCGCAGACGGCGATCTGTACAACATGACGGCCGATGGTGCGCTGCCATTTGTACGCCTGCACCGCAACCCATCCGCCGGTCCCCGCGTGCTCGATCACGTTCTGGCAAACTTCTGAGAGCGCCATCGTGAAGCGCATAACGACCTTCGATTCCAGATGTAGTTTCTCGTGAAGGATTGCCTGTGAGCGCAATTGAATGTTCGTGACCACTGTATGTACGTCCTGAGTCTGCGTGATCGGCGTCACTTCGAGCAGGACGCTCGATTCCGTACCTGATCTTATGCGCGGCAGCTTGCCCGAGATGTCGAAGAGACCTTCGGCATGCTTGAAAAAGCTCGCTCTGTTCCAGTAGGACGCTACATCGTCGAGCTCGGGAATCGCGAGCGTCGGACGCTCGAGGCGGGTTTGCGCGACGGTGAGCAGCGCGGTCAGTCCAAAAGGCGTCGCCCAGCGCGTTCGCCGGGCATCGATAACGATTTTTTCGTCGGGGGCCAGAGGGGCAAGCTGATCGAAGATCTGCTCGAATGTATGGTCGTCGAGTGAGGATGGCGCGCTGATGATGGTCGTCACTTGACGCTCAGTTCTCCTCTCAGATAGGGCCCGAGGCCAGTTGCCCCGCGGTGATCCACGTTGCGCGCCGCGGCTGACCCGGCAGCCGTCATTGCGGAGCGAATATTTTCTCCAGCCAGCAGACGGGAGAAATATGTTGCTCCCCACACATCTCCGCACCCTGTCGGATCGCCTCCCGCGAGGTCTCTCGTTTGCGCCGCGGGAATGAGCTCAGTCCTGATCGCGCCCGCGTTCGGTCCAAGCCGATTTCGTTCCAGGTCTGCAAGCTTCTCAAAGCCCGGTTCCGCGAAATACACCGCTCCGCGCGAACCGAGAGTCACAGCGAGGAGCTGCACTCCCGAAGCCATCGCCATCGCCGCCAGTGCGAGAGGATCGGAAGCCATCATCGACATCTCGTCTTCGTTCACCTGTACTACATCAAAACAGCGGAACCACGCCGATGGGTTCTGGAGCGGCTGCAAAGTGCGAATGCCATCGGGCTGTCGCGCCAGGAGCAGCGAGTGCATGTCGCAGTAAATCGGACCGCTGAAATGCGCGCGGATGAGCTGCGCCGTCTCGAGATCCAGCTCGAAGCCGCTGATGAGGTTGATGTACAACGCGTCGATGTCAGACAGCAGCGGCTTGAGGCCCAGCCAGCCCCAGCCGGGGACGCCGCCGCCCATTCGCTCACAGCGGCGCTCAGAGCTCTGGTAATTGATTGTCACGCGATTGTTTTCGTGCGATACTTCTATTGGCGGGGAATCGGGAGCGGCGCGCCGGAGATCGCGCACGAAGTCGCGTGCTCGCGGAGCGAGGTCGTATCCCACCTTCACGATCGGAACGAACTCCCAGTCGTCGGGAAGCGCCGCATCCAGGGCGCCGAGTGCGTAGGTGATGCCGCCCCACTCCTCGATGGGGGCGTCGCGCGGATCGCGCCCATGAATTACGTCCCACACGAAACTTCCGATGACTCCGACGCGCTTCTTGCGCACGGTCTCAATGGGCTCTTCGGATTGCGGGGATTGTTGCGATTGAACCAGGGGTCGCTCCTCTATTCATTTGACGTGTCCACCATAAGCTTATCGTGCCGCCACCGAAAAATCGCGGCTTGCGTATCACTCAATACCGTTGCAGGCCGGCTTTGTCGCCTCGGCCGCACACTGGAACCGGAAACCGCAGATGAAAGTGATTCGAATAGCGTCGTTGCTCGCAGCCACCATGTCCTTGGCGGCGTGCGCCGTGAAGCCGGCACCGGCCGTCGCACCACACCCGCTGGCGGCCGAGCGTCCGAAGCTCGTCGTGATGGTTCTCGTCGATCAGCTTCGCGCCGATCTTCTCGACCGGTACGCCGATCTTTTCACTGGCGCTTTCAAGCGGCTTCATGATCAGGGTCACAACTATACGAACGCGACGCACGATCATGCGGTGACCGAGACGGCACCGGGACACGCCACGCTTGCAACCGGGGTCTATCCGAGCCGGCACGGCATCATCTCGAATCAGTGGTACGCGCTGAGGGAAGGAAAATGGGTTCTCCTTTCGAACGTCAACGATCCGGGTTCGAAGATCGTCGGACACCCAGGCCTGCCTGGCGTGTCGCCGTACTATCTGCTTCGATCTGGACTAGCCGACTGGATGCTCGCCGCGAATCCGAAGTCAATCATCGCCTCTGTTTCCGGAAAGGATCGCGGCGCGATTCAACCGGCGGCGCATGCTTCAAAAGCATATGCCTATTGGTTTGAGCCCGCCGCGGGAGGTTTCGTCACCTCCACTTTTTATCGCGCAACGGATCCGCCCTGGATAACGGCGTTCAACGATGGCATGACCGCACGTGAACGGTCCGACGTAGTCTGGGCGTCGCGCATTCCGCGAGGCATGCTGGCGCGGAGCAACCGGGATACGATTGCGACCGAAGGAGATGGCGTTCACACAGCTTTCCCGCACTCGTTCGCGGTCGAGGGTACGTCCGGCTCGTTCTGGCAATGGTGGTCGTCCACGCCGCAGCTCGACGATGCCACGATCGGGCTCGCAGAGGAAATGGTAACGAACCTCGGTTTGGGTAAGGACGACGCGCCCGATTTTCTCAGCGTCTCCGCATCGGCAACGGACCGGGTCGGACACGCCTATGGCCCCGCGAGCAGAGAACAGCTCGACAATCTGCTCAGACTGGACAAGGAACTCGGCGCATTCTTCGAGTTTCTCGATGCCAAGGTGGGGCGCGGAAAGTGGACAGTTATGCTGACTGCGGATCATGGTGTGCTCGACAATCCGGAGGATCTTCAGGCGCGCGGAGAATATGGCCACCGCCTCACCGCTGCCGAGCGCGCGAAGCTCGATTCGCTTCGCGCTGAGGCGGACTTATCGGCAGACACACTTGCCCGCGCGGTCAAACTTCGGGATGAGCTCAGGAAGCTGCCGATCATCGGTGACGCGTGGACTCACCAGCAGCTCGATCATGGACAGGCGGCTGATTCATTCGAGGTTTTACAGCGGAATAGTCGGTCTCCTGGCCGTGAAGAAGGAATGTTCAGCAGGCAAGGCGTTGAATTCCGGTTTATTCCAGGGCTGCTGACGGGTGCGCGCGGAAGCAGTCACGGCACGCCGTACTACTACGACCGTCACGTGCCGATGATCTTCATGGGGCCCGGTATTTCGGCAGCTCGAGATTCATCGCGTGCAAGGACGATCGACTTCGCGCCAACGTACGCTGCTCTGCTTGGCATTCCGTATCCGGGCGATCTTGACGGGAAACCGCTGGAAGCCGTGGTGCATCGCTGAAAGAATCCAAAGGTCTACTACAAATTCGACGGCTCTTCAGTTGTAGCTGTTGTTGCTTGACTCGACCCTAGACCTCCCCGAGGGTCTGCGCCTTGAACGTCGCGACGGCGCCGACGACTCCGGCAGAGATCGGCAGCAAGCCAGGCACAATTCGGCACGCATCGACCGACGGCTTGAACGCCCGCCGGCGGACCTCGGCACGAAGCGGGTCGAAGAGCTGATCACCAGCCTGCGTCACGCCGCCAGCGATTACAAACGTGTCGGGGTTGAAGATGTTGATAAGGTTCGAGATGCCGACGCCGAGGAAATGCGCGGTGTCGCGAACTACTTCGAGCGCAATAGCGTCGCCTTTTTTTGAAGCCTCAAATACTGTTTGTGCAGTGATTCGCGATATGTCACCGTTCACCATCGAAGGTAGAATCGAGTCCTCGTTTCCTTCGAGCACCTCACGCGCTCGCGTCGCGATGGCCGGGCCCGACGCATATGCCTCCAGGCAGCCGTAGTTCCCGCATTTGCAGCGGCGGCCGTTGGACTCAATCGACGTGTGGCCGATCTCTCCCGCAGCGTCGGACGCGCCGTGATACAGCTTTCCATCGAGAATGAGCCCGCCACCGATCCCGGTACCAATCGTCATCGCGACAACATTCCGTCCGCCTTTCGCTGCGCCGATCCACCATTCGCCGAGTGTTGCGCAGTTCGCGTCGTTGTCGAGGGTCGCCGGAAGGTTCACACGGCTCGAAACTTCGTCGCGGAGGGGAAAATCTCTCCAGCCCAGATTCGGCGTGACGATGACGAGGCCGCGAGCGCGATCGAGAGGCCCGGGCGACCCGATACCGACTCCGAGAAAATCGCTTCGCTGAGCGCCCGTCACCGCACGCGTTTCCGCGATGACTTCCTCGATCAGGGCAGCGATCCGATCCACAACCGAATCGGCACCGCCCTCGGCCATGGTCGGCACCATTCGCATCGCGATCTCGCGAGTGCCGTCGGTGGGCATCGCACCGGCGGCGATATTCGTTCCGCCAAGATCGATTCCGACAATGAACTGCTCTCTTACCGTCAAACGGAGCTCGCTTGCGAGAGGGTTTGCGTCAGGAGGTCATATACGTCAGCGGACGAAAGTTCGCGCATGCAGCGCCAATGTCCAAGCGGGCACTTTTGTGGACCATGGCGGTCGCACGGGCGGCAGGCCAGGCCATCGTTTCCGGCAACGCGCGAATTCGGCGCCAACGGACCGAATCCAAAGTCGTGAACAGTCGGCCCGAAAATCGTCAGCGTCGGAGTGTTCATCGCCGATGCAAGGTGCTGCGGTGCGGAGTCGTTGGTGACGAGTGCAGCCGCTCTCCCTATCAACGCGGCTGATGCCAGAATCCCAAGTCTTCCCGCGGCATTCGCGGCAGCTCCTTTTGGGAGCTGTGAAACGATCGTGTCGCCGATCGCGGCGTCGGCGCTTCCACCCACGACGATCACATTGAACTCGCGCGAGATTTTAACGGCGAGCTCGGGATAAAACGGCCATCGCTTCGTGGCCCACACGCTGCCGGGTGCAATTGCAACGAAGGGGCGCGACTTATCCGCCAATCCATCGGCGACGATCCTGTGCGCGGCGTGATCGTCGTCCGGTGTTGGATAGAGCGCGGGAACGAGGCGTTGACCGTCACACGAACCCGTGAGTTGTGGACTCGCGAGACGCCACAGGCGCTCGACATGATGCTTGTCAGCGCGGTAATCGACGATCTCCGTGTAGAAGCGGCGACCTTCTGAAGTGTTGAACCCGACGCGCCGCTTCACGCCGGCTGCGGTCACCAGCATCGCGCTGCGCAGCGAGCCCTGCGCGAGATAAGCCGAGGTGTAGCCCGCCTTTCCTGTATGCTCGAGAGTATTCGACTCCGCGCTTCCATACTGGCCCGTATGTCTGATTCGCCCGACAGTGCGCGCGAATCCCATCAGGCCGCGGTCGCACTCGCGCCGGTCATACGCGATGACGTTCCTGATGTCGGGATTGTTACTGAGTATTGCCGCGCCTTCGGGTGTGGTGAGCACATCGACGGGCTCGCGGCGCGACAGCTCCGCTATGAGCGGCGTGGTGAGGACGATGTCCCCGAGAAAGCTCGTTTGAACAACGAGCGAGCTCACTACCTAGTCCACCTGGAGCACTGCGAGGAACGCCTCCTGCGGGATCTCAACCGATCCAACCTGCTTCATTCTCTTCTTGCCCTCCTTCTGCTTTTCCAGAAGCTTGCGCTTTCGTGAAATATCTCCGCCGTAGCACTTGGCGAGCACGTCTTTTCGGAGCGGCTTGACCGTGGTGCGCGCGATGATCTTCTGGCCGATCGCAGCCTGGATGATAACTTCGAAAAGCTGGCGGGGAATGAGCTCCTTCAGCTTGTCGGCGATCTTCCGTCCCCATTCGTAAGCCTTGTCTTTGTGAATGATGACGGAAAATGCATCGACCGGTTCGCCATTGATCATCATGTCGAGCTTCACCAGATCGCTCTGACGGTACTCGAGCATCTCGTAGTCGAGGGATGCGTATCCACGACTGATCGTCTTCAATCGGTCGAAGAAATCGAGAATGATCTCGCCGAGCGGAAATTCCCAGTCGAACTCGACGCGGGCCTGATCGAGGTAGGTCATGTTCTTGTACACGCCTCGCCGCTCGGTGCCAAGCGTCATGATGGGACCGATGTATTCAGCCGGTGCCATGATTCGCGCTTTCACGTACGGCTCCTCGACGTAATCGATGACTACGGCGGAAGGCATCTTCGACGGGTTCTCGATCAGCTCCATCGAGCCATCGGTGCGATAGACCTTGTACTCGACACTCGGCACAGTCGTGACCAGGTCGAGCTCGTATTCGCGCTCGAGGCGCTCCTGCACAATCTCCAGGTGCAGCAGTCCGAGAAACCCGCAGCGAAATCCAAAACCGAGTGCCGTCGAGGTTTCCGGTTCGTACTGCAGTGATGCGTCGTTGAGCTGAAGCTTTTCGAGGGCGTCGCGCAGAGTCTCGTATTGCTGGGTGTCTGTTGGATAGATACCCGCGAATACGAACGAGCGAACGTCGCGATAACCGGGCAATGCTTCCGATGCGCGATTCGTTGCGTCGAAGATCGTATCGCCGGCGCGCGTTTCCTTCACCGACCGAACGTTCGCGACGACATATCCAACCTCGCCGGGACCGAGCTCGGCGGCCTTGACCTGGCGAAGCTGGTTGTAGCCGACCTCGGCGACTTCGTAGACCGACTCGCTGGCGCCGAATGTGATCTTCGTTCCGATCTTGATGGTACCATCGACGACGCGCACGCTTGGAATGGCGCCGCGATACCGGTCGTAATACGAATCGTAGATCAGCGCGCGGAGCGGACCATCGGCGTCGCCCTTCGGCGGCGGGACTTTCCGAATGATCTGCTCGAGAAGCTCGGGAATACCGAGCCCTTCTTTCGCACTCACCAGAAGAATGTCGTCCGGATCGACGCCGAGGAGGTCACAGACCTCCTGCTTCCTCTTTTCCGGCTCGGCGCCAGGAAGATCGATTTTGTTGAGCACCGGAATGATTTCGAGGCCTGCATCAAGTGCAAGGAACAGGTTCGACAGAGTCTGCGCCTGGATTCCCTGAGATGCGTCTACGACGAGGATTGCCCCTTCGCATGCAGCGAGAGAGCGCGACACCTCGTACGTGAAATCGACGTGGCCGGGTGTGTCGATAAGGTTGAGCTCGTACGGTGAGCCATCCTTTGCCTGATAGCTCATTCGTACCGCGTTGAGCTTGATCGTGATGCCGCGCTCGCGCTCGAGGTCGAGCGTGTCGAGCACCTGGGCCTTCATCTCTCTTTTGGCGAGCATGCCGGTCGCCTCGATGAGCCTGTCCGCGAGCGTGGACTTGCCGTGATCGATGTGCGCGACGATGCAAAAATTGCGGATGTGGTCGAGATTCAAAGAGGGAGTCCGGATTGACGGTCCCGCAGAATCCCGGGACAACCTTCAAATATAACGGTCTCATCACAGGGCCTGGCGACTCTAAAACGTCACGCCGATAAAGTTTTTCAGATTCGTTCTGCTTTCCCGGCACCAGGCAGTGGTGTTGGCGGCGATGTAATTTCCCGCAACGAAATGACAGCGGCCTCAACAATCTCTGACGACCGAAGCAACAGGCTCCCCGGACTCGATGGACTCCGCGGGTGCGCTGCGCTGCTGGTGTTGTTCTATCATTTCACGATGCAGGTAATCGTACCGCGTGACATGCCTGTGATTGTGCTGAAAAATGCGTTCTCGATTGGATGGTCTGGGGTCGATCTGTTCTTTGTACTGTCGGGGTTCC
>JBBQYO010000084.1:0-11051 GCA_038208605.1 Gemmatimonadales bacterium | reverse complement strand
TCCGCACCCGCGCGAAAGTTCGACTTTGTGGTCCGCGCTTTCGACGACGGCATCGGATTCCGTTACGAAATCCCGTCACAGTCCTCGGCCAATGACGTCGTCATCATGGATGAGCTGACCGAATTCGATTTCGCGGACAATCCGAAGGCGTGGTGGATTCCCTCGAATCATTCGCGGCTCGACCGGTCCGAGATGCTGTGGTCATCGTCGCCGGTGAGCCGGCTGGACAGCGTTCAGACTCCTGTCACCACCGAGTCGACGGACGGCAAGACGTTCATGGTCATTCACGAGGCGAATCTCGTCAATTATCCGAGAATGTTTCTCGCGGGGATTGGCCTCGAAAGCCGTAACCTTACCGCTGCGCTTGCCCCCATGCACGACGGCGTGAAAGCGCGGGTTCACCTCCCGTTCAACACGCCGTGGCGCACGATTCAGATCGCCGATCGTGCAACCGATCTCGCACCATCAGTACTTGGGCTGAATCTGAATCCACCGAACGCGATCGGCGATGTATCCTGGGTGAAGCCGATGAAGTACGTCGGCATCTGGTGGAGCATGCACATCAACACGAAGACGTGGAACTCGGGGCCGAAGCATGGCGCAACGACCGAGAACACCAGGCGGTACATCGACTTTGCCGCGGCGAACGGACTGGGCGGAGTGCTCGTCGAAGGATGGAACGTCGGGTGGGACGGAAACTGGATCAACAATCGCGACGCATTCTCCTTCACCAAGGCGTACCCCGACTACGATCTGCCCGGTCTCGCTGCGTACGCGAAGTCAAAGAATGTTCGCATAATCGTGCACAACGAAACGTCCGGTGGCGTCGACAACTACGAGCGCCAGATGGACTCGGCCTTTTCGATGTATCACAACCTCGGCCTCGACGCGATCAAGTCCGGCTATGTGACTGACACGTTGAGTGGCGGAGACTCGCACTACTCGCAGCGCGCAGTGAATCATCATCGCCACGTTATCGAGATGGCCGCCAAATATCACATCGGCATGGACGTGCACGAGCCGATTCACGATACCGGCGAGCGCCGCACATATCCGAACATGATGTCGCGCGAAGGCGCGCGCGGTCAGGAGTACAACGCGTGGAGCGGCGACGGTGGCAACCCGCCCGAACACGAAACGATTCTGTTCTTCACGCGAATGCTCACAGGCCCGATGGATTTCACGCCGGGAATTTTCGACATCCTCGTCAAGCGTCCTACCGGAGTTCCGCGCGGACAGTTCGATGCGCATCCGCGGACCACGCTCGCGAAGCAGCTGGCGCTTTACATAGTGCTGTGGTCACCAGTGCAGATGGCAGCTGATGAGATCGAGAACTACGCGAATCAGCCGGCGTTTCAGTTCATCAAGGACGTCGCCGTGAACTGGGAGCAGACGAAAGTTCTTGACGGAAAGATCGGCGACTATGTGGTTGTCGCGCGCCAGCAGCGGAACTCGCCGGACTGGTTCATTGGTGCAATCACTGATGAGCAGTCGCGCACCTTCGATGTTCCGTTGTCATTCCTCCCCGCAGGCAAAACTTACATCGCAGAGATATACGCTGACGGGCCCGGTGCGAGCGGTCCGACTAATCCGCAGCCAATCACTATCAGCAAGAAGACGGTGACTTCCGCATCGCATCTCACGGTCAGGATGGCCTCCGGCGGCGGACAGGCGATTCGGCTGCACGCGGTGAGATAGGGTGGCGGAGAGCACACTTCGAATAATGGCGCCGTTGTCGGGCGTCATTGTTCCGCTCGACGAGGTGCCGGATCCGGTGTTCGCCGAGCGGCTCGTTGGAGACGGTGTGTCGATCGATCCGGTGAGCCAGGATCTGCTTGCCCCGTGCGATGCGAGCGTGATCCAGGTGCACCGCGCCAGTCATGCGCTGACACTCGATGCGAATGGAATCGAGATCGTCGTGCATATCGGGTTGGACACGGTCGAGCTAAGGGGCGAAGGGTTCACTCCTCTGGTGAAAGCGGGCGACAGAGTCAGGCAAGGTGACAAGCTCATCACGTTTGACGCGGATCTGGTTGCGAGCAAGGCGAGGAGCCTGCTGACGCAGGTGCTCGTGGCGAACATGGACGCGGTGAGGTCGATAACTCCGCGTACCGGTGCGGTTACAGCCGGGCGCGACCTTTTGATTGAAGTCGTCATCGGATCGAGCGCGGCGGCCGCAACCGACGAGAAAGGCGATCTCGCTGAATCGCCGCCGATAGTCATTGGTAATGAAACGGGCCTTCATGCCCGGCCCGCGGCGCTCGTTGCAGCGGCCGCTCGTCGTTTTTCCGCGGATGTTCGGCTACTCAAAGGTGGCCGCGAGGCAAACGCCCGAAGCGTCGTGTCGATAATGGCGCTCGAAGTAAGTGGCGGCGACACGGTAACGGTTGTCGCTCGCGGTGAGAACGCAGCCGAAGCCGTGGCGGCGATCGAACAAACGCTCAAAAGCGGTCTCGGAACCGATCACCAGCCGGTTCCTGTCGCGCCGACGCCCTCCGCGCGCGCCGACAATTCATCGGACGGGACCGGAACATCGCTGCGCGGAGTCGGCGCATCGCCCGGCGTGTCGATTGGAAAAATCTTTCAGCTCCGTCATCAGGAAACGGTGTTCGATGAGAGAGCTGCAGATCCGAACAACGAGCGTCGGGCATTGGACGCGGCGATCGCATCGGCACACGTTCAGCTCGAAGCAGTGAGAGCGAGAATGGCTGCAGAAGCGGACAATGAGCGCGCGGCGATTTTCGGCGCGCATCAGGAGCTTCTCGAAGATCCCGAAGTTCTCGACGCAGCGGCAACGCACATACGCAATGGAGCAAGTGCCGCTTTCGCGTGGCGACAATCATACGCGGCACAGGCACAGCGACTCGCTGGGCTGAAGAACCAGCTGCTCGCGGGTCGCGCGGCGGACCTGAACGACGTTGGACGAAGAGTTCTTCACCTGCTGATCGGGGCAGACAATTCAGCCCCCGTTATTCCGCCCGAATCGATTGTCGTCGCGGAAGATCTGGCGCCTTCTGAAGCCGCGTCGCTCAACCCGGCGAACGTCCTCGGCTTCTGCACAACCATGGGAAGCGCGACGTCGCACGTTGCGATACTGGCGCGCGGCCTCGGAATTCCTGCAGTTGCCGGTATCGATCCTCGAGCTCTCGAGGTCGCCGCGGGGACCCGGGTGATTCTGGATGGTGACGCCGGAACGATGAAGCTCGGGCCGACAGCTGACGAAGAAAACAAAATCCGGGAGCGCCAGAGCGCGGCGGCGACTCGGAGAACCGAGGAAAACGCAGTCGCTTCAGAACCTGCGACGACACGTGACGGCCACCGCTTTGAAGTCGTTGCGAACATCGGTGACGAGGACGAAAGCGCGAAGGTCATTGGAGCAGGCGGTGAAGGCGTTGGGCTGCTTCGAAGCGAGTTCCTGTTTATGGACCGGAAAACCGCGCCCGATGAAGACGAGCAGACCCGCGTCTATTCGACGATTGCAAAAGCGCTTGGTCCTGACCGCATTCTGGTGATTCGCACGCTGGATGTTGGTGGCGATAAGCCTCTGGCATACATGCCGATCGCAACAGAGGCAAATCCATTTCTAGGCGAGCGTGGTATTCGCCTGATGTACGAGCATCCCGAAATTCTTCGCACGCAGATTCGCGCCATTCTTCGCTCGGCCGTGCACGGCAAGATCGCGATCATGTTTCCGATGATCGCTACGCTGCAGGAATTTCGCGACGCGCGTCGCACGGTCGAAGAGGAGCGAAACAGGCTCGGCGCGAAACCGGTTCAGATCGGCATCATGGTCGAAACAGCATCCGCAGCACTCATCGCCGAGAAATTTGCTGAAGAAGCCGACTTTTTCTCGATCGGGACCAATGATCTGACGCAATACACGCTTGCGATGGATCGTACGAATGCTCGCCTCGCGCCACAGGTAGACGCGCTGCATCCAGCGGTTCTGAAGTTGATCGAGCTCACGGTGAAGGGTGCCGACAGACACGGAAAATGGGTCGGCCTCTGCGGCGCGCTTGCCGGTGACCCAGTGGCCGTTCCGGTTCTTCTGGGACTTGGTATTCAGGAGCTGAGTGTGAGTATCCCGGCGGTTGCGTCGATCAAGGCGCGCATTCGAGGTCTGTCGCTCGAAGAATGCCGGAAGACCGCTCAAGAGGCGCTTCAGGCGGGCGATGGTGGCGAGGTGCGCGCGATCGTCGCACGCCGGCATGGAGACAATCGATGAGCGTTTTCAAAGGCGCGTTCGGATGGCTTCAGAAGATCGGCAAGTCGCTCATGCTTCCCGTCTCAGTGCTGCCGGTAGCGGGAATTCTGCTCGGTGTTGGCAGCGCGAAATTCACCTGGCTTCCGGAAGCAATGTCCACCGTGATGGCGCAGGCCGGTGGCGCAATCTTCGGCAACCTCGCGCTGATCTTTGCCATCGGTGTTGCTCTCGGGCTTGCCAATAACGACGGTGTTTCAGCGCTTGCCGCGGTAGTCGGATATGCGGTGATGCTCGCGACGATGGGCGTGATGGCGCCGCTGCTTGGCCACACGCCTGTGTCGATCATGGGAATTCAATCGATCGAGACCGGCGTCTTTGGTGGAATTCTCATCGGTGCGGTCGCGGCGATTCTGTTCAACCGATTCTACCGGATAAGTCTTCCGCCCTACCTCGGATTCTTTGCTGGTAAGCGATCAGTGCCGATTCTCACGGCGGGTGCAGCCGTGCTGATGGGAATTGTTCTCAGTCTCGTCTGGCCGCCGATCGGAGACGTGATCAACAGGTTCTCGCGATGGGCTGCATCGGGAAATCCCGCCCTTGCGTTCGCGCTCTACGGAGTGGTCGAGCGCGCACTAATTCCGTTCGGACTGCATCACATTTGGAACGTTCCGTTCTTCTTCGAGGTTGGCCAGTACGTTGACCCGGTAACGCACAAGATCATTCGCGGCGAGATCAACCGCTACGTTGCCGGTGATCCGACCGCGGGCAATCTGGCTGGCGGATATCTCTTCAAGATGTGGGGTCTACCTGCTGCCGCGCTTGCCATCTGGCGCACAGCAAAGCCGGAGAACCGTGCGCGGATCGGCGGACTCATGATCTCCGCCGCGCTGACGTCGTTCGTCACCGGAATCACAGAGCCGATCGAGTTCGCATTTCTCTTTGTCGCGCCGCTGTTATATGGAATTCACGCGCTGCTCGCCGGCCTGGCGTATTTCGTCTGTATCGAGCTCGGCATCAAGCACGGCACCACGTTCTCGCACGGCTTGATCGACTACATCGTGCTCTATTCGCACTCGACACGCGGCTGGTGGTACCTGTGGCTTGGGCCGTTGTGGGCAGCGATGTACTACGCGTTGTTCTATACGCTCATCACGCGGCTCAACCTGAAAACACCGGGGCGCGAGGACGAGGATGCGAGCAGAGCGGCGGTTGCCGGCGCCAGCGCGGGCGGGTCCATGGCAGGAGATCTCGTAGCCGCGTTCGGCGGCGCCAGCAACATTCGCAACCTCGACGCATGTATCACTCGGCTTCGTGTCGATCTGAACGACGTATCGCGAGTCGATTCCGACCGGTTGAAGTCGCTCGGAGCAGCGGGAGTGATGCGCGTCGGCAGCGGAGTTCAGGCAATCTTTGGAACACGTTCCGAAAATCTGAAAACCGACATGGACGAGCACCTTCGGTCTTCGGGCGTTGCGATTGCCGGCGAAGGGTCGAGAATGACTGCCGCCGTTCCGGTGCAGGCTTCAATCCCGTCAACGGCAATCGGCGCGGGGAAGGCCGCTGCCATGAACTCAGCGCTCGGAGGTGCCGCCAACATCATATCGATTGAGAGTGCTGCGTTGACGCGGGTTCGAGTGAAGGTCCGCGATGCAGGCGTGATCGACGAAGCTCGGCTCGCCGCAGCCGGAGCGGCTGCCACCATGAAGGTCTCCGATACAATCGTGCATGTGATCGTCGGTGCGGATGCGCCTGCGTATGCCAGTGCAATGCAGGCAGCTCTTCCCGGGAGGCGTGACGGCGGCCGGATATAGCGCGATGATGCTCTGGCGCGATCAAACGCACGCCATTTTTCGCCGTGCCGTATTCGCGTTTACCGTCGCGATCTTGACGGCGTGCGGCAGCGCCTCGTTGCCAGCTCCGGCATCGAGCCCACGTCTTACCAACATTCTTTTCTCGAGTGCTCACGACGACCGCGTAGCCGATTCGTTGATCGCGCTGATGACGATTGACGAAAAAATCGGACAGCTCACACAGTATTCGGGATTTGCCGCCGTAACTGGCCCCGGCGCGCAGGAGGCGAACCCCGCGCTGCTCCGCGAAGGAAAGGTTGGCTCATTCCTCAACGTTGTCGGCGCGAACGAAACGCGACGCCTGCAGAGAATTGCCGTTGAAGAAACCCGGCTTCACATCCCGCTGCTGTTCGGCCTCGATGTAATTCACGGAATGCGCACAACCTTTCCTGTCCCTCTTGCCGAGTCGAGCAGCTGGAATCCGGCGGCGGTGGAGGAAGCGTCACGGATCGCAGCGCGCGAGGCAAGCGCGTACGGCATCAACTGGACGTTCGCTCCGATGGTGGACATTGCGAGAGATCCGCGGTGGGGACGAATCACTGAGGGCGCCGGAGAAGATCCATATCTCGGATCGCGGTTCGCTGAAGCGCGAGTGCGAGGATTTCAGGGTGCGAGCCTTCGAGATCGCAATTCGATCGCGGCAACGGCAAAACATTTTGCGGCGTATGGCGGC
Source organism: Gemmatimonadales bacterium (assembly GCA_038208605.1). Lineage (GTDB taxonomy): Bacteria > Gemmatimonadota > Gemmatimonadetes > Gemmatimonadales > Gemmatimonadaceae > UBA4720. Next base: position 4,324 of record JBBQYO010000084.1, on the reverse strand, counting down.
GCAGAAGGCGGACGCGACTACAACGTAGTGGACGCGTCGGAGAGAACGCTGCGCGAAGTGTATCTACCGCCATTTCATGCGGCTGCGTGCGCCGGCGTCGCGACGTTCATGGCCGCGTTCAATGAAATTTCTGGAGTGCCCGCCCACGCCAACCGCTGGCTCCTCACTGATTTGTTGAGAGGCGAATGGGGATACCCGGGCATAGTCGTGAGCGACTGGGCCGGAGTCGGAGAGCTCATTCCGCACGGAATCGCGGCCGACACTGCGGATGCGGCACGGCGCGGGCTCGACGCGGGCGTCGATATCGAAATGGTGAGCCGAACGTACGCGACTGCAATACCGCATCTCGTGGGGCGCGGTGTGATACCGATCGCCGTTGTCGACCAGGCAGTGCGGCGCGTCCTGCGGTTGAAGCAGCGACTCGGCCTGTTCGAGGATCCGTATCGCGGTATGGACGCGTCGCGGGAAACCAGCGAGACGCTCACACCGGAGAGTCGAGCCGCTTCGCGGCGGCTTGCGCAACAGTCAATCGTGTTGCTTCGGAACGAACACAATATCCTGCCGCTGTGGCGTAACCTCCGTAAGATCGCAGTCATCGGAGCGCTTGCTGATGATTCCGTTTCCGCGCTTGGCGCATGGGCGGGATTTGGCCGCGCAGGCGATGCAGTCACTGTTCTCCAGGGAATTCGCGCGGCCGTCTCGCAATCGACTCGCGTGGTCTACTCGCGCGGTGTCGATCCGGCGAACGGAGACACGACTGGATTCTCGAAGGCCATTTCAGCAGCGCGATCCGCGGACGCGATAGTTCTCGTCGTCGGTGAGCCGGCGTCGATGAGTGGCGAAGCCGAGAGCCGCTCCTCAATCGATCTTCCCGGTTCGCAGCTTCGGCTTGCTCAGGCGCTTCACCGTTTGGGCAAGCCGCTCGTAGTCGTGCTGATGAACGGCCGGCCACTCACCATTCCGTGGCTCGCCGAGAATGCACCGGCGCTCGTCGAGGCGTGGTACCTTGGTGTCGAGATGGGAAACGCCGTTGCTGACGTTCTCTTTGGCGCAGTCAATCCGAGCGGGAAGCTCACCGCAACTTTCCCGCGCTCGGCCGGTCAGATTCCGCTTTACTACAATCACCGTCGAACGGGCCGGCCACCCGCAGAGGACAACAAGTACACGTCCAAGTACGTCGACCTGCCGTGGACTCCGCAATTTCCGTTTGGATTCGGACTCAGTTACACTCGTTATTCGTATTCCGCGCCCCAGCTCGGCCGTGCGGTTCTGAAAGCAGGCGATTCCATCGCCGTCGAAGTGACAGTTGAGAATACGGGATCACGCACCGGCGAGGAGATCGTACAGCTCTACGTGCAGGACGAGGCGGCAAGTGTGACGCGTCCCGTTCTCGAGCTGAAGCGATTCAAGCGCGTATGGCTTGCGGCCGGCGCATCGGAGAAAGTCCGCTTCTCGCTTGGCCTGGACGACTTCGCGTTCTATGACGGCAGGATGAAGAGAGTTGCAGAGCCGGGATACTTTCGCGTTTTAACGGGCGCGAACTCCCGGGATCTGATGGAAGCGCGGTTCAGGCTCACGACTCCGGGAGATGTACCTGTACCAGTCCCGGAGCGCTGCGCTCCACTGCAGTAATCTGATCGCGGGGACTCGCTGGTCCCACGCAAACATCGTCCACAGCCGTCTTCCCTCGAAAAGCGTCGTGCAAGCGCTTGAACCCGGCAGGCGTTGGTCTTGAGACGCGCTATCCGCGCATGTAGTGACAGCTGTACCCGCCCGGATGCTTGCGCAGATAATCCTGGTGGTATCCCTCGGCGCTGTACCACGGCGAGGCGGGTTCGATGCTGGTGGTAATTGGTCGCTTCCATTTGCCCGACGCATCGACACGCGCTTTTACCCGCTCTGCGACTTCCTTTTGCTCCGCAGTCTGCGGAAAAATTGCAGAGCGGTATTGAGTGCCCGCATCGTTCCCCTGGCGGTTCAGTGTGGTCGGGTCGTGCAGCTTGAAGAACCACTTTTCAAGCAGGTCTTCGTAGCTCAACACGGACGGATCGAACGTGACCCGAATCGCCTCGGCATGGCCTGACGCGCTGTTGTGAGTGTCGTCGTATTTTGGATTTTCAACCCATCCGCCAGTGTACCCGACGTCGGTGTCAATCACCCCGGGAACCGCGCGCAGGATCTCCTCCACACCCCAGAAACATCCTCCGGCGATCACTGCAACTTCTGTCTGTTTGTCACTTGCAGTGGCAGGTGACGCATTCTCAATGCTGGTCATACTGAATCCTATCGAGAACCATCACGTCTTACCAGACGCGCGGAGAGTTTTCGGCCCGATATTTTTTGATCCGTAGCAGCGCGAAGCGCTGTTTGACCCTGTCCTATCGGCGGCTGGTCTCTTCTCGTCCGCATGCGCCGATCGATGAGATGGCAGACGCGTTGGCGAACCACATCTGCCAGCCCAACCCTACTCGGTCGACGGCGTTCTTCAATCCGCCGCCGGTCAAGCAGGGAGAAGTGTCCGCCCGTACCTTTAACGAGCGTCGGGAAGCTTGTTTGATTACGACTGTGTCCCCATCCGTCTATGAAGGGAAACGTGTCGGTCATCAGTGATCGATCTCTCCAAACGAACAAACAGGAGGAAAGATGCAGCGTTACCGATTCGTGTTTGTCCCCGCACTGGCTCTCGCAATCGCAGCAGGATGCAGTAGTGACGATAGCGTCAACCCCAACGTCGAAGAGCATTTCTCCGCCACGCTCAACGGCGCGAGCGAGCGTCCGACGGCAAACGCAAGTCCTGGCACCGGCACGGCGGCGTTCACGCTTTCCGCAGACCGAAACACGCTCACCTGGACCATCACGATGACGGGCACCAACAATGTGACTGCCGCACACATTCATGTTGCAGGCAAAGAGATCGCAGGTCCGATTGTGCTGCCTCTCTACGCCGCAGCCGCGAGCAATAATCCGTCGATCACTGGCTCCATCACACGCGCCGCGTACACGTCACCGCTCGGTGTATCCTTCGACGCCCTGCTCTCCCTGATGGAGAGCGGCGACACATACGCCAACGTTCATACTGACAATGGCGTTGCCCCCGCCAACACCGGACCAGGCGATCTCTCGGCCGGCGAGATTCGCGGTCAGATTGCCCGGGTTCCGTAGAAGCCGAGTCGTTCTTTAAGGTTAGTAAAAGCCCGGCCTCGAACAATGGCCGGGCTCTCACTTCCTGATTCACTCGTTCGAGAACGGGTTAAGAAACGATGGCGCCTCGTCTACCCGCGCGCGAAAATCCGTGCGGCGAGCGCTCGCAGGCCTACTGACAGATTCGACTGAAGATGGCGGGGATTGACGCAGGCATGATTGCGGCATCTCTGAAGAATTCGGACTCCGGGCGCGATCGTCCCGTGTTCCATCATCCATGAGACGCGGTGCGCGAGCTGAAGCGTGTCGTTGATCGAGAAAAGTCCGAACCCGTTGACATCGACGCTTGCGTGCCAGAGCCAGCAACCATCGTCGTCGGGAGACCGATCGACCTTCGCCCAGAATCTGCTGACTGCTGACAGACGCGTCACTGAGTGGTCGGAGCGCACGACACTGTGAAAGCCATCCCATTTTCCGTCGGTATTCAGCGGGATTCGGTGCCGCGCCATGATGGACGTAAGCCGCGCGCTGACTTCGGAGTGAAACGCGCACTCGTCACCGACTGGACTTACGATAATATCGCACCCGTCAGAGTGCCGGCAGCGATCGTCGGGAATTTTCATGGTTTCAGGCGGTCCGGGCTCCCTGCTGGGGATTCCGGTCGCTGCAAGTCCTCTCGGCAACGGACGCAGTTCTACGAAACGTTGCTGGTTTTGAGTGATCATGGACTGACCTCTATTCGCGGGGGACTTCGATCACCGCGGATGGAGCATCTCCTGCGGCAGGATAGTTGAGGTTAGTCCGCACGCATGGGCCCGGGTATAAGCCGATTGGGTGAGATTGTGACTACTTCTTTTGGCCTTAGACACCGGTTTCGCCTCAAAAAACGCGCGCGCATTTTCTGACGCACTTCGATCGTGGCTGAAGATTGCGCATCGGATGCACCGGGTCGGCGCACTGTACGCAGAGGATGCGGCCCCGGTCTCCGCATACCGATCTTGATTTTGTGAAGCGCCGAGGTTGCCTCAACCTTTGAGTGTTGCGTTAAGGTTGTGTGGGCGTCTCCATGGTGTACGCCAACGCACCGCTCAAGGGTACGCTGTCGAACATAACACGTTGTGGAATATCAATTTGACGCCACGGCGCCTCAACTTGCGACAAGGGCCCTGGCTACGCCGGCCCC
>JBBQYO010000083.1:0-11280 GCA_038208605.1 Gemmatimonadales bacterium | reverse complement strand
GTCGAGAGCATGAGGAAGGTCACGCGGAAGAAGATCAGCGCCCAGCCGAATGCCGGAATGCCGCGCGAAGTCGGCGGCCGCAGCATGTACATGGCGAGTCCCGAATACATGGCCACGTATGCCGGTCACCTCGTGCGCGCTGGCGCGAAGATCGTCGGCGGATGCTGTGGAACCACGCCAGAGCATATCGAGGCAATGGTCGAAGGAATTCGTCCGCTCTCGCCGCGCATCGCGCGAGTGCCTCGCCCCGAGCCTCGCACCGGTGATTCCCCGACTGTGGTGCTCGAAGAAAAAGGTGTCGAGCCGATGCCGTTTGGCGAGCGTTCCAGATTCGCGGGGAAAATCGCTCGCGGTGAGTTCGTCACGAGTGTCGAGATCGTTCCGCCGCGCGGCGTGGACGCGTCGAAGATGCTGCGCGACACTCAATCGTTGAAGGACGCAGGCGTCGATGCGGTGAATGTGCCGGACGGTCCGCGGGCGCAGAGTCGTATGGGTGCGCTACTCACCAGTCTGCTCATCGAGCAGCAGGTCGGCATCGAGACAGTCACTCACTATTGCTGTCGCGATCGCAACCTGCTTGGAATGCTATCGGATTTGCTTGGTGCGTCGGCCATCGGTCTGCGCAATATGCTGATCATCACCGGCGATCCGCCGAAGATGGGCCCATATCCGAACGCGACAGCGGTGTTCGACATCGATGCGATCGGTCTCACCAATCTCGTCAGCAAGCTGAATCACGGACTTGATCCTGGCGGCAACTCGATTGGCGCACCGACCAGTTTCACGATTGGCGTTGGTGTGAATCCCGGTGCGATCGATCTCGAGCACGAGCTCAAGCGCTTCACGTGGAAAGTCGAAGCGGGGGCGGAGTACGCGATCACGCAGCCGGTGTTCGACGTCGAGCAGCTCGAGGCCTTTCTCGCAAAGCTCGATTCGAACCGGATTCCGATCATTGCCGGTGTCTGGCCGCTCGTCTCGTTGCGAAACGCCGAATTTCTTGCGAATGAAGTTCCTGGCGTTACGGTGCCACCGCACATCATCGACCGGATGCGCCGAGCGAGCGACAAGTCGAAGGAGCACGGCGTGCAGGAAGGAATTGCTGTTGCGAGAGAGATGCTCGAGCGTGTTCGGCCGTCAGTTCAGGGCGTGCAGGTGTCGGCGCCGTTCGGAAAAGTCGAGCTGGCGCTCGAGGTTTTTCGCGATACGCTGAGTCCTGCGCCGGCCTAGACTTCACAAATGCCTGGACAACATAACTGCGACTGAGGAATTCGAACCTTTGCGGATCCAGGACTCACAATGCTGGCTAGTTCTTCGTCGCGATGTAGTTAACGAACCAACCAAGCACTCGCACCCAACCCTCAGCGTGATCCGCCGCCATCTTCCCATCGGTGAAGCCACTGTGAATCAGCGTCAGCCGCGAGCCTGACGACGTCGGCTCGATCTCGCATCGCACCTTCGTAACGGCGAAACCGTCCCCGCTTGGCGACCAAGTGTACTCGAGCAAATTCGGTGGATCGACGGTGATGTACTCGCCGCGCACTTCCTGTTCGGGCGTGTCACGGTCGGTCATTGGCACCGCACCGTCGGGCATCGAGATGTGACTCACCCATTTTCCGCCCGGACGCAGATCGACTTCCCACCGCTCCGTTCGGTAGATCCCCTCAGCACCCCACCACTGCGCCAGCTCGGCCGGATCGGTAAGCGCGCGAAATACAGCTTCCGGCTTTGCGGCAATCTCTGCGATCACTTTGACGAGACCATTTTCGGTGTCGGCCGTTGCATGTACTCCGGTGCCTGTGAATTCCTGAGTCGCCGCTGTCATGATTTTTTTTCCTCCGAAATGTGTTCGAGGTGATGCTTGAGACTGGTGATGTTGTGCTGCCAGAAGACGCGGTATTGCTCCACCCAGCTCGCGACTTCCTTGATCCGTTGCGGTTCGAGCTGGTAGATCCGCTGGCGCCCGTGACGGCTTTCGCGGACGAGCCGTGCGCCCCTTAGGACGCGAAGGTGCTTCGAGATCGCCGGACGGCTGATCCGGAATCCCGACGCGAGCTCCGACACTGGTGCGCTTCCATGTCGCAGGCGGTCGAGGATCGCGCGCCGGGTGGGATCGGCGACGGCGTTGAAGACATCGGAATGAGACGACGGTCTGGGCATTCTGTGATAGGTAACGTTTCGGTTATCTATTTACGGCCTAGTCTAGATTTCGTCAACTATCGAACCGGCATACGCTGATACTGGCAGCGGCCTGGGCGGAACGGTCGCTACCGGATGGACTTGAGCTCCGAAAAAGCCGGCAGCGCGATAAAACGGTAAACACCCTCCTACGCTTACCGCGCCTTTCCTCGGAAGCGCCACCCCTTCATTTTGATTGGATGACTAAACATTTTCCTCTCCTTCTTATCGGTTGCGCGATCGCCGCGTCGGCTTGTTCGAGTTCGGGGGCTATCCGGGAGCCGAGTGACCGCATCGCGGTTCTAGACGATCAAGCTGGTGCCATCAAAGTTCACAACGACCAGCCTGATGCTCTTACACACGTGTCCGCGCCAGTTGATAAAGTCTGGGACGCTGTCGGCTCGACCTTCGCGATGCTCAAGGTGAATCGCACTCTTGTCAACCGCGAAACCGGCGAGCAGGGAAATCCGAAACTTCTCTGGTCGCGCACGTTCGATCACAGATCAGTTTCGGACTATCTCAACTGCGGCGACGATCCATTTTCGGGGCCTAACGCAGATTTACATCCGGTCACTGTGTCGGTTGTCACGCGGGTCGCTTCGAAGGGCAAGGGTACAGACCTGGTCACTGTGCTGAAGGGCACGCTGGTGAAGCCGGGCGCTGGCTCCGGGCCGATTTACTGTGCGAGCACCGGAACTCTGGAACTGCATATTGCGGAGATGGTTAAGTCTCGACTCGACCAATAGAGAGAGGAAGGCAAAACGCGATGAAAGCGATTCTCCTGGTTGACCACGGCTCGCGGAAACGAGAGGCGAATGACATGCTCATCTGCATGGCAAATCTTGTCCAGGCCATGGCGGGCAGCTCGGTCATCGTCCGTCCAGCGCACATGGAGCTCGCTGAACCGTCGATCGACGCCGGCTTCAGGAATTGCGTCGATGCGGGAGCCACCGACGTGATCGTATTTCCATACATGCTTTCGCCCGGTCGTCACTCCACATCGGACATTCCGCGGATGGTCGGTGAGGCCGCTGCGTCATTCCCTGGCGTGACTTTCTCGGTGACGCCGGCGTTCGGCGTGCACGAAAAACTTGGCGAAATCATCCTCGACCGCGCCGGCATCGAAGTGGACTCATCGTTCAATGAAGAGACCGCGAACCGATGCTGGGATCCGAATTGCAGCGAACAGCTTTGCGGAGCTGCGTGTCGAGCCAAATCAGATTCGCAAAAGGAAATTTTTCGCTGACGTCGGCCACGTCTTTCCCCGACCTCATCCAACTATCCGCGGTTACATCCCCCTATTGTAGTCAACGAAATGACCACTCAAACTGACGCGCGACCCGCGCTGACAATCCTGTCGGAAGAAGAAGAGATGTTCCGCGATGCAGTTGCAGGATTCGCGGAAGAGGAAGTTCGCCCGCGTGTGATGGAGATGGAAAAAGCAGCGCGCATCGACCCCGATCTCATTCCCAAATATTTCGAGCTTGGACTGATGGGGATCGAGGTGCCCGAGGAATACGGCGGCGCCGGCGGATCACTCTTCATGGTGACGATCGCCGTAGAGGAGATCAGCAAAGTTGACGCGTCTGCTGCGATCCTCTGCGACGTCCAGAACACGCTCGTGAACTATCCGATCAACCGCTACGGCTCCGACGCGCAGAAAGCGAAATACCTTCCGCGTCTGACGTCCGATACGGTTGGCGCGTACGCACTTTCGGAATCAGGATCCGGCTCCGATGCATTTGGCCTCGCCTGCCGCGCTGAGAAGAAAGGGGACAAGTGGATCCTCAACGGACAGAAGCTATGGATCACGAACGGATACGAAGCCGGCATCTACGTTGTGTTCGCGAACGCTAATCCGTCTGCCGGATACAAAGGCATTACTGCTTTCATTATCGAGCGTGACTTTCCTGGATTCAGTGTCGGCAAGAAGGAAGACAAGCTCGGTATCCGCGCCTCGAGTACGGTCGAGCTTCTCCTCGACAACTGTGAAGTGCCGGAAGAGAATGTGCTTGGCCCTGTTGGACAGGGATACAAGATCGCGATCGAGACGCTCAACGAAGGCCGGATTGGGATCGGCGCGCAGATGATTGGAGTCTCACAAGGCGCGCTGAAAGCTGCCGTGACGTATCTCAATGAGAGGAAACAGTTCGGCAAATCGCTTTCCGAGTTTCAGGGAATTCAGTTTCAGGTCGCGCAGGCAGCGACCGACCTGGAAGCTGCCCGGCTCATGGTGTACAACGCGTCACGGCTCAAGGACGCCGGAAACGACATCGCTCGCGAGGGTGCGATGGCGAAGCTGTTTGCGTCCCAGGTCTGCGAGCGCGTCACTTCGCTATGCGTCGAGCTGTTCGGTGGATACGGGTATACGAAAGACTATCCGGTCGAGAAGTTCTATCGCGACGCGAAGATCGGAGCCATTTATGAAGGAACGTCCAACATGCAGCTTCAGACAATCGCCAAAGCGGTGCTGCGATCGTAGGCACGACACAACGACTAGAGGACAACTTCAATGATCAATCGCACCACTATCAACACGTTCGCGACAATATCGCTGCTTCTCGCGGCGACGATTCCGCTGAGCGCCCAAATCCCTGACGCCGAGTACGGGCAAAGACGAACTGCACTCGCCGATTCGATCCAGAATGGAATAGTCGTCGCGCTTGGATCGCCTGAGCCGGAAGAGGATTACGTAGGGTTCAATCAAAATTCTCCGTTCCGGTACCTCACCGGATTCAACGAGCCCGATGCGGCACTCGTGATGGTCGTCAAGAACGGTGCGATCAGCGGAACGCCGATGCTGTTCGTGCAGGCGAGCGATCCGTCGCGCGAAGTGTGGACCGGTCACCGAATTGGCGTGCCGGGGGTTCGACCGGCACTCGGGCTCGAGGGAAGAGCGGCAGCATCACTCGATGCTGTAATCGACACCTTGATTGCGGCTAATCCGACGATGCCATTGCAGGTTGTCGGCAGCTATACACCGACCGACGAATTCCTGAGTCACGACGACCAGTGGGTTGCGGGCGTGCTGAAGCGTCACTCTGGCATAACGGCCAGGCCGGCAAACGCGCTCGTTGCGCGTCTACGCCGCGTGAAGTCACCCGGCGAGCTGGATTTCATTCGCCGCGCGGTGAACATCACTGTGGGTGCGCAGCGCGAAGCAATGCGCTACATCGATCCGGGGATGAACGAGTTCGAAGTTCAGTCGCTGATCGAGTACGACTTTCGGCGCAATGGCGCGGATCGCCCATCGTTCTCGACTATCGTGGGATCAGGCCCGAATTCCACGACGCTCCATTACAGCGCAGACGATCGCTACATCGACAAGAGCGACATGATCGTGATGGACATCGGTGCATCGTTCCGCGGGTATGCGGCAGATGTAACGCGCACTGTTCCGGCGAGCGGCGCGTTTTCGCCGGCGCAGCGTGACATCTACAGTGCTGTTCGCGCTGCACAAGCAGCGGCCGAGCATGCCGGTGTAGTGAATGGATCTGGACGCGAAATGTCAGACTCGGCGAATGCGTCGCTCGATCGATCATTGTCGACGCTGGGTCTCATCGAAGCGCCGGGCGCGACGTACGATTGCGACGTAGCCTCGGGCCGACAGTGCTCACAAAGATCGCTCTACTACATGCATGGCCTCGGACACGGCATCGGCCTCGACGTGCACGACCCGGGTGCATCGAGCGCGAACGGTACGCTCGTACCCGGCAGCGCATTCACGATCGAACCCGGCATCTATGTCAGATCGAATCTTCTCGAGATTCTGACGAACACGCCGAAGAATCAGGCGATGCTCGCGAAGATCGGCCCCGCAGTGAAGAAATACGCCAACATCGGCGTGCGTATCGAGGATGACTACATCGTCACGCCGACGGCGATCGAATGGATATCGCGCGCACCGCGCGAAATTCCGGAGATCGAGGCGACGATGAAGGAAAAGTGGACCGGCCCTGCCCCGAGGGATGCAGCTACTATTGAAGCGTACCGTTCAACAGGCCGTCACGTACCCTGAGAGCTTTCGGGGTCGCGTTCGTCATCTCGATGAGCCGGCGCCCTTCGGCAGTGTGGAATTTGATCGGGGCATTCAGCGTCAGACGCTGGGTGCCCCGTCTCACTTCGATCGGTATGCCCGTTCCGGGCGGGGTCGCTGCGTATTTCTCGTTGAACTTGTCGGGGAATGCCGGATCGGCCGCGTCGAGTCCGCCAACTGTGAGCAGGTAGTCCCCAAGCTGTACGCCGGCGATCGCTCCCGGACCGGTAACTACCACCTGCATTACACGAAGACCCTGATCGTCGCCTGAAACCGAGACGCCGAGCGCGGGAGTCACGGTTCGTTCGATCATCAGACGCAGGCCAACGAGTGGAAATACGCTGTCGTACGGAAACACGTCCCGGCCATCGACATAACGCTTTTCGAAATCTGCGAACGACCTGCCTCCAGCCGCACGCGATACCGCGGCCCACCACTCGTCGTTCGTGAATCCCTTTGCCTTCTTGAAGGTGGTCTCGTACAGCTCGCGCATGACCGTGTCGAGCGAGCGCTTGTTGTCGCTCGCATCGCGGATCATGATGTCGAGCAGCATTCCGGCGACTGAGCCCTTGTCGTAGTAAAGGTCTTTCGTGCCGTTGACCGGGCTGATCCACGCAGAGAGCGATGCGTCCTCGAGCGCAGTCGGGACTTCGTCGGCGATTTCGTCGATCTTTGCAGTAGTGTTGGAATAAAACCCGCGCGTGGTGATGACCTTGCCTCGCAGCTCCGCCAGATCAGCGTAGTAATCGGTGATGCCTTCGCTGATCCACAGCAAAGTCGTCGGCTGCTCTCGATCGTACATGTAAGGCACCATCTCGGCAGGGCGAAGCCGCTTCACATTCCATGAGTGGAAAATCTCGTGAGCGTACAGCGACGCGAGCACGGGGTTGCCAAGAACGGTTGGAGAGATGATGTCGAAGTGTGAGTTCTGGTGCTCGAGCCCCGAGGCTGACCCAAGCGCAATCTCGTTTTCCGACAGCTGGAGGACAGTGTAGTCTTTCCACGGAACCTCTCCGAAGACAGCGGCCTCCTGGGGAATGATCTTCTGAAGCTGCTCGAAGACTGTCGCACGAGCTGCGGGAGTGATGCTGCCAACTGGATAGCTTGCAAAGCGGAGAGTCTTTCCGAGCACCTTCGCGCTGTCGATGTCGAATCTGCCGACGAAGAAGGGAAAGTCGACCAGATCGTGGTAGTTCGAAGCGGCAAACGAGCTGGCCGACGTACGAGGCATTCCCGTCGCGATCTGCCAGCCTTGAGATGTGTGGATTGTTACCGTGCCGGCGAAGTCGGGACTCTGTCCTTCGGGATACATGAACAGGTTGGTTCCGTTGAAAAACGCGAAGTTCGACTTTGACCATGACATCGCGTTGTCGAGTGAGTCGGCTTTGTATTGAAAGTGGATGCTGAGATTGCCCGCCTTCGACGCATTGATGCGCCACGTGTCAGGATCCGCCTTGTCCCAATCGAGGGAATCAGAACCGCCCGCCGCACCAAAGTCGCTGATGAACCGGGCATAATTGCTGATTTCGTAAGCACCGGGGGTCCACGAAGGGAGCGACAGCAGAACCTGCCCAGCTGAATTCGTCGTAAAAGTCATCGTCACTGCAATGGTGCGCGAGCTTGCTGTGGTCGAGTCGAAGGTGATGTCGTAGTGAATGTTCGACAATGGGATCGAGGAGAGAGGCTGTGCGTCGAGATTCGGCGCGAGAATCAGCGCAGATACGGCAATAAGAATTGATTTCACATTCATACGTTACAGTGATGCAAATTGCAGTGCTATATTCGCCCCCAATCCAATAAGAGAATCATGTTCAGCGACGAAGCGATCCAGTTCCTGAAGAAGCTGCTCGATACTCCCGGGCCATCGGGGTTCGAATCCGCCCCGGCGAAGGTATGGCGGGCAGAGGCTGAAAAATTCGCGAAGGTGCGCGCTGATGTGTCCGGCAACAGCATCGCCGAGGTGAATCCTGAGGGATCGCCAACAATCATGCTGGCCGGGCACATCGACGAAATCGGGGTCATCGTCACCTACATCGATGATGAGGGCTACGCCTACATCGCGCCGATTGGCGGCTGGGATCCGCAGGTACTCGTCGCGCAGCGGCTTCGTTTCATTGGCCGCAACGGTGACGTGTTCGGAGTCGTCGGCAAAAAGCCAATCCACTTGATGAAGGTCGAGGATCGCGAGAAAGCGTCGAAGATCACCGATCTCTGGGTGGACATCGGCGCGAAGTCGAAGACCGAAGCGGAAGAGCGTCTGTCGATTGGCGATCCCGGCGTGATCGACTCCCGAGCGATGGACTTTCCCAACGGAGTCGTTGTCTCCAGATCGATCGACGACAGGATCGGTGCGTTCGTCGTGCTGGAGGCACTGAAGCGGTATGCGGAGAGTCCGGGGAAAGCGCACGTAGTCGCGGTTGCGACGACGCAGGAGGAAATCGGATATCGTGGGGGCGGCGCCGGGGTCTGCGCTGCGTGCGTCAATCCGAAAATGGCGATGGTAGTGGACGTGACCTTCGCCATCGACCATCCCCAGGTAGAAAAAAAGGAGCTGGGCGAAGCGAAGCTTGGAGGCGGGCCGGTACTGGCTCGCGGATCGATCATCTCGCCTGTCGTGTTCAATCTGCTGAGAAAAACCGCTGACTCGAACAAGATACCGTTTTCGGTGCAGGCGGCGGGTACGTACACGAGCACGGATGCCGACGCCATTCACATCGCCCGCGAAGGAATTGCCACCGCACTCGTATCGGTTCCGAACAGATACATGCACTCGCCCAACGAAATGGTGTCGCTCGAAGATCTCGACCGGACAGCGACGTTGATCGCGGAGGTATGCAGAGCGGTCACCGACGACACCGATTTCACCGCGAGGTAATGGAAACAGTGCTCCACGTGTGGAGCACATCGCAGTATACGTTTCCTCTTCCGGCAGGACATCGATTCCCGATCGAGAAGTACGGTATGATGCGCGAAGGGGTGTTGAGCGAAGGAATCGTGACTCCGGAAAACCTGCATGACCCGGAACGCGCGCGTCGTGCGGATCTGCTGCGTGTGCACACGGTCGCGTATGTCGATGCGGTCTCGACGGGCAATTTGACCGCGGCGGAGCAGCGCCTGATCGGCCTGCCGTGGTCGCCGAAATTGGCGGAGAGGTCTCTGCGCGCGACCGGTGCAACGTGCGAAGCAGCGCTGCACGCTCTCGAAGCCGGCGTGTCGATGAGCCTGTCCGGCGGCACTCATCACGCATTCGCCGATCATGGTGAAGGTTTCTGCGTGTTCAACGACGTGGTGGTTGCGATACGAATGCTGCAGAGTGAAGCCAGGATTTCGCGCGCCGCTGTCGTGGATCTCGATGTCCACCAGGGCAATGGAACCCACGCACTCGTGGAAGGCGATCCGACCGTTTACTCGTTCAGCATGCACGGACGGAAGAACTATCCGTTCAAGAAAGTCCCTGGCACGCTCGACATCGAGCTCGAAGACGGCGCGGGCGATGAGGAGTACCTCCGAGCGCTCAACTCGGCCCTGCCCACCGTTCTGGCGGATTCGGATCCGGACATTGTCTTTTATCTCGCCGGCTCGGATACTCACGAACGCGACAGGCTCGGGAAAATGAAGCTGACGTTCGAGGGCCTCGCCCGGCGCGATGTGATGGTGCTCGAGAGCTGCCGCGAGATTGGCATCCCGGTCGTCGTTCTGGTCGCGGGGGGATACGGCAAAGACATTCGCGACAGCGTGCAGGTCCACGTCAATACAGCGAGAATCTGCCGCGCCTTCGTGTAGGACTGTAGGTTGAGGTCGGCCCCGCGGTCAACAAACTGAACCCAATGAAAAACTCAAATTTAAGGCTGCTCTTCGCCCTGACTTTCGTGGCGGTGCTGTGTGCCTGCGCGTCCGCCGGCACACACGCGTCGACTGCGAGCGGATCTGCCGACTCGGTCGTGATTCATGATGACATTGCGTTCCTCGCGAGCGACAGGCTCGAAGGGCGCCTGACCGGGACCCCTGGCAACGACTCAGCTGCATCGTATCTCGCGCGCCGCTACGCGTCACTGCGGCTGAAACAGGGATCGCCCGGGTACCTGCAGAACTTCGTCGCGAAATCTGCTGCGGATGCACATGCAGGAATGACGAGCGGCCGGCCGACGCAGAATGTCATCGCCATCCTTCCGGGAAGCGATCCACAGCTTGCCGGCGAGTACATCGTGATCGGTGCTCATTTCGACCACCTCGGTCGCGACAGTCAGTTCGCGCTCGATCCTGAAGCGAAAAACGCAATTCGTAATGGAGCTGACGACAACGCATCAGGCACCGCCGCAGTGCTTCAGCTTGCGCGCATGCTCTCGGCGGCGCATCCGCGGCGGTCTTTCGTCTTCGCAAATTTCAGCGGAGAGGAGGAAGGTCTGCTGGGCTCGCAGTGGTTCGTCGATCATCCGCCTGTCCCGCTCGACAGCATCATTGCGATGGTCAACTTCGATATGGTCGGACGATTGAAGGACGACAAGCTGCTCGTCTATGGAACGGCGACCGCGACTGAGCTTGCAGCCTTGCTCGACAGTGCAAACGTGCACTCCGCTGTTCCACTCAAAGTGTCCGGCAGCGGTGATGGATTTGGATCGTCGGACCAGAGCTCTTTCTACGCGAAAAACATTCCGGTTCTGCATTTTTTCACGGATATCCACGGCGACTATCACCGCGCGACTGATGATATCGAGAAGATCAATTCGGGTGGCGAAGCGCGCGTTGTCGACCTCGCATATCGCGTCATAAAATCGATCGACGCGCGGAATGACAAGCTGAGCTTCGTGCGCATCGCAGCGCCTTCGCGGATGAGCGCAAGCGCGAGCTCAGGATCGCAGGTCTACCTAGGATCAGTTCCCGACATGGCTGCGGGTGATACTCCCGGCCTGAAGCTCACGGGCGTTCGTCCGGGAAGTCCGGCGGAGCTCGGCGGACTGAAAGCTGACGATGTGATTGTCGAATTTGGCGGAGTGAAGGTGACTGATCTCCAGAGCTACAGTGATGCGCTGTATGTTCATAAGCCCGGTGACACGGTGAAAGTAGTAATC
>JBBQYO010000082.1:0-11484 GCA_038208605.1 Gemmatimonadales bacterium | reverse complement strand
CTGGCCCACGTTGCACTGGGCGACGCCATCGCCCACGGCGGGGCCATCGCCGCCGCACGCAGAAGCTTCGAGAATGCCGCCGCGTTGCGGGCCTCGGCCGGCGGTGAAGAAATTCCGCACGCCGGCGACATGTCGAACGCGCGGCTGACCGACATCGTGAGAGCACATCTCTCGATGTTGGACGGAGCATCCGCATCGAATTCGCGAACGACCTCGCGTCACCCGGGCGCTCGATGATCAGGAAATCGGATTCCGATATCCTGGAGGCTCGCGCGAAAGCACTCGCGTCCGCGCGCGTTGCTTCAACGTCATTCATCGAGTCGGCACATGACAGGTACCTGATTACTGTTTGCGGAAGCGACCGGTTCGCGATCGCGCTCGAGTCGGTCATTGAAGTTTTCAGGCCGGCTGTCGTCACTCCACTTCCGCGCGCAGTGCCGCCGCTATGGGGCCTGACCTCATGGCGAGGGAATATCCTGCCGGTAATCGTGATCGACAGGTCTGTGCCGGCTCAGGGGAGCGGCGTGGTGGTAATTCTCGGGAGCGAAACACGGGTCATCGCCGGGCTGTGGGCCAATGAAGTCGAAGCGGAAGTGGCGATCGGGACCGATGAGATTCACGACGCGCCGCCCTCGGCGGGAATCCGCGACTTGCTCGTTAGTGGCGTCACATCGGACGCAAAGTCTGTCCTCAGCGCTGTAAGTCTTGTCCAGTTGCTGGACGGCCGAACCAAGGCAAATGACCGCATCGCGGCCAATAACATTTCCGGGATAAAAGTATGAACGATAATGCAGCAGGATGGACGATCGGCCGGCGAGTATCGGCCGGGTTCGCCATCGGCATAGCTCTTCTCATCGTCGCCGCATCACTTGGAGTATGGGCACTGTCGCGAACTGTCAGCTCGTACGAAGAGGCTCTCACCAAGCGGCGCAACCTTCTCGCGCCCACATTGCGAACTCAGTCAGAAGTGCGAGGCGCCGATGTCGAGGTTCTTCGATTTCTCCTCTCCTCCGACGAACGGTATGCGAAAAAAGCAGACAGCGCAGTTGCTGCTGCTCGCGACCTCGTCGCACAAGTTCGCGCCGCTAGTGGTGACACCGGCGCAGTTGCTGATGTGTGGACTCCTGTCCCGGCGTTGCTCGACGACTGGTCGAAGGCGCAGGCTGACGCAATCGCCGCTCATCGGCGAGGCGAGCAGGCCGCAGCCCTGACAATTCGGGAGACACGGCTCGAGCCGGTCAGAATACGACTGGACAGCGCAATCCGAGCGACCGCCGCCCTTGTTCAGCAGACTTCGGACAGGGTTGCGCTCGACAGCCGTGACGGCGCCCGCATGGCGCGAATCGCCCTGCTCATCGGAACCCTGCTGGCCATTCTCGGGTCGATCGCATCGGCCGTCATTCTGCGACGCTCGATCAACAGACCGCTCCGCGAAAGCGCCAGCGTGATCGTGTCGAGCGCTGCCGAAATTCTTGCGGCGACAACCGAGCAGGCCGCGGGAATCAACGAGTCGATGGCCGCGGTTACGGAAACAGTCGCAACTGTGGACGAAGTCGCCCAGACCGCAGCGCAGGCCGCCCAGCGCGCGAAAACACTCGCCGATTCCGCTCAACGCTCGGCCGATACCGGAGCATCCGGACGGGTTGCGGTTCAACGTTCCGTCGCAGCGATTCGCGCGGTCGAGGCAGAAGTGGACACGATCGCTAAAGGCATCGTCCTCCTTGCCGAGCAAGCCTCTGCAATCGGCGAGATAACGTCGGCCGTGAGCGACATCGCGGAGCAGACGCGATTGCTCGCCCTGAACGCCGCGGTTGAAGCTGCGCGCGCAGGCGAAAACGGCAGAGGCTTTGCTGTCGTCGCCGCCGAGATCAAAGCGCTCGCTGGACAGGCGAAGGATTCGACAACGCAGGTTGCGCGAATACTTGCTGAGATCCAGCGTGCGACGAGCTCGGCAGTGATGGCAACCGAGCAGGGCACCAAGCAGACAGCCTCGGCTTCGCGACAGGCAGTCGAAGCCGGAGAGATAATCGCGCAGCTTGCCGACGTCGCTGCGGAAGCATCGCAAACCGCCGCTCAAATTGCTGCCTCGGCGGGCCAGCAGGCGCTTGGCATGGAGCAGATCAGGCAGGCGATCGCGAACATTCACGATGCCACGCAGCAGCACCTCACCGCGACGCGACAGTCGGAGACTGCGGCTGAGAATCTCACGTCGCTGGGTACCCGCCTCGTGAATCTCGTCGGTAACGCTTGATCTTCTCTACCGTCGGAGTCGACAAACATTGACCGGGCCAGGAAGCAGCGCACGCGAGCCACTCGCTGCTCGCCTTCTTGCGGCATTCATCGACGAGATAAGCGAGCACCAGCGCGCGCTCGTCGGCGAGGCGCTCGCCCTCGAGCGTGACCCTGCCAATGCGGAGCGACAGGCGTCCGTGTTCAGGATCATGCATACGATCAAGGGTGCGGCGAGAGCAGCATCGGTTCCGTCGATCGAGGCATTGTCTCATGCTGTCGAAGGAGAGCTCGCTCTCGCGAGAAAGACCGGCGCAGCGCTGACGCCTGCGCAGATATCGCTCCTCCTTGCAACTGCAGACGCTTTCGCGGACGCCGCGTCCGAGCTGAGGGCGGGACGTGTCGCTCCGGAAGGGTCGGTTGCGGCGCTTTTGCACCGGATGTCCGGCCAGAAGAGTTCCTCCAGCCGCAATTCGGAAAAGCCACCAGAGCCAGTCGTTGCAGAGAAGCCTGCGTTTGCCGAACGACGGGAAGTATCGGATGTCGAGCCCGGTGAGAGCGCTGTTCCAGCAGGCCGCGACGAGCACGTTCGCATCGGAAGCGAGCAGCTCGAATCGCTTTTCTCTGCAGTTGGTGAGCTACTCGGGCTCGCGTCGAAAATGGAGTGCTATCCTCAGCTCCTCACCGGCGATCACGCCGCGTCGGCTAACGGGATGACGCGAGCAGCGCTCGGCGTGATGGGACGACGAATGGGCGGAGACGTCAATGCCCTTCGAACCTTGTCATCCCGGTTGCTCGAGTCAGTGAGACTGTTGCAGCAGAGTCCTTTCTCTGAAGCAGTCGAGATGTTACCGCGCACACTGCGCGATGCGGCCGTAAGCACCGGCAAATCTGCAAAGCTTGTCGTCGAAGGGGTCGAGGTGGAGGCAGAGCGCGGAGTCCTGGAGATGGTTCGCGTTCCGCTGATGCACCTCGTACGGAATGCTGTAGACCACGGTCTGGAGTCGCCCGAAGCAAGATCCGCCGCAGGCAAGGAGCCTGAGGGTGTTGTGAAAGTGTCCGCCAGGATTCGCGGTGACCGGCTGCGAGTCACTGTCAGCGATGACGGGAAAGGCGTTGACGTGGCCGCCATTCGCCGGAGACTCATCGAGGAGAATCGTCCCGCTCCGGAAAATGACGCGGAGATCGCGCGCCTGATGTTCGAGGAAGGATTTTCTTCCCGTCACGACGTGAACGCGATCTCTGGACGAGGTGTTGGTCTCGCAATCGTGCGCGACGCGGTCGAGCAGGTAGGGGGTTCTGTCGAAGTCAGATGGAATAAGGGCAAGGGAACGTCCATCACAATGGAAGTCCCGGTGAGCGTTGCGATCACGCGTGCGCTTCTCGTCGATGTCGGCGGATATCAGGCGGCACTTCCGAGTGCATTCGTTGACCGAATCGAGCGCGTTCAAAGAGATCGCATCAGAACTTTGAATGGCGCGAGCGTTCTCGACGGAGGCGACGCGCCGGTTCCCATTGTGTCGCTCGCGTCGAGACTGGGTGAGCCATACGACGCTGACGTCGTCGACGAACCATCACTTATGGTCGTCTGGCTTTCTGCGTTGTCGCGACGCCTCGCAGTCGTCGTCCGGGACGTCATCGATGAGCGGGAGCTCGTGCTGCGGCCGGTTCCGTTCGGCGGCGGCGGAGATCTCGTCGCCGGCGCGGCGCTCCTTCCGGATGGGAACGTGGCGATCGTGCTCGACGTTCCCGGCGTGATCGCAGACAAGCGCGCGGGAGATCCGGGCGTGAATTTCAAGGTTGCGGTGCAGGAGCGTCCGCGTCGGATACTCGTCACCGATGATTCGATCACGACAAGGACCCTGGAAGCCAGCGTTCTCAGTGCGGCCGGCTACGATGTCACTACAGCAGTCGACGGAATGGACGGATGGCGGCTGGTTCAGGAGGGAGGATTCGATCTCGTCGTGTCAGATGTGCAAATGCCGAGAATGGACGGACTGGAGCTGTGCAGAAAGATCCGTGCGACTCCAGCCATTGCATCGACTCCGCTGATACTCGTCACATCTCTCGACAAGCCTGAAGAAAAGATGGAAGGGCTCGAGGCGGGAGCGGATGCCTACATCACCAAGTCGAGCTTCGATCAGGAAACGTTGCTCGGTACGATCAGACAATTGATCGGACGTCCGGTGAGCGCGAAAACATGATTCGCGTTCTCGTCGCAGAAGATTCGCCAACGGCGCGCGCGCTGCTTGTCGCGATGCTCGATGCCGATCCTGAAATCGCAGTTGTTGCGCAGGCTTCCACTGGAATCGAAGCCGTCGAGATGGCGGAGAGGCTCGAGCCAGACTTGATCACGATGGACGTTCACATGCCTGAGCTCGACGGATTGCAGGCAACTGAGCGCATAATGCTTCGCTCGCCACGGCCAATCATCATCGTGTCGTCGCAGGCACGCGATGCCGACGTGAGACTTTCGCTGGATGCTACGCGGGCGGGAGCGCTGCTCGTTCTTCCAAAACCCGAAGGACCCGGATCGGGGCACTTCGACTCCGACCAGCGGCAGCTCGTAGCGATGGTCAAGGCGCTGTCTCACGTGAAGGTCGTGCGTCGATGGAGAGCATACGGATCGCTTCCGAGCGCGAGTGCGGAAGGGCCAGTCTCGAGCTCTGCCTCTGATTCGAGAGGGAACCCGGCAGGAAGGTCCGGAACGCGGCCCCCAGCCAGGATCGTGGCGATCGCTGCATCCACCGGAGGGCCGGCCGCTCTAAGGGATCTGCTTGCCGAGCTCCCGACGGACTTTCGCGCACCAATTCTAATAGTTCAGCACATCGCCAAGGGGTTTGTTGACGGACTCGCAAAGTGGCTTGGCACTGATTCGCGCCTTCGGGTATCAGTGGCGAGGGATCGGGAACCGGTGTTGCCCGGTTGCGTCTATGTGGCACCCGACGGCCTTCATATGGAGGTTCGACGAACGCGACCCGATGACCTGCGGATATCGCTCACTTCGACTCCGCCCGTGGGCACGTTTCGACCGTCGGGTTCCCGTTTGTTCTCATCTGTCGCGACAGCGGCGGGCGATCGAGCGCTGGCAGTAATCCTTACAGGTATGGGAGACGATGGTGTATCAGGACTGCTCGAAGTACGGCGCAATCACGGTCACGTGCTGGCGCAGGACGAAGCGTCTTCAGTGATCTATGGAATGCCCCGCGAAGCGGTGCGGGCCGGAGTTGTCGACGAGATCGTGTCGATTCATTCGCTACGCGATCGATTGGTGGAGCTTACATGAGTGACCGCAAGGGCGTCGAGGAGCGCCGCCTGGTGCGCCGTGAGCCGATCCTCATCGTGGAAGACAGCCCGACGCAGGCCGTCGCTCTCGCCACCCTGCTCGAGGACGCCGGGCATGCCGTGCTGACCGCTGGCAACGGTGAGGCGGCGCTGAACACTCTGCGAGAGTCCCATGTTCAGCTCGTGCTCACCGATATCGTGATGCCCGGGATAGACGGCTACGAGCTGTGTCGCCAGGTAAAGAAAGAGTGGAGTGACATTCCCGTGGTCCTGCTCACTAGCCTGACGGATCCGCTTGCAATCGTTCGCGGACTCGAGAGCGGCGCAGACCACTACGTGACGAAGCCGTACGACCCCGTCCAGCTGCTCGCCCGAGTCGGTCACGTCCTCGGCCGTGCAAACGATGAAAAGGCTCAGGTTCCACGACCGGTTCGCGTCGAGCTCATGGGAACTCCGTTTACCATCTCAGCCACGAAGGAGCAGATACTTGAACTGCTGGTGTCGAGCTACGGAGATCTCGTCAGGGCGAGCGAGATCGTTCGAGCCGCAGAGCAACGTGCGCGATTCCTCGCTGATGCGGGCGTTCTGCTCTCGACATCGCTCGATCCAGCGGAAATACTCGGCAGCCTCGCCCGGCTTTGCGTTCCGTACATGGCCGACCTGTGCGTCGTCGACGTAATCGAGTCCACTGGGGCCCTCACGCGCGTTGCGGCGGCTTCGACCGAAGGACTGTTGGACGCGGGCGCGCTTTCGGTTATTTCAACCTGTCCCACGAACGATCCCGATCATCCTTACAGGATTGCGCTTGCCACCGGCGACCCGCAGTTAGTGGGGCTCGAAGCCTCCGGAATCGTTCAGAGCCCGAACGGGTCGTCCTTCGGGACGCAGGCCGTCCCGATTTGCGCAGTCGTTGCGCCGCTGATGACCCGCGAGAGCGTGCTGGGCGCACTGTCCTTCCTCAGTTACGGTTCGCGAAAGAGTTATGTGAGTGAGGATGTCGCGCTGGCATCCGACGTTGCGCGGCGTTCCGCACTCGCGCTGGAGAACGCACGGCTCTATCAGCAGGCGCAGCGCGCGACGCAGGCGAGAGACGATGTTCTCGCTCTCGTTTCCCACGATCTGCGCAGCCCCCTCGGTACCGTGCAGATGAGCGCTTCTTTTTTGTTGGAGATGTTGGAGACGCCGGGGGCTACTCCACCACTTCAGCAGCAGCTCAGGATCATCCAGCGTGCGGTCACAAGAGCCGACAGGCTCATTGGCGACCTGCTCGACGTGAGCCGGATAGAATCAGGTTCCCTCGAAGTGGAGCATGAGCCGCTCGATGCAGCGCAGCTGCTTGTGGAGACAGTTGAGGAACATCGGCCGATCGCTCAGGAGAAGGGGATCACAATCACCAGTGAGTGGACGGGTCCCAGGGCGACCATCTCAGGCGATCGCGACCGAATCTCTCAGCTCTTTTCCAACCTGATCGGAAACGCGCTGAAGTTCACTCCGCCGGATGGGCTCGTTTCGGTGAACGGCGTTTCGGGTCCGACCGTAGTGACCTTTTCCGTCAGTGATTCGGGCCCGGGCATCGCTGTAGATCACTTGCCGCATCTGTTCAACAGGTTCTGGCAGGCGAACCGTGCGTCGCGGTCCGGGGCAGGACTGGGGCTGTCGATAGCGAAAGGAATTGTTGAGGCGCATCAGGGGACGCTGATCGCTGAAAGTGTGGTTGGCGAAGGGTCGACCTTTACGTTCACCATTCCGGTTTGGGAAAATCCCGGTCCGGGATAAAAGATCGGTCTGCCGCCGCGGCAATAACTGGTAGTGCGTGCGACGGAATCCGTTCGAGCGGCAATTTTACACGTCGCTATTCCCGGATCAATGAGCCGTTTCTCCCGATCACTGCGCGCTAGAAGATAGGAACAGCGCTCACCCTGCTTCAGGAGAAAATGCACATGTATCACCCTCACACCTCCGCCGTTCGCCGGAATCTGCCAATCAGGCTTGCAATTGCGGTCTTTGCAATTGCGATGTCGGCCTGCAAACCGGACTTCACCGCTCCAGTCGCACAGCCGGAAGGCATGCGCGGGATCTCCGCCGAGGCCAAAGAGTCTCAAGGTACCGTTCGCCGGTCGTTCGACGAATTCCTCGCAGCCCAAGGGACGTATTGCGTCAACAATCCCGCCGACTGCGTAGATGTTCAGGCACCGCTGCCTGAGCTAGGGCAGTTCGCAAACGGGGAGTACACCATATCGAGTATCGTCGATTACTTCGGCCAGGCCGACTCGTATCTCAGGACTGCGTCGGGTGGGAAGATTTCGCTGGGTTCGACAGTCGAGGGATCGGTAACCGAACGCCCCCTCAAGGACGGCCGCGCAGAAATCCACGTCATCGTTCGAGCAACAAATATTCTGATTTACGCTGCGGGTCCTGAATTTCTAGCGGGCGATCCGCTCTTCTTCGGCGCGACCGTGGGCGAAATTCTGGCTGGCGCCTCGCCCGCCGTCGGGACGTCGTTCTACGAATACAAATTCATCACGTCCGCACCCGGGCTTCCTCTTCCAGACCTGGTCAAGATTGCCTATTTCCCCGACCCGGGGCAGGAGCAAATACAACTGAACTTCCATGCGGAGGCAGACGGCTTGTTGCGGGCAGCGTCGGGATTTCCCGAGGGCACACCTGGACGACTGGCAGTCCATCAAGTGGCAATCTTCAATACAAAATCTCCGCGAAAAGCACAAAACCCTTTCACCGTTGAAACAATCACGCTCACTCCCCGGAAGCGGTAGGGTAAGAGCGTAGGGCGATCGCACAGGCAATGCCGCGCACCCTTACGGCCATGTCTGGGCACCCCTATGATTGGCGCTCGTGTTGAATTTCCCTTTTACCTACAATGCGGAGATCTCATGAAGGTAGGACTTGCTTTTCTCGTTGGTTCAGTTGGGCTGCTTGCAGCCTGCAACGCAGATGTCCCGACACCCTCCGAGCCGATCGCGATGACCGCCCGTTTTGCCGCCGCGGCCAGTACCGAAAACCTCAGCGTCCCGTTCACGTTCTCCGAATTCGTTCCGTGCGCCAACGGCGGGGCGGGGGAAATGGTGAACCTGTCGGGAGACCTTCACATTCTGATTCACCAGACTGTAAGTGCCTCCGGCAACATCGTCACGAAGTTTCAAGGGAACCCGCAAGGAATTTCCGGCATTGGCGAGATCACTGGCGACAAGTATCAGGCGACGGGGGTAACCTCGGAAATTGCCCACGGGCAGGAACATTCACGTTCATAAATAATTACCGCATCATCGGGCCTGGCCCGGGAAACAACCTTCTCATTCATGAAACCATTCACGTAACGGTCAATGCCAACGGGACTGTGACTGCCATCGTCGACAACACCAGGATTGACTGCAAGTAGCTGCCTCGATCGAGTAGTTGTCGACCTGTCTAAAAAAACGGCGCCCCGAAATGGCGCCGTTTTTTGCCTGTGCGGATTGGAAGCTCCCGGCGTTTTCCCCTCCCGGGCGAGTTGACATCCGCCTCCCGGAAGGTGATAATACAGGCTGTTCACAACTCAACGCCGGATCAGTCAAAAGCCGGCGCGCCCTTGGGTCCCCCCCGTGTTCCAGTTGCGGGAAATACCCGGCGGCAGCGGATGGATACCGGCCCCTCTACTGGGGCGCCACGGTCCACCCGCGTTTTTGTTGATTGTGGCCAGCGTAATCAACACGCAGTGAAGCACTCCTGAGGTCAACCAACATGGCTGGAAGAATTCGCATCCGTCTCAAAGCATTCGATCACGCTGTGATCGACCAGGCTTCGGCGGATATCGTCCGCACGGCGGAGAAAACGGGAGCACAGGTGTCGGGTCCGATTCCTCTCCCCACCAAGACCAAGCGCTGGACGGTCCTCCGCTCGCCCCACGTGGACAAGAAGTCCCGCGAGCAGTTCGAGCTCAAGACGCACAAGCGCCTCATCGATATCCTCGACAGCCGAGCAGCGACCGTCGATGCGCTGACCAAGCTGGACCTGCCCGCTGGCGTAGACGTCGAAATCAAGGTCGAGTAGAAAAATGATCGGAATCATTGGAAAGAAGGTCGGAATGACCCAGATCTTCAACGAAATCGGACAGCAGATTCCCTGCACAGTGGTCGAGGCTCCGCCCAACCCAATCGTGCAGGTTCTCGCCAAAGAAGCCGACGGTGTTGCGTCCGTCCAGCTAGGCTACGGCGAACAGAAGCTTTCCCGCGAAAACAAGAAAGGCGAGAAGACTCCCCGCGGACGCCGCGCGCACAAAGCAGTAGTCGGACACGCCGTCAAGGCCGGTCTGACAACCGCTCCTCGCGTGCTTCGCAGCTTCCGCATCGACGACGGCCCGAAGTCGGACGAGACCCCCGAGTACAAACTCGGCGAGACGGTCTCTGTCGGCATCTTCGCCCCCGGCGACCAGGTCAAGGTCACCGGCACGTCGAAAGGCCGCGGCTTCCAGGGTGTCGTCAAGCGTCATGGTTTCCATGGCGGACCGAACACTCACGGAAATACGAAGCACCGGCGCCCCGGTTCAATCGGACCTGGCACAGATCCATCGCGCGTAATCAAGGGCAAGAAGATGCCTGGCCATTACGGCGATCATCGTCACACGCAGACTCACCTCCGCATCGAGAAAATCGACGCTGAGCGCAATCTGATCTACATCCGCGGTTCGGTCGCCGGTCCCACCAACGGCATCGTCCTCGTGAAGAAGCAGGGATAAAGGAATGGCTGACAATACATCAATGAATGCGGCATCCTACACGTCGAAGGGAAAGGCAGCCGACAGCGTTGCCCTTCCCGCCGACTTGTTCGACGGCACCGTGAACATGCCCGTGATGCACCAGGCCGTTAAGGCGTTCCTGGCGAATCAGCGGCAGGGGAACGCATCTACCAAGACGCGTGGCTTCGTCATCGGCGGAAACCAGAAGCCGTGGAAGCAGAAGGGAACCGGCCGCGCTCGTCAGGGCTCGACCCGCGCACCACAGTGGGTTGGCGGTGGTACGGTGTTCGGTCCATCCCCGCGCAGCTACGCGCAGTACGTGCCGCGCAAGGTTCGCGCTCTCGCCCGGAAGAGCGCATTCAATGCCCGCGCACGCGAGAACGCGGTGATCGTCGTCGAGTCGTTAGACTACACGGCACCAAAGACTTCGCAGCTTCTTGGCTTGCTCGCGGCGCTCGGCGTCGCCAACAGGAAAGTTCTCATCCTCACCGACGGCGTGAAGCCGAACGTGTACATGAGTGGACGCAACCTGCCGCGCACGCATGTGCTGCCGTACTCCGATGTGTCGACGTATCACCTTTTATGGTCGGACGTTGTGATCGTTGAATCCTCTGCATTTGGAACTGGTTTGGACACAGAGCCCACAGAGACCACAGAGACGGCTGAAGAAAAGGGAACGGCTCCTCGGAAGACAGCCGCAAAGAAGACGACAAAGACAGCTAAGAAATCAGCAAAAAAGAACAGCGGCAGAAAATCGGCTGCAAAGAAAACCACCGCCAGGAAAAAGCCCGCTGCAAAAACCGCAAAGAAGGCTGCTAAAAAGGCGGCGAAGAAAGCCGCCGGGAAGAAAGGCAAGTAAAATGAGCTCACTTCATCGCACAATCGTCCGCCCGATCGTCACCGAGCAGAGCTCGGCCGCTTATCAGGACCGAGGCGAATACACGTTCCGCGTCGCCAGCGACGCTACCAAGACGTCCATTCGCTCTGCCGTCGAGCAGCTGTTCGGGGTGAAGGTCACTGGCGTCTGGACTTCGAACCAGCGCGGCAAAGCACGCAAGGTCGGCTCAGCAACCGGCCGCAGACCGCATTGGAAGAAAGCTGTCGTGAAGCTTCGCGACGGTGACACCATCGACATCTTCGAGGGCTAACGGTCATGGGTGTACGTCAGTTCAAGCCGGTGACCAAGAGCTCGCGCTTCCGCAGCGTCTCCGATTTTTCGGAGATCACGCGGTCGACGC
>JBBQYO010000081.1:0-11907 GCA_038208605.1 Gemmatimonadales bacterium | reverse complement strand
CCTCTCGGAGGTCATCGGCTGGAATGCGAAATGGTCGAAGTATCCGCGAAGAAACTTGTCGAGACGCTCGCGACCAACGACCGATTCCACGGTCTCGAGAAAGGCTGCGCCCTTTTCGTAAGCGATGTCTGTCGTACCCTCGTCCGGGTCGCGTCCCGTGAGATCGAGATGCAGCTGCGTGTCGTGTGATGCGGGACCTCCGGCAGCAGTCACCGCTTTTGCCAGACCTTCGCGCCCCAATACACGCAGCATGTCGGCGTAATCCTTCCCGCGAACTTCTTCCATGATGCGGCGTTCGATGTAGTCGGTGAACCCTTCGTTCAGCCAGAAGTCATTCCAGTTCGCGTTCGTGACCAGGTTTCCAGACCACGAATGCGCCAGCTCATGCGCGACGAGACTCACGAGCGAGCGATCACCGGCGAGAACTGTCGGCGTCGCGAAAGTGAGTGTCGGATTTTCCATCCCGCCAAACGGGAATGACGGCGGAAGCACGAGGATGTCGTAACGCCCCCAGCGATACGGGCCGTAGAGCTTCGACGCGGCGGCGACCATTTGATCGACTTCCTTGAACTCACTTGCAGCCTTGTCGACAACGGCCGGCTCGGCGTAAATGCCGGTAGTCGTGCCAATCGGCCGAAATGCAAGATCGCCGACAGCGAGTGCGATCAGGTAAGGCGGAATCGCCTTATCCATCTTGAAGCGGAATACGGTCAGCCCGGCGGAATCCTTTTCCGTATCCGAGCCGACATGCTCCGCGCTCATCACTGCGCGCATTCCGGCGGGCGTATGAATCGCCGCATCGTACGTCTGTCTGATGCCTGGCCCATCCTGCGTCGGCACCCACGTCCTGGTGAGAATCGATTCGCCCTGAGTGAACAGGAATGGAAGCTTCTTGCCTGACGTCTGCGCCGGGTCGAGCCACTGCACCGCCGCCGCCTGCGGTGAAGTCTCGTAGGCGATGACGATTGTGTCGCCCTTTTGAGGCAGCGCTATCGTAAGCGGTGCACCGAGGTACTGCTTGGTCGCACCCATGTTGAATGCAAGCGGAGATCCGGCGGCGTCCTTCACGCTCTTGATGGTTAAATCGCGCGTGTCGAGAACGATGCTGTCAGAAGCTCCGGTTTTTGCAAAAGTCAGGCGAGCTGTTCCGCGCAGCTTATGACTTGCGAAATCCGGAGTCAGATCGAGCGACACGTTCGTGACACGCGCCTTTTCCGGATACGCGAACGAATGCATGTCACGCGGGAACGGCGCATCAGCGGCAGCCGCCGCCGGCCTTTCTGGCGTCTTTTCGGCTGGGGAGCATGCTGCCACAGCGAGCACAAGGAGCGTGACCAGTGGATTGCAGCGTAAGGGCTTTTTCATGCAATTCTCGTTTGTTAAGGCCGCGGAAGCGTCACGGTAAAAGTCGAGCCTTCGCCCAGCTTGCTCTGCACCGTCAAATCGCCGTTCATGGCCCGTGCAAGCTGCCTGCTTATCGCAAGGCCAAGTCCAACGCCTTCGTCCCGGGTGTCGAGCGCACGCTTCGCCTGCACGAACGGCTCGAAGATCCTGTCTATCTGCTTGTCGTCGATTCCAATGCCGGTGTCTGCGACATCAATCGATACGTCCGTGTCGGTCGCTTTAACCGCGACGGTCACCGTGCCGCCGGACGGCGTAAACTTGAGAGCATTCGCGAAGAGATTGAGAAGGGTTTGCCTCGCGCGGTCGTCGTCTGCAAGAATCCTGAGATCATCATCAGGAATTACCGTGACGATGTGAAGACCTTTCTGGTCGCTCTGCGGCTTTACCATGTCGACGACCGACTCGAGCAGACCTTTCACGTTCAGCTCGCGTGGGCGAAACTCAATTCTTCCGGAGCCGAGCTTGGCGAAGTTGAGCACGTCGCTGACGAGCTTCTCGAGGTGCGATGTGCTCCGCTGAATTCGCGCAAGATCAGTCTTCTGTTCTTCAGTTACCGGGCCCCGCACGCCCATCTCGATGAGCTGCGTGTATCCGCCGATGGCGTTGAGCGGCGTGCGCAGCTCGTGACTCATCGCGGCAAGAAAATCACTCTTCGCACGATTAGCCTCCGTGGCCTCGCGAGTCAGGCGGGCCAGCGCCGCTTCGTTTCGTTTCTGTTCCTCGATGTCAGTGTTGCTGCCGAACCAGCGCCTGATCTGCCCGTTCTCATCACGCTGCGCCGTCGCTCGCGCGAGGTGCCAGCGATAGGCATTAGCCTTAGCGCTCCACAGGCGAAACTCCGTTTCATAGGGCTCGCCCGTCTTCAGCGAGCGTGACCACCTTTCGACTGTCGGAGCCATGTCGTCGGGATGCAGGACGGTCGTCCATTGCGCGCCGGTTACCTGATCCTGAGTTCGCGCAAAATAGTCGGCAGATTTTTCACTCACGAAGTCGAGCTCGCCGTCAGGTGACGCGGTCCACACCTGCACGGGAATTGAATTCGCCATGAAGCGGTATCGCCGCTCGCTTTCCTGAGCGTCCTGAAGCGCCTTCTCGCTGGTGCCGAGCAATCGCTCAGCCTCCCGGCGAGCGAGCACTGCCTGGGTCACGTCCGATCCGTGGGCAACAACTCCGGTTATCTCGTCGCCACTCCCCGCGAGCGCCTGATACACGAAGTCCACGTAGGCAGTTCGAGACTCCGCGTGGGCGGCTGTCAGCTCAACGGGGATCTCGTGTCCGACAAACGCCTTACCCGTTGTATAAACACTGTCGAGGAGATCGATGAATCCCTGCTCTCGAACCTCGGGGAGCGCCTCGGCAACGGGTTTCCCTACGATGTCGCGCTTTCCAACCAGCTCGATGTATGCGTCGTTCACGTACTCGAAAACGTGATTCGGCCCGCGGACAACGGCGAGGAACGCTGGCGCCTGATCGAACACTTCGCGGAGTCTGCGCTCAGCTCGTTCGGCAGCAGCCCGCTCCTGGAGCGCGTTCTGCTCGGCGCGTACCTGGCGCGACGTATCGGACACGATGTTCAGGTATGCGACCGTTCTTCCCGACTCGTCGCGAACAGGACTGAGACTGAAGGTGAACCATGCAGGAGCTTCCGGCGCCCTCGTGCGCTCCATGAGAAACTGCGCATTCTCTACGTAGGTCGATGCTCCGGTTTCGTCAATTTTTTTGAACATCGGCTCGACATCGGGCCAGACTTCGGCCCAGACCTCAGGGCCCGGCCGGCCGAACGACGCAGGGTGCTTTGACCCGAGCACGGGGCGATACGCATCGTTGTAAATCAGAGTCCGTTGCAAACCACACCACAGACTGATCGGGAATGGAGACTCGAGCGCCATCCTGACAACAGTGCGGAGCGCGAGGGGCCATTGAGCCGTCGGGCCTAGAGGTGTGACTGACCAGTCGATGCGCCCGCAGAGCCGTGCTGTTTCGCTCTCGCCCGGAAACAGCTCGGACCCGTGAGATTCGGCGCCGGTCTCGACTGCCGGCTGGTCCGATGCGGGTTGTGGCATCCGACAAATATACCTGTGCGGCTAACGCGGCTTTGACTTGGGCGGGTATCTCTGGAGCAGCCGCCGGATGGTGTTGATATTTCGAAAAGTCGCGCGCGATCCGATGGATCGCTCGAGCCGCGTGCCGGTGACTTTGGAGTCGCTGAACGTGCTTCGCAGGACCCAATAAATCTCACGGCCATGCGCTCGAAGATCATCTGTGTCGGTTGAATGCGCGGCGACAGTCCTCCGAGTTTCGTCGCCCGCATTCGACTCCGCGAAACCGACGTGATACGCGATCGCCGAATTCATCTTAGTTTCTGGAAACGGGGCGAAGTCCGCGATTGCTTTCAGCTCTTCATCAGTTCTGAGAAAGACGTGAACGTCATACCCAAGCGCTTTGCGAAGGCCGCTGAAAATGAGCTGCTCGACCTCCCTTGAATCTCTTTTTGCCGTCTCGAATATCACGTTGCCGCTGGCAATGAACGTCTCGACGGCCGCAAAGCCCATCGATTCGAACAACTGCCTGAGCGCCGGCATCTTTACCGTGTGGCCGCCAACGTTGATCGCGCGCAGGAAGCAGAAGTAGCGTGTCAAATCACCCGGGCAATCGCAAAACCGTCATAGCCTTTCGTGCCGACAGTCTGAATGACGGTTGCGTCGACACGAGGATCCGCCCCCATCGCCTCGACCACCGCACGTGAAGCGCGAATCGCGGCATCGTCACTCGACCCGTCCGCGAGTCCTCCCTCGCGCACGACATTGTCCACGATTATCAGACTTCCGGACTTGGTGAGATCGAGCGCCCACTTCAGATAATTGGAATTGTTCGGCTTGTCAGCGTCGATGAAAACGAGATCGAACGGCTCGCCTTTCTCCAATTGAATCACCGGCAGCGAATCGAGAGCTTTCCCAACACGGATGTCGACGATGTGACTGACACCAGCGTCCTGGATGTTCTGCATTGCGACTGCCGCGTGCGGCAGCTCAAACTCCAGAGTGATGAGAGTTCCATCATGCGGGAGCGCACGCGCCAGCCAAATGGTACTGTAGCCGCCCAGCGTTCCGATCTCGAGAATGCGTCTCGCGCCGATGAGCTTTGCGAGAATGTGAAGCAGCATTCCCTGGCTTGCTGTCACGTCGATCGCTGGCAGACCTCCCTTCGCATTCCCTGCAATTGCCGATGCGAGGATCGGGTCAGACAACGACATCGCGTGGTCCACGTAAGCATCGACCGCACTCCAGATTTCCTGGCTCATTTCGGGGGAAATTTCATTCGTCTTGCAATCTCCGCGAAGCGCGGTTCATCGCGTATCGCGTCCAGGATCGGGTGAACGTTCAGGTAGGCAGTCCAGCCTCGCCGCTCTTCACGAGAGCGCTCGATCCAGTCGAGAGCCTGCTCCGAATCGCCGAGCGCAATGTGAACCGTGGCCATCTCGACAGGAGATACGTAGTCACCGGCCATCTTGTCCTGAAGCACCCCGAGCATCTCACCAGCATAGTCGCCGTTCCCCGCAGCCGCCAGCGCAAACGCAAGCGTGACGCGAGTGTACGTCCCCTCTGCCGACGCAAGTTCGACACCTTCGCGTAGAATGCGTTCTGCTTCTTCGTGATCTCCCGCAAGCGAATGAATCAAGCCAAGAATTCGATAACTCTCCTCGGCCGTGGGGTTCATTGCGACTGCGCGTTTCAAGTGGTGCGCGGCTTGCTCGTAGCGACGCGCGTAGACGTACACGTATCCGAGCCCGCGTCGTATCGAGACTGAACCGGGATCGAGATCCTGCGACGTATGCGCTTCGACGAGTGCGTCCTCGAACCGTCCCTGCGACGCGAGGAGGAACGCATACCACTGCCGCGCCGTCGCGTAGCGCGGATCCAGCGCTATCGCCCGACGAAATTCCGATTCGGCGGCCGCCCAGTCCCAATCGTAAATGAACACGCTCCAGGCGAGCGAGGCGTGCGCTTCCGCGAGAGTGTCGTCAAGGTCGAGTGCTTTCTTCGCATATGACTTCGCGAGACGAAACCCCTCGTGCACGGGAACGTTTCGATAGTCGACGTGCAGCGAGTACGAATCAGCGAGGCCAGTGTAAGCGAGTGCGTACCCGGGATCCGCCGCCACCGCCTGTTCGAAGAACTGGATGCCTTCGGTCACTCCTTCCTGCGTGCGCTTGTTCCACGCATAACGTCCACGAAGATACAAACCGTATGCATGAACGTTGTCGGTGCCTTTCGTCGTTGCGGGGTCGGCAAGATCGGTGAATGATGTGATCCGCAGCGTGTTGACGATCGTGCGCGCAATCTCGTCCTGAATTGCAAATACGTCGTCGAGCCTGCGGTCGTATCGATGCGACCACGTGAGCGAGCCGTCGGTGGTAGAGGTCAGCTGCGCGGTGATCCGCAGATCCTGGCCGGAGCGGCGAACTGTCCCCTCGAGAACGTCGGACACTTCGAGGAGCGCGCCAATCACGCGAACGTCCTGCTGTTTTCCTTTCAGTGCGAACACCGAGGTCCGGGACGCGACTCGCAATCCTTCGACCTTCGCCAACGCATCTATCAGCTCGTCGGTGATTCCGTCGCTGAGATATTCGTTGTCAGGCTCCGGACTGGCATTGATGAACGGCAGGACCGCGATGCTGCGGGATGTAGAAGGCCGGCGCACACGGTCGAACCCCGATTCCCGCAATGCGGCGGTGAACTCGGCGACCGTCGAGCGAGGTTTCTCCGTGACGTGACGAGCCATCGTTGCCAGCTCGCTGCGATTCTTGAATGGCGGCTGACCCGTCAGCATTTCGAACACCACGCACGCGAGTGCGTAGATATCGGTGGGCGCGCCAATCTCATCGGAGCCGGATGCCTGTTCCGGACTCATGTACTCCGGCGTGCCGAGTGCGATGCCGCCTTTGGTGAGAGGATCGCCGTCGGGTGCCATGCGAACATGCGCGATCCCAAAATCGGCAAGTACCGCATGATCGTCAGCAAAGAGAATGTTTTCAGCCTTTACATCGCGGTGGACAAAACCGCTTCGGTGCGCATAGTCGAGACCGGCGCCTACTTCAGTCGCGATGCGAAGCGCATCCTCGACAGGCAGGGTTCGATCGCGATCGATGCGGTCTCGCAGAGATCCGCCGGCCACGTACGGCGACACATAGTAAAGGAGGCCGTGTGACTCGCCCGAGTCGATTAGCGGAAGGATGTGCGGATGCGACAAACTCGCCGCGATCCCGATCTCCCTGATGAAACGCTCGGCGCCAACCGACATGCTGATGTCCTCGCGAAGGACTTTTATTGCGACCTTTCGCTGGTGCTTCTTCTCCTCGGCAAGGTGGACAATCGCCATTCCACCGCGACCGAGCACTCGTTCGATCGTGTAGCGGTCGCCGAGAAATTGTTCGAGGGCGGAAGTGGTCTCAGTGGTTTCGGTCATCGGGAAATGTGACGTGCTGCGACAAGCCCGCGGTATACGGTGTCGATCAATTCAGCTCGCGCCAGATGCTTCCCAGAACGGACGCTCCGATAACCGCGAAAGCAATGTCGTAACCTGACGCGGGCATGCCCTGCACTAATCGCGATAACGGAGAAAGCGTGACGAGAACAATCCCGAGATATGCGCCGGCAGATTGCGCACCGCTTACCGGCGCAAAACGCATCCTCGTCACCCGGCGCGCTTGAATCTCATGCAACGGCGCTCGAGCTTCGCGGAATCACGAGCTCCCATCCCGTGTCGAATCTCACCTCGGTCCGATCTCCCACAGTCGTTCTCATCCGCTCGACTCGAGCGCCGATGAGAGCGCACAGAGCATCGCGGGATCCTGTTTCCGGATAGCGAAAGCGCCGCGGTCCAGCGGTGACAATTGGACTTCCGGCGATTCCGACTATCACACCGCCGAAGTCCATCTCGACGATGCCCGCCAGAAACCGCACCGATGCGACGCGACGGCCGGTGAGATCGGGGAAAGGTGATGACGTCGAAGAGATCAGATGAAGGCGCGGGGAGTCTGCGACCGTTGCGCCGATCGCTGCTGGCGCCGGCGCTCGAGAAACATGAAGCCCTTTCTCCATGCCGGCCGACAATCTGTCCTCGGCGGTCTTCCTGCCTCGCCTGCGGTAGCGATGAAACTGTTCCCACGACAATCCAATCACGAATCCAATGCCCAGCCCTGCGATACCGGAGAAAATGCCCGCACCGGTGACGATTCCAAAAAAGTACCAGAGCCCGCGCGCGAAGTTGCCCGCATCGAGCTGGCCCGCGAGCAGCTCCCACGCGAGGGGTGCTGACCCAAGAAACCCAAGGAGGAAACCGCAGTAGGCGGAGAGATCCTTGATTGCCGTGCGGCGGAGGTGGTAGAACTCGGATTGCATGCGGAATTCCTTGCTTGCTCAGGTCGACCGAGCGTTACATGCAAGTTGTTCGATGTGCGGCGCGCGCGCAAACGACGTCGCGCACGGCATCAGGGGCGCGGCCAGAGGAGCATCACGCCGCAGTTGTTGCCGAGCTCCTGATACTCCACTGGGACGCGGCCGACCGGGTAGTACTCGATGCCGCCAATAAAGTCCAGCGGGAGAATGGTCGGATCGCTTCCAACGCGCATCCCATTGAGATAAACGCTGACAATACACTGGCCTCTGCGAGTGCTGTTTGTTCCTCTCGTGCTGTATACGGTGCGCTTGCCCGGTCCACCGGTGCGAATGGTGATTCCTGGGATCCTGGATGCAGCGATAGCTTCAATTGACTGACCAAACGAAGCGCGAATCTGGGAATCCGTCACGTAGTAGCCCTTGCCCTGACGGCGCCTCTCTTCGAATTCTTTCAAGTACGGTGAAGGCGCATCTTCCTCGACAGTAACGGTTGGCAACTCTTGCGATCGCGGTCTCAAAAGCAGGACGATCTCGACACTGTCGCGTCCCGAAAATTGTACAGGCGTGCTGAGTGTCTCGTAACCAATACGGCGAGCCTTTACCGTGTAGGCGCCGCTCGGCAATTCCGGGAATCGCGCGTCACCAAAGAAATCCGTTCGCCGCTTTAGACCGAACGGTTCAATCGTCACCTCGGCGTCTAACAGGAAACCTTCGGTGGCCGCATCGGCAACAGTGACATGGAGTTTCGTTCCTTGACTCCGTGCCAGAGAGGAAGTGAGGAGCGCTGCAAGTAACGCAGCGGCAACGGCAAAACGTGTACGCCACATGTCCCAACAAAAAAAGAACCGGGCACTACGATTCGCAACAGATAAGTTCGTTGCTGTTCGTCCTCCGTTCGCACTTAGTCGTCGATCGTAGATGGCAGTTGATCCTGAATCCGCAAAGGTCCTCAATTCGCAATCCCTTGTGACCGCCTCCGGTCGTGCGTGTGACAAGTTGACACTCCCGGCACAGCGCGTTATTTGACCTGCCTCCCTGATATGCCTTCTCAATGGATGCGCCCTTGAAAAAATCTCCTGAGCAGCCTGACATCGATCCGGAAGAGGTCGAACCCGAGCCACCAGCGCAGCGATTTGTCTCACGCCGACAGTTCCTGCTCCGCGCCGGGCAGGTCGGGTACGGAATGGCGATCGTCGGGCCGGGACTCTCGGATTTCCTCATAACGGGCTCGCTCGCGCAGATTGGCTCTCAACCAGGAAGACAAGCGGCTGCGCCTGAGCTCGGAAGTTTCTATTCGGGACTTCGCTGGAGAATGCTTGGACCATTCCGCGGAGGCAGAGTCGCCGCGGCCACTGGGGTGCCCGGTCGTCCCGCCGAGTTTTACTTCGGCGCGGTGAACGGCGGTGTTTGGAAGTCGATCGATGCTGGCCGCATCTGGCTCCCCGTCTTCGACTCACAGCCTGTCGCGTCGATTGGCGCAATCGCCGTTGCTCCATCATCGCCGGACACAGTTTACGTCGGAAGTGGTGAGTCCACACTTCGCGATTCCGTTGGATTCGGCAACGGCATGTACAAGTCGACCGACGCTGGCAAGACATGGACACACATAGGGCTCGACGACACTCAGCACATCGGCAAGATCGCGGTCGATCCTCGCAATCCCGATATCGTTTTCGTAGCGGCAATCGGTCACTTGTACGCTGCTAATCCCGAGCGCGGCGTCTTCCGCACCACCGACGGTGGCAAGAGCTGGAAGAAAGTTCTCTTCAAGAACAATGATGTCGGTGCTGTTGAGGTTGTGATCGATCCGACAGACTCGCGCGTGATTTACGCCGGTCTATGGAACACGCGTCGTCCTCCCTGGTTCACGTACGCTCCGACCAATGGCCCCGGTGGTGGTATTCACAAATCAGTCGACGGCGGTAATACCTGGACAGAGCTCAGCGGTGGATTGCCGAAAGCCGGAATCGGCCGCACCGGAATCGCGGTCTCGCCGACGAATCCCGCGCGAGTCTACGCTGTCGTCGATTGCCTTGTTCCCGAAGCGCCGCCAACCGTCGAGCCGCCGCAGGGCACGCCCGTTCCTGCACCGACCGGCGGAGTTCGTGCCGGCGCTGGTACTCCACCCGGACAGGGCGGGTTCTTTCGCTCCGATGACGCCGGCATCACGTGGACGCGAATGTCGAACGACAACGCGCTCTGGGGGCGCGGCTGGTATTTCGAGAAAGTCACTGTCGATCCGAAAAATCCAGACATCGTCTATGTGCCTAACGTCGCAGTCAGCCGGTCGCGCGATGGCGGCACGACGTGGGATGTTCTTCGCGGATCTCCCGGCGGTGATGACTATCACCAGGCGTGGATCAATCCCGCCGACACGAATGTCATGATTGTCGCGAGCGATCAGGGCGCGATCATCACGCACAACGCGCAGTCCGACCCAGGCAACGTTACGTGGAGCTCCTGGCTCAACCAGCCGACTGCGCAGCTTTATCATTTGTCGGTTGACTACCGGTTCCCTTACTGGGTGACGGCAGCTCAGCAGGATAGCGGAGCTGTCGCCGTTCGATCACGCGGCAAATTCGCGGAGATCTCGATGCGCGACTGGGAGCCGATCGCTCCTGGCGGCGAAAGCGGCTACACAGCCGGCGACCGACTGAATCCGGGCGTGGTTTACGGTGGAAGCGGAACGCGCTACGATCTCGAATCGAATACGCCGGTGCGCGGGACAACTTCACCGAAGTCAACCGAGACTGCGCGTGCAGATTGGACGCAACCGCTCGTGTTCTCGAAAGCGGATCCAAAGTCGCTCTACTACGCAAGCCAGTTCCTGTTCAAGACAACCGACGGTGCGAAGACGTGGACGCAGATAAGTCCGGACATGACGCGCACCGATGCGGTCGCTCCATCGACTCTCGATGCAGCAGCTCTCGCTGCGACCGATCGCAACGGAAAACGGGGAGTCATCTATACGATTGCACCGTCGCCGCTCGCTGCTCCGATGCTGTGGATCGGTACAGATGACGGGCTGATTCATCTGACGACCGATGACGGGAAAACCTGGAAGAACGTGACGCCGCCTTCGATATCTGCATGGAGCAGGCTCACCATGATCGAGGCGTCACACTTCGATCCCGGAACTGCGTACGCGAGCGTAGACAGGCATCAGCTCCAGGATTTCGACCCGTACATCTATCGCACGCGCGACACCGGCAAAACCTGGCAGAGAATCACGAAAGGTCTGCCGCCGGGAGTCTATGCACACACGGTGAAGGAAGATCCGTCGCGTCGCGGACTGTTGTTCGCGGGTACTGAGCGTGCGGTGTATTTCTCGATGGATGACGGAGACAACTGGCAGCCGTTACAACTCAACCTTCCGGTTACATCGATGCGCGACATGGAGATCTATGGAAACGATCTCATCATCGCGACGCACGGCCGCGGATTCTGGGTGATCGATGATATCAGCTCACTCAGGCAGATCGATGCGGCCGTCATGAAATCCGATGTGTGGCTTTTCAAACCCGCCGATGCGATCAACTTCACGGCAGCCGGCGACAACGGAACGCCGACTCAGAAGGACGAGCCGCAGGCGGAGAATGCGCCGAACGGCGCGGTGATCGACTATTACCTGAAGTCCTCGGCGGCGGGGCCGGTGACTCTCGAGATTCTCGATGCATCGGGAGCGAGCCTGCGGAAGTTCAGCACAGACGCGTCGATGCAAACCGGGGCTCCAGGCGGCAGGCCAGCGTCAACCGGAATTCCAAACGTATCGCCGCTGTGGCGCACTGCGCCGGAGCCATTCTCTGGCAGCGCGGGAATGCATCGCGTGGTGTGGAACGCCCTTGCATCGCCGCCTGCTGGCGCGCCCGGTGGAGGCGGTGGATTTAGAGAACAAACACCGCTCACCGGAACATTCACCGCGAAACTCACTGCAAACGGGAAAACGCTGACTCAGAATTTCGTCGTGAAACCAGATCCGAGAGAGACATTGCTTCAAACCTAGATGCCGCAAATGGCACCATCGTTGCCTTTGTTGGTATCAGTACTCCAACAAGGGGATATCATGATTTCGATCCAACAGGCCGCACGACGCGGCGTAGCGATA
>JBBQYO010000080.1:0-11930 GCA_038208605.1 Gemmatimonadales bacterium | reverse complement strand
AGTATCGATGGCAACCGCCGTCGTGTCGCCCGCATTCTTGTCACCGCCGGCGCATGCGCCGAGTACTACAGCGCTCGCGGCGAGCGCAATTGTGTAAAACCGCATTTTTCTAGAGGCCTCCAGTGCCGTACTAGTGGATCTGATTTGTAGATCTGGTTTTAAGATTCTCGCGAGGGCCCTCGCGAGATTGTGAATTTATTCACAAATCCCCCGGGAATCAACGCGGCCGCCAAAACCGCAACACCCGCTCAACGCGCAATTGCAACATGAAACGTGCCGCTCCCGCAGCGACCCTAACCCAGTTACATTCCCGATCATGATCCGCTTCGCCGCCCACCCTTTCCATGCGCACCATCTGCTCAACCTCATGGGCGGGAGTTGCTCGCGCACGTATTGATGAACGGTTAGTCCGTCTCCAATTCAAGCGACTGCAGCCCGTCCATTCCGGATGGGCTTTTTTGTTTAATCCCACTTTCTACATGCTCAGAATCGCATTACCCAACAAGGGCCGATTGTCCGAAGATGCCCGGGATCTCTTCAACCAGGCAGGCCTCGAAGTTCGCAGCCGCGGCGATCGGGCGCTGACCGCATCGCTCGGCGGAGAATTCGAAGCGATCTTCGTTCGCGCGCAGGACATTCCCGAGTTCGTGGCTGATGATGCCGCCGATGCTGGTATCACCGGTCTCGATCTCGTTCAGGAATCCAGGCGAGATCTTGATTTCTGTCTTGATCTGGAATTCGGCCGCTGTCGTCTTGTTCTGGCAGCCCGCGAGGAAAGCCACATCAAATCGGTCGACGACATCCCCGACGCGGCAAGGATCGCGACCTCATTCCCGGCAATCGCGAAAAACTTCTTCAAGTCAAGAGGAAAGCCTGTCGTCATTGTCCCCGTGTCGGGAGCAGCCGAAATTGCGCCCCACCTCGGCATCGCGGACATCATCGTCGACATCGTCTCGACGGGCTCTACACTCCGAACGAATGGGCTTGTCGAGGTGACGACCCTGATGGAATCCACCGCCCAGCTGTTCTCGTCTCCGTCCATTCGCTCCGGCAGCAATCCCGCAAAAGTTGTTGCACTCGCTGAGCTGGTCACGGCACTGGATTCTGTCACCCGCGCGAGAGGAAAGCGGTACCTCATGGCCAATGTGCCGAGAGCGGCACTCGACCGGGTCAAGGAGGTCTTGCCGGGGCTCAATGGCCCTACAGTGATCGATATCATGAACGGCGGATTGTACGTCGCCGTTCACGCGGTCGTCTCGGCCGACGCCGTCTATCGAACTCTCGGATCATTGAAGAGTCTCGGTGCGGAGGGAATTCTCGTTACGCGGATCGAGCGGCTGATGCCATGAGCATACGACTCCCCGTTCGGTTCACAGGTCCTTTTACATCCTTGTCACGAGACGACAGGACTGCGCTTTTCCAGCGGGCGGCGAGTCCTGGAAGTGGCGTTGGCCGAACTGTCGAAAAAATCATATCGCGGGTTCGTCTCGACGGCGACAATGCGTTGCGCCAGATGGCAATCGAGCTCGACGGGGTTGAATTAAGGGATATCGAGGTCCCGAAGACTCAAATCGAGCAGTGCTTCAACGAGATAACGCCAGAGTTACGGGCCGCGATGCAAAGATCAGCGCGAAACATCGCGATGTTTCATGAATCGCAGACTCCCACAGGGAGTTTGATTGTTATCGAACCTGGACTGAGGATTCTACGCCGGCCCGATCCGCTCGATAAAGTAGGCGTTTATGCCCCCGGCGGTCGTGCCGCCTACCCAAGCAGCGTTCTCATGGGCGCGATACCGGCCCGCATCGCTGGCGTATCTGACGTTATCCTCTGCTCGCCTCCCGGCGCTAACGGACTTCCCAATCATTCGGTACTCGCTGCTGCGTACCTGGCTGGAGTAGACCGGGTGTTCTCGATCGGAGGCGCCGGAGCGATTGCAGCGATGTGCATTGGTACCGACACTGTCCCGCGCGTTGACAAGGTCGTTGGACCGGGAAACGCATATGTGGCAGAAGCAAAGCTTCAGCTCGCCCATGCGGCATCGTTCGATTCTCCAGCGGGGCCGAGCGAGCTGCTGGTGATAGCTGACGACAGCGCTGATCCAGGCGTTATCGTGCGCGAGATGCTTGCTCAGGCAGAGCACGACCCTCTCGCATCAGTGGTTGTCGTGACGATCGGCCAGTCTCTGGCCGACGCCATTCAGAAGATCATTGTCGCAGAAATCGCGGCGGCTGTGCGGCATGATATCATCGAACAGTCGCTTGGTGAACGGGGCGCTGTGATAAGCGTCGATTCACTGGCGGACGCAATCGCGATCTCAAATCAATTCGCGCCTGAACACCTTCTTGTCGTCACTTCCGATTCAGAATCACTCGTCTCGCAGCTTCGCAATGCGGGTACGGTTTTCGTCGGAGCGAGCAGCTCCGTCGCATTCGGTGATTACATGACCGGTGCAAACCATGTGCTGCCAACTGGCGGACTCGCGCGCTCATACTCCGGCTTGTCCACGCTCGACTTCGTCCGGTGGACTTCGATTCAGACGATCGACACGAGCGCGGCCGCTCGACTTTGCGGTGATGTAAGCGTATTCGCGACTGCTGAAGGTCTGCACGCTCACGCCGCGGCTGCACGTGGGTGGCAACAGGAGGACCAATGAAAGACGCCATACACGGACCGCCGGGTACACGCGCCGGCTTCGACGCTCTCGCCCTCTACGACGAGCCGACCGAGTGCTCCGCCGACCTGAGCGACAACACCAACCTGTGGGGAATGCCGCCTGCTGCCGAAGCCGCGCTCATGAGAGTCTCGGCTGCTTCTGCCAGGGGATATCCGTCAACCTACACTCCGGCACTGAAGAAAGCCCTCGGCGCATACGCTGACGTCGATCCATCGATGGTTGTAACAGGATGTGGCTCGGACGACGTTCTCGATGCAGCCATTCGCGCTTACGGCAATCCTGGGAGCCGGCTGGCGTTCTGCGAGCCGACATTCAGCATGATTCCGGTACTCGCGCGAATCAATGGACTCACTCCGGTATTTCTACAATTCGATGACTCATGGGACCTTCCGGTCGACGAACTTCTTTCGTCCGGTTCGGAGATCATCTACATCTGCTCTCCCAACAATCCCACTGCCACACCAGCAAGCCTCGAGAGGATCGAAGCAATTGCGAAATCGTCTCGCGGGCTCGTCATCGTTGACGCCGCATATGAAGAATATTCCGCCGCATCGTTGACACCGCTGGCGGCACGCTATTCGAATCTGCTCGTCACACGCACCATGTCGAAGGTCTTCGGAATGGCGGGTCTTCGAGTGGGCTACGGTATCGGCACTCGTGCGCTTGTGCGCGAGATAGAGAAATCCCGCGGCCCGTACAAGGTGAGCTCAGTTGCAGAGGCGGTGTCGCTGGCAGCGCTCTCGGAGGATCTTCCATGGGTTTCGCAGGTGGTTGCTGACACGCTGGCAAATCGCACAAGGCTGGTTTCCGCTCTCGCAGCTCTCGGCTGCGCGACGCTTCCGAGCGACGCCAATTTTGTATTGGTGCCAGTATCCAACTCGGCTGCCGTCGCCCGGAGTCTCCTGAGTCAGGGAATTGCGGTTCGTGTTCTTGGAGGTCTTCCCCGAATCGGCGATGCCATTCGTGTCACGATCGGTCCGTGGCCAATGATGCAGAGTTTTCTGGACGCGTTCATGCGATCGACTGCATGAAGGTCGCGATTCTCGATTATGGTGCGGGGAATCTTCATTCTCTCGCCAAGGCAATAGACCGGACAAGTCACGACGTTTCGATCGAGACGGATACACGGCGCGCACTGGAGCAGGATGTTCTGGTGCTGCCTGGTGTTGGCGCTTTCGGGCTGGCGGCCGATTTTGTCGCTCCGCATCGCGGT
Organism: Gemmatimonadales bacterium; assembly: GCA_038208605.1. Lineage (GTDB taxonomy): Bacteria > Gemmatimonadota > Gemmatimonadetes > Gemmatimonadales > Gemmatimonadaceae > UBA4720. Next base: position 8,040 of record JBBQYO010000080.1, on the reverse strand, counting down.
GCCATTCGCGACGCACTTGCCGGTGGACTGCCGTGCCTCGGGATTTGTCTCGGCATGCAGCTCCTGTTCGATACGAGCGAAGAAGGGCAGGGCCAGGGCATTGGAATTATTCCCGGGAACGTCCGGCGTCTGCGGGCAGGCCGGATTCCACAGATTGGGTGGAACGATGTCGAGAACCCTAGTGGTGACTTGTTTGCGATATCCGGTCTTTGCTCCGCGTATTTCGCCAACAGTTTTGTGTGTGAGCCTGAGGACACCGCTTCCATACGCGCGTGGTCGACACACGAAGGTGATCGCTTCCCGGCATCGGTTCAAACCGGCAACGTGGTCGGTGTACAATTTCATCCCGAGAAAAGCTCAGCCCGGGGCATCGCGTTCATCGACTCGTTTTTGCAGAGTGTGAACCGATGATTGTCATTCCCGCAGTCGATCTGCGCGACGGTTGCTGCGTGCAGCTGGTAGGTGGTTCCTTCCAGCAGGAAAAGGTGCGGCTCGATGATCCCGTATCAATTGCCAGAAGATGGGAGACCGATGGATTTTCGTGCATACATGTCGTTGATCTGGACGCAGCAATGCGTACCGGGTCCAACAGCGAAACGATATCATCGATTCTTAGCTCAGTTGCGTGCGATGTGCAGGTTGGCGGCGGGATCAGAACCGAAGATCAGATTGAAGATCTGTTGCGAGAGGGCGCATCTCGCGTGATCGTAGGAACTCGTGCCGTTGAAGAGCGGGATTGGCTTTCCGGGATCGCGGAACGGTTTCCCGGAATTATCCTCGTTGCCGCCGATACGCGAGGCCGCGACGTCGTAACACGCGGATGGACGCGAACATCCAGCCGCAATGTGATAGATCTCGTCGAGGAGCTCAACGATGTGCCGCTGGCGGGAGTTCTGGTCACTGCCGTGCACGTCGAGGGGCAGATGCTTGGCCCTGATCTTCGGTTGCTCGAGGATGTTGTCGATGCATCGGCGCATCCGATTCACTGTTCAGGAGGAATACGCGGAATGAGCGACCTTCATGCTCTTGCTGACGAGGGTGTAGCCGCAACAGTAGTCGGCATGGCCATTTATACAGGAGAGCTCGATCCGCGCGCTGCTGCGGAGGCGTTTTACTTATGAGCAGGGTTGAACGGCGGACCTCCGAGACTTCGGTGCTGGTCGAGATGAATGTCGGGACCGGCACAGCCAGTATCGCAACGAGTGTCCCATTTCTCGATCACATGATGACGGCACTCGCCAGATATTCCGGCATCGATGTGACGATCACCGCATCCGGCGACTTGAAACATCACACCATTGAGGATGTGGCAATTGCCTCTGGTGAAGCGTTCGCCAGAATGCTTCCGCCCGCGTGCGCCCGCTATGGAGAGGCAACTATTCCGATGGACGAGTCGCTGGTCCAGGTCTCAGTAGATACCGGCGGACGACCGTATTACGAAGGCCCGGTACCGAGCTCATTGTATGACCACTGGATGCGATCGTTCGCGGACAACGCCGGAATGACGCTGCACGTGCGAGTTCTTCGTGGCCGAGATCGACATCATATCGTCGAAGCCGCGTTCAAGGCGCTCGGCCTCGCACTCCGACAAGCGCTGGTAGTAACCGACGCCGTTTTCAGCACCAAGGGCAGTGTTTCGTTGAAGGCCGACTGATGTTGTCGCGTCGCATTGTTGTATGCCTCGACGTGAAAGACGGCCGCGTTGTCAAAGGCGTTGAATTCGAGTCTCTCCGCGATGTCGGTGATCCTGTTGAGCTTGCTCTCCGCTATGAGGCTGAAGGTGCCGACGAAATCGTCTTTCTCGATATCAGTGCCACCTCGGATAGCCGTCCGACTATTCTCGACGTCGCCAGACGTACTGCGGAAGGTCTGTTCATCCCGCTGACCATAGGCGGAGGCATTCGCTCGGCAGAGGATGTTGGAAAGACACTTCGCGCCGGGGCAGATAAGGTCAGTATCAATTCCGCTGCTGTATCCAACCCCGCGATTCTCACGGAGTCGGCAGAGCGCTTCGGATCTCAATGCGTGGTCGCAAGTATCGATGCGAAGCGAGAGACGAATGGATGGATTGTCTACACCGCCGGCGGGCGCGTCAGGACTGCGCTCGATGCGGTAACGTGGGCAGTAGAATGCGTAGGCCGCGGCGCTGGCGAGATCATGCTGACGAGTATCGACCGTGACGGCACCCGAAACGGATACGATCTTGAATTGACCCGACGCGTTAGTGAAGCCGTCGGAGTGCCGGTGATCGCTTCCGGAGGGGCGGGGGAAGCCTCTCACATTGTCGATGTTCTCCGGGATGGTGGTGCCGACGCAGCTCTGGTTGCAGGCATCCTTCATGATGGGCAAACCACCGTGCGCGAGATCAAGCACCACGTCGAGGCTGCGGGACTTCACGTGCGAGCTGCATGAGCCAGTCTACGTATCTTCATGCGGTAGCAGAAGTCGCACGCCTTGCAGGTGACATTGCCCTGTGCCACTACCGGAAACGCGTAACGGTCGAGACAAAGATCGACGGCTCTCCGGTCACTGTCGCCGATCGTTCTGCCGAAAATGCTGCGAGACAGTGGATCGAGAAGCGATTCCCCGATGACGGCTTGCTCGGCGAAGAGTTTCCAGACGTTCGCCCCGACTCGGCAAGACGATGGATAATCGATCCAATCGATGGGACCAAGTCGTTCGTTCGTGACGTACCTCTCTGGGGAACGCTGGTAGCCGTCGCCGACGGAAAGGAGATCATCGCAGGTGCCGCATTTTTTCCTGCCCTCAATGAATTGATCGTCGCGGCGCCTGGTGATGGATGCTGGTGGAACGATCAGAGAAGTTCGGTCTCGGCCGTTAGTGATCTGTCCAACGCAACTGTACTCACCAGCAGTTCGCCTTTCTCGAAGAATGCGCAGCTCGCTGTTCGATGGCACGAGCTCGAGAGTAGGGCAGCGATCGGCCGAACCTGGGGAGATTGCTTTGGCTATCTGCTGGTCGCAACCGGGAGAGCTGAGGTAATGGCCGATCCGGTGCTTTCCTCGTGGGACATCGCAGCCTTCCTTCCCATTATCACCGAAGCCGGCGGCATCATTACTGACTTCACCGGTGCTCACACTGCCTTTGGCGGCAGTGCAATAGCAACGAACGGAGCGTTGAGCAATTCCGTCCGCAATCTGTTGATTGCGCCGACTCCCGATGCACTACGTCAATGATTGATCTCAATATCGACAAGCTCGACTTCACCAAATCCAACGGCTCCATCATTGTCATAGCACAGCACGCGATTTCCGGAGTCGTGTTGATGGTTGCCCATGCAGACAGGGAAGCGGTGGAGAAGACTATCGAGACCGGGGAGATGCATTACCGCTCTCGAACGCGTGGGCTCTGGCACAAGGGCGCAACCAGCGGAAACATTCAGCGTGTCGTATCGCTGGCGATGGACTGTGACGGCGATGCGCTGCTCGCCCGTGTGATTCCGGCCGGCCCCTCGTGTCACACTTTATCTGAATCGTGTTTCGGCGCTGGTGCACTCGTCTCCGACGCGCTGTCTGATCTCGATCGCACTCTCGTCGATCGTGCTGAATCAATTCCCGAAACGGTTGCGAGCTTGACGAGTTACACGCACAGGCTGCTGAGCGACCGCAATCTCAGGCTCAAGAAGATAGGGGAAGAAGCGGCCGAGCTGATCGCAGCAACAGCGGATGCCGACAGGGAGAGAATGTCAGAAGAAGCGGCAGACCTTTTCTATCACGTGCTGGTCGCGCTTCGCGCTGCAGGGCTCGGGCTTGATGACATTCGCGGCGTGATTGCAAAGAGAGCGGGGAAGCGATAGTCGCCTTCCCGCTCTTTCCTTGTAGCGTAATCAGAACGATGTGATCAGATCCTTGTTCAGCTGAGACGGATCGCCGACATACGCGAACCGGATTCCCTTCATGTACTTCCGCGCGACCCGGCGAACAGCCTCTGGAGTTACGCTCTTCAGCTCCTCGACGAACTTGTCCGCAGCTTTGTAATCTCCGCGATAGAGCTGCGACCTCGCGAGAAAATCCGCTTGCGCATCATTGGTCTCGTTATCGAGGAAGTACTCAGTCAGGAACTGCTGCTCGAGGCGCTCCAGTCCATCCGGATCGAGAAGCCCGTCCTGAAGATCTCGTACTGCGGCATGCATCAGCTTCAGTGTCGTGTCGGGTGAAGCCGTGCTCACGTACAGGCCGCCTGCTGTCGCTGCCCGGTCCACGAATGGAGCGTGTACGTCGTACGTGAGGTTCTGGCGCGTGCGAATCTCGGAAAACATTCTGCCGGTGAGAACCGACGTCGCGATACGGAGGGCCTGATAGTCATCGCTGTTAGCCAGCGGTCCACTGTAGTAACCGACGATGTAGTTGGTAGGAAGAGTCCGCGGCTCGATCACCACTGCCCCTGACTTTTCCGGCAGCCGTGGCGGCGGCGTCCAGGTGTAGTTACCCTGGGGAAGGTTAGCCAACGTGCCTCTCACGAGCCGCTCGATGTGGGCGCGATCGACATCCCCAACTACGACGAGCAGCATTCTCGACTTGACGAATTGAGTCGTCTGGTAATCACGCAGCGCCTTCGCATCGAGTGATGCGATCGACGCTTCGGTTCCCGTGACTGCAATCCCGTACGGATGGCCTGTGAAAGCCATGCTGTCCGCGAGATACTCGGCCAGCGCATCCGGATCGTCGCGACGTTGCCGAATCCCGAGAACGAATTGTTGCTTGATGAGCGCAACGTCTTCAGGATCGAGCGTCGGCTGCATCACTCGGTCCGCAAAAATTGCCCATGTTGAGTCAAGAACTTCGGTGGTCGCATGCACACCGAACATCGTCCAGTCGTCGGTCTGAACGTTCGTTATCTCGCTGCCAAGCCTCGACATCTTTCGTCGCAATGTCGCTCTTGGATATTTCTTCGTTCCACGGTCGGAAACGTCGAGCAACAATGACTCGATGCCGGCATTGGCCGCCGTCATCTGCCGCGCTCCGCCAAGAAGGTAGAGATTCGCCGCAACCACATTGTTCGCCTTGCTCTGCCGCAGGATCACCTTCACTCCGTCCACTTCGAAGCTGGCGGTGAGCGTGGTGAGCGCCAGCACAATTGAGAGCAGCATTATTCGCTGCCTCCGTGTGCGAGCTCCGCAGTCGTGAGGCTAAGCTGCTTTCTGTCGGACGGGTCGAGCAGAACTCCAGTTATGTGAGGCTTGCCTACTATGTACTTGCTCGCGTAAGCACGAAGATCGGCAGTCGTCTGCTGTGCCATGTTGTCAACATATCCCATGTAATACTCGAGACTGGCGACGCTCCACCAGAAACCAAGTGTGTGAGCGAAGCCGGACGCGCGCTCGCGGTCGAACGCTGAGGTTACAGCACGGTGGGCCTTTACAGCCTCCAGCTCACCAGAGTCAAAGTAGCCAGCATCATTGAATTTTTTTATTTCCACTTCCAGGGCAGCTATCGCTTTTCGGAGATTCTGTGGCGAAGTCTGGCCGCTGATCGTGATTGGCCCCACGTGATTCAGAGTGTAGTAATTGACGCCCATGCTCTGCCATAGTCCGCTGTCGACCAGGCGTTGCTGGAAGTTCGAGCCCGGATCGTTGAGAACGTCGGAGAACACATCGGCGGCATATGTGGATTTTGGATCAGCGCCGACACTCGGGCCCTGCCACTGCACGAAGACGGTTACAGCTCCGACACCGGCTTCCACAATCACGCCTTCATTCTTCGTGAGCGCAGGAATGACCGGAATCGGATCGGCTACGAATGGATCCGCGCTCCTCTTCCATCCACCAAGAGCACGCTCCGCGATGGCGAAGACGCGCTGCGGATCGACGTCTCCGGAAACTATCAGTACTGAATTGTTCGGTACGTAATACCGATTCTGTATGGTCCGCATCTTCTCGGGAGTCGTCGTGAGAATCACCTGACGATCTCCGATTACATTCTTCCGGCTGAAATTTCCAGGATACAGAAGATTGTCCATATCCTTGTTCAGCCGGAAAAAAGGGCTCGACTCGTTCCTGTCGTATTCACCGATCACGACCTGGCGTTCTCGCTCCAGCTCCTGTTGTTTGAACAGCGGGGCAATCAGCGCGGCCGCGAGAAATCGGACGCCGGCATCGACACTGTCCGCAGGAACAGTCAGGTAGTAGTTCACGCGCTCTTCGGCGGTCGTTCCATTGAACACCGCACCCAGATCGCCGGCTCTGCCCGTAAATGCCTCGGGCTCGGAGTATATCGAGTTCGCTCTGAAGAACATGTGCTCGTACATGTGCGCCAATCCCGCGAACTCCGGGCTTTGTGTGAACGACCCGTTCTTGACGTCCACTTCGACCGTCGCAAGTGGAACGCCATGATTCTCGACTACTATCACCTCGAGACCATTGGGCAGAACCTTGCGTTTGATGATCTTTTCCAGCTCTGCGCGCTGTCCGAGGAGAAGTGCCGGAGCAAGAACGAGCGCGAGCATGGCGGCTGCGGTAGCGAGCCGCCTGCTGCTACCATTTCTTTGTGACATATGGATCAACAAAAACCTCGATGATTGACGCTTACGAAAAGTTAGCCCTGCAGCTGAATCAGTCACAACTCAGACGCGATGAGCCACTAGCTCCATACACCACGTTCCGCATCGGCGGTCCCGCCGATCTCTTCTATTCAACCGTCACCGCTGATGACCTTGCGACCGCCGTCACTGCCGCAAGGCAACGCGGCGTGCCCTACTTCGTCCTCGGACTCGGCGCGAACATTCTGGTGGGAGACCGTGGCTTTCGTGGATTGGTCATCAGAAATCACGCCAGTCACTTCACCTTTTACGAAGATGGACGTCTTTGGGTTGAGAGCGGCGCCGTGATGGCTGACCTGATTCCTCAGGCTGTCGAACGAGGATGGTCAGGTATCGAGCACTACGTCGGCATCCCCAGCACAGTGGGTGGAGCCGTCTGGCAGAACCTCCACTTCCTCGAGCCCGAGCCCGAGCGGAAGAAGACCATGTTCATTGCCGACGTTTTCTCTTCTTGCGATCTGCTGACAGAAGAGGGAGAGAGAAAGACAGTTGACAGCGATTACATGCAATTCGGCTACGACACGAGCGTTCTGCACAGCCGCGATGACGTTGCGCTCGCAGTGACTTTTCAGCTGCAGAAGGGAGATACCGCCGCGATGCACAAGGTCATGCAGGAAAACCTGAGCTGGAGAGGAGCTCGCCATCCGTGGCTCCAGTATCATCCGAGCGCCGGATCGATTTTCCAGAAAATCGAAGGAATGGGAGCCGGCCGGCTGATCGATCAGTGCGGTCTCAAGGGATTTCGTCACGGTAACGCGCAGATCGCACACATTCACGCCAATATCATGGTGAATCTTGGAGACGCGACGGCCAGGGATGTTCGTGAGCTGATCACAATTGCTCAGGATACAGTCGAAGAGAAATTTGGCGTGCGCCTCAAGCCGGAGATCGGCTTCATCGGCGAGTTCTAACGCGCTCCCGCTGCGTACTTGTCGGCTTCCTCACTCGTGCGCGTCCATTCTTCGATTGCCGTGTCCAGCTTTTTCTTGAGCTGCTCGAGCTCCTTTCCGCCCGCAAGCGCGGCTTTCTTTCCTTCTGGCATGGTGTAGAGAGCCGGATCAGCAAGCTTATCGGTAAGCGTGGCAATACGAGCTTCGAGCTGCTCCACTGCCCGCTCGGCAATCTCGAGTTGCTTTCGTGCGCTTTTCGCTGAATCGCGGCCGCGCTCCTTATCTCCTTCGCGTCGCTTGGTCTTCTGCTTTTCATGCATCCGCCGCAACGATTCTTCCTCGAAAGCGTTCACCGCGGCGGCGTGCGCGCGCTCATTGCTGACGATCTCCCATTCTCCGAACGTGCCATCAAAATTGGTGATGTGACATTCGTGTAATACCCATACTCGGCCTACCAGCGTGCGCAATAATTCACGATCGTGACTCACCAGCAGGACTGTGCCGTCGTATTCCTGGATGGCGTCTTCGAGCGATTCGATCGATTCCACATCGAGATGATTGGTCGGCTCGTCGAGAATGAGCAGGTTTGCTC
>JBBQYO010000079.1:0-11992 GCA_038208605.1 Gemmatimonadales bacterium | reverse complement strand
CTCTTCGCCTGCGAATCATAGCGACGAATGATTTGCATGGGGCTCTGGAACCGCATCCGGATGCAAACGGAGTTCTTCGTGGCGGCGCCGCTTACGCTGCGACGGTGATCGAAAAAGCGCGAAGTGAATGCGCGCCGGCGTGCGAAACGATTCTGCTCGATGCGGGCGACGAATTTCAGGGGACGCCGGTCTCGAACCTCGCGTACGGACGGCCGGTGGTCGAGTATTTCAACCGCATGGGCTATACGGCTTCCGCTCTCGGAAATCACGAATTCGACTGGGGCGTGGACACCCTGCGCGCCCGCATGCGCGAGGCGAAATATTCCATCTTGAGCGCGAATCTGAAGTTCACCGATGGACGCGAAGTTCCGTGGATTCGCGGAGATACCATCGTCGTGCGTGGCAAGACCCGAGTCGGCATCATCGGCATCAGCACACCGGAGACAAAGACTGCGACTCTGCCGGCAAACGTGAAGGCATACCGGTTCGACGATCCGGCGACGGTCATCGATGCGCGCGCAAAGGACCTGAGAGCGCGGGGAGCCGACGTCATAGTCGTCATCACTCACGAAGGCGGCTTCTGTAATCAGAAGGACGGGGCCGAGTCGTGCAACGGCGAGATCTTCGATGTTGCCGCGAAGCTGACGGAAAAAATAGACGTGATCGTAAGCGGACATACGCACAGTCTCCTGAACACGCGTGTCAACGGAATTCCGATCGTGCAGGCGCGGTCGAGCGGGCAGGCAGTCGAAGTAGTCGACATTCCGCTCGATGACAACGGCAAGCCCAACGGCGCAGCAGTCGCCGATGTCAGGTCGGTGACCACTGCTTCGATAACTCCGTTCGGTGCAGTCGACTCGATCGTCACTCGAGCATCTCAGCGCGTAGCATCGATCGTCAGCCGCCGCGTTGCGACAACGCGCGTTTCTCTGACGAGAGAGGGAAGCCAGTATCCTCTTGGCAATCTCGTCGCCGATGCGCAGCGTTGGGCTGCGCAGGGAGACATCGCGATCATGAACAATCACGGCATTCGCGCGAATCTGCGGGCCGGCGAAATAACATATGGAACCTTGTTCGAGATTCAGCCGTTCGCAAACACGCTGTATCGCGTTCGGATGACCGGGGCGCAGGTGCGACAGTATCTCGAAAAGCTCATCGGCATGGACGAGCCTCAGGTTCACGTGAGTGGAGTAGTGGTGGGATATAATCCGGACCTGGCACGCGGAGAGCGAATCACTTCGTTAAGGCTGGCGGCGGGAAGAACGCTCGACGAAAACGCTTCCTACAATGTCATCACCAACAACTTCATAGCGACCGGCGGCAGCAACATGGGACCGCCTGCAGGGTCGCGTCTCACTCCGCTCGATATTACTGACCTTGACGCGTTGATAGGCTATCTAAAGACTCTTCGATCACCAATTACCGCTCCATCGGAGAACAGAATTTTCATCGCCCAGTAGTACGGGAACAGAGATGTCGGAGCTTCATCTTTGTCCGCCAATTCGATATCATCGTGGATGCTGACATCTGAACAACTGAGACTTCTGCCGAAGGCCGAGCTGCACTGTCACCTCGACGGGTCGGTTCGGCCGGAGACGCTGCTTGACCTGGGGCGGGAATACAAGGTCGCGATGCCGCGCGACTCCGCCGACGCGCTGCGCGAGTACATGCTCGTCAGTGACGCGAAGTCGCTCGAGGATTACCTGAAGCGTTTCGAGGTGACCGTATCGGTGATGCAGACCGCCGAAGCCATCGAGCGAATCGCTTACGAGCTCGGAGAGGACGCCGCGAAAGACGGCGTTCGTTATATAGAAGTGCGAAACGCGCCGATCCTGAACAGCCGCGGCGCGCTCGATTTGGGCGAAGCGCTCGAAGCGCAGATCAGAGGACTGGCGCGTGCAGAGAGTGAGCACGGAATCATCGGCCGGTCGATTGTGTGCTCGCTTCGCCAGCTTCCTCCCGAGACGTCACTCGAGCTCGCGAAGCTTGCTGTCGCATACAAGGGCAAGGGAGTTGTCGCGTTCGATCTTGCAGGCGGGGAGGCGGGCTATCCGGCATCCGCTCACGCCGAGGCGTTTGCGTATGCCCGCAAGCATAACCTGGCGTGCACGTGCCATGCGGGAGAGGGAGACGGTCCGCGATCGGTTCGCGACGCGGTTCACGCGTGTGGAGCACACCGGCTCGGTCACGCCACCAGGTTGATCGAGGATGCTGCGCTGACGCAGTACGTGAACGACCGCCGAATCGGCCTCGAGATATGTCTCACTTCAAATGTGCAGACTCATGCGGCGAAGTCGTACGAAACGCATCCGCTTCGTGACTATTTCAATGCGGGGATGAACGTCTCGCTGAATACCGACAATCGGTTGATGAGCGGAACTACACTAACCGACGAGTACGTATACGCGACGAAGTATCTCGATTTCAATTTCGACGAGCTGTGCACACTTGCGCTCAACGGATTCGAGAGTGCGTTCCTGCCGTGGGAGGAACGGGTGCTGCTTCTCGAAGAAGTCTCCGAGGAAATGGCAGCGATGGCCGGGGCGGTTGCGTGACAAATCTTTACGGTGGCGACGCAGCGGAGCGCGCGGCTGATCTCATTCGAGAAAGGACCGATGGCGCCAACCCCGTTATCGGAATAGTCCTCGGCTCGGGCCTCGGGGGTCTGGCGCACGACATCGAGAACGCCGTTCGCATTCCGTTCGCCGATATTCCGGGCTTTCCGTCTGCCACGGTCATCGGACATGCAGGCGCTGTCGTTGCAGGATCACTCGGCGGAAAAAACGTTGTCGCGCTCGCGGGACGCTTTCATATGTACGAAGGACATGCTCCGCAGGTCGCCGCGTTTCCAGTTCGAGTCATGCACGCTCTCGGCGCCGAAGTGTTCCTCGCGTCGAATGCCGCCGGAGGAATAAGGCGGGACCTCGCTGCGGGTGACCTCATGATCATCGAGGATCATCTCAATCTCACCGGCGTGAATCCACTTACTGGACCGGTCGAGGAAGGTGACGAGCGTTTTCCGGACATGACTGCACCGTATGACGAGGGATTGCGCGATTTGCTCAAGGCCTGCGCGCAAAAGCTCGATCTGCTGGTGAAGGAAGGAGTCTACGCATGGCTGCCTGGCCCGTCGTTCGAGACGCGCGCAGAGGTGAGGATGCTCGAGCGGCTTGGCGCTGACGCAGTCGGCATGTCCACCGTACCCGAAGTTATCGTCGCGCGGGCGAGGCGGATGCGTGCGGCGGGGGTTAGCTGTATCGCGAACGCCGCTTCAGGAATTGGTGGAACTCCGGTCCTTCACAAGGATGTGCTCGAAGTCACGGCGCGTGCCGCTGTCGGATTTCAAGCGCTCGTTCGCGAGTTCGTTGCGGCGCTCCCGGCAAAATGATTGAGCGGTCCGCTGCCGGTTCCGAGTCCGGGAGCGGTGGCGATCGCATCGTGAACAAAATCGATCGACAGCGACACAGCCTGCTGGAGAGGGAGGCCGTTCGCGAGTGACGCCACAATGGCCGCGGAAAGTGTGCAGCCGGTACCGTGGGTGCTTCGCGTCCTGATTCGGGGGTGGCGAAAGAGAATGAAGGTTTTTCCGTCGTAAAGACAATCCACGACGACAGCGTCGTCGTCGCCATTAATGTGCCCGCCCTTCACGAGAACTGCTTTCGCTCCGAGCGATACGATTTTCTCAGCGGCGTGCTGCATCTGATCTTCGTCCCTGACCGGACTTCCGATGAGAACCGCGGCTTCATCTGCGTTTGGCGTGACGAGATCTGCGAGCGGGATGAGGTCCCTCTCGATTGCGGCTACCGCGTCAATTTCAATCAACAGATCGCCCGATGTGGCGACCATCACCGGATCGAGAACGTAAGAAGTGAGTCCATGCTCGACGATTGCGTTCGCCACGGTTCTCGCGATCTCCGCGGTCGCGAGCATTCCGCTCTTGAACGCAGCGGGTCTCAAGTCGGTGGCGACAGCGTCGATCTGAGATCGAACAAGACTAACGTTGACGGCTTCCCACGCACTTACCCCGAGCGTGTTCTGCGCAGTTATGGCCGTGATCGCCGAGGTTCCGAAAACGCCGAGCTGGTGAAACGTCTTCAGGTCGGCTTGAATTCCCGCGCCGCCGCCTGAGTCGGAACCGGCAATTGTGAGCGCAATCGGTAGCATTACGAAAGATGCGCCGCTGTTATGAGCGACGCATCCTGGAAATGCATCCGTTTTGTCGTTTACGGTTGCCTGTTGCTCGACTCCCGTTTCCCGTGCGTGCCCGATTGTCCGATGCCCGGCGCTTACTGCCTGGAAGGCGGAAGTGAACGGACTCTCGCCACGAAGCTCGTATAGTTGCTCGAGTTTTTGGTCAAGCCACGAAGCTGCGTTGCGGGAATCGTTGCGATCTGCGCGCGTACCGCCTGAATTCGATCTTCTTCGAGCGGGTGAGTCGAGAACCATCCTTCGACTGCACCTGGACGCGTTTTGCGTTCGTCGAGAAGCTTTTCAAACATCGTCACCATGCCTTCGGGACTGATGCCGGCACGCACCGTGTTCACCACGCCTTCCTGATCGGCTTCTGCCTCGTCGTTACGACTGAAGCGCGCGAACACCGCACTCCCGGCAACATTGATCGCCGCCCCTGCTGCCTGGCTGCCGCAGATGTTGGTGAGCACACAGGCGAGCGTCACTCCAACCTGCGCGCCCTGCTGCTGTTCCATCTGCTTGATGCTGTGCCTGCGAACGACGTGTCCAATCTCATGCCCGAGTACGCCGGCAAGCTCGTCCATCGCACTCGTTCGCTCGATCAGGCCGCGATTGACATACACGTATCCGCCAGGGACGGCAAAAGCGTTCACTTCCTTGCTATCCACTACATAAAAGTGCCAGTCGAGATCAGCACGGCTCGTGTGACTCGCGATCTGGTCGCCGAGAAGATTTACGTAGCGATTGACTTCAGGGTCGCTGATGATCGGCAGCTGAGCGTTGATCTGCTGCGAATACTGCTGCCCCATCTGAACTTCCTGCTGCTGGGAGATACCGCAGGCACTCACAGATGCTGCCAGCGCCAACGGCGCCAAGATTCGTTTCATGTAGTTTCTCACGGTAGATTGCACACTTCTCAAAAGGCAAATCCTATTCCAACCTGCTAACTCGATGACTGCTTGCGACTTCTGACTCTTGCGCGCGATCTGCGGCGCCGAAAATCTCGCGAGAAACAGGCGCTGTTCGTCGCCGAAGGAGTTCGCTCGGTCGAGGAGCTTTTGAAGTCGGACCTCGAGATCACCGGCGTTCTGACTGCGCCTCAGCTGGACGGAGCGTTGCGAGGCCCTGGCCTCCGCGAGCTCATCGCGCAAAGGCATGTCGATACTACTTCCGTAACCGAGCTCGAGTTCCGCTCGGCGGCAGAAACGGAATCGCCGCAGGGAGTTCTCGCGATCGCAGCGATTCCGCAACGCGACCTCCATTCGCTCGCTGGCCGCGATCATTTGCGGATTCTCGTTCTCGACGCTGTGCAGGATCCCGGCAACGTCGGAACGCTTGTTCGCACCGCCGCGGCACTGGATGCTGACGCGACAATCGCGCTGCCGGGAACCGTCGATCTATGGAATGCCAAAGTCATTCGCGGATCAATGGGCGCAAGCTATCACCACCACGCGATGCACAGCTCGGCGGACAATCTGTTCGCCTTTCTGGAAGCTGAGCAGGTGTCTTTCTGGGGAGCCGACACAGGCGGCATTTCTGTCAGTGACTCCGTCCCTCAGAAAAAAATTGCGCTCGCAGTTGGAAACGAGGGGGCTGGATTATCGTCTTCTGTGCATGAGCGCGTGACACAACTCGTGTCCCTGCCAATCAGCGCTCAGGTCGAATCGCTGAACGTCGCCGTGGCGGCGGGAATTATTCTCTACCAGCTCAGGAAATGATGGATACCCTGTGGGCGATCTACAGCTTCGTCGTCGGAGCGTGCTTTGGATCGTTCCTCAACGTGTGCATATCACGATGGCCGGAAGGCCTTTCGGTGGTGAAGCCCCGTTCTCGCTGTCCCAACTGCGGACATCAAATCGGCGCTCTCGAGAACATTCCAATCGTGAGCTGGCTCATACTGCGCGGAAAATGCCGCGGATGCGGAAACGCGATCTCGTTTCAGTATCCTCTGGTCGAGCTTCTCGTGGGTCTCATCTGGCTCGGAAGCTTTCTCGTATTCGGATTGACCTTTACGGCAGCGCGAGTCGCTGTGCTCGTGACGGTTCTTTTCGGTATCGCCGTTACTGATGCAAAGAGCTACCTGATTCCCGACGGATTTACCGTCTTTGGTCTGGTGTGGGTGCTTGGCACTGCGTTCGTGTCTCTATTCACCGGTGATGGCGAGCCGTTCGCCGGCGCATATCAGGCAATCATCGGAGCATGCGTCGGCGCGGGAGCGGTTGCGATCGCCGGCTGGATTGGCGAGATCGTCCTGAAAAAGGAAGCGATGGGCTTTGGCGACGTGACTTTGATGGCCGTTGTCGGTGCCGCCGTCGGACCCAACCGTGCGCTGATGACGATCTTTCTCGGCGCGCTGCTCGGCGCGGTGACCTTTCTTGGAATCGTTTATCCGATAGCGTGGATGCGTGCGAAGACGGCGAAATCTGAATTCGCTCCGCCACTCGTGCCGTTCGGTGTTTTTCTTGCGCCCGCTGCGATCATCGCCTTGCTTTGGGGCGATTCGATCGTGTCTTCATACTCTCGACTCGCAGGATTCTGACGGATTTATGGAACGGCAACCAACTGGACTGAGCCGGATCTGGAGGGAGCGGACGCGCCACGGCGTGTGGCTCGTGAATGCTGCGCTGCTTGGTTCCGCGCTCGCCGCGGGCTGCACGCCGGACAAGACGAGCGCCTACGATGGACCTTACGGAAAGCAAGTCGCCGATGCGATTCCGAAGATCGAGGCGGCCGTCGGCCTCAACTTCAAGAAAGCTCCTAAAGTTGAGGCAAGATCGAAGGAACAGGTCCGGCAGTTCGTTACTGCACAGGTCACCGATGCACACGCTGCGAAAGACCTGGATGGAAAGACGATCGCCTACAAGCGGCTCGGGATGATCCCCGATTCACTCGACATGAAGAAATTTCTGATCGATCTGCTCGCAGAGCAGATAATCGGATACTACGATCCGCACACGAAGGTGCTGTACATCGTGAACGGCTCGCCCAAGGAAGCTGTCGCGATCACGGTGACGCATGAGCTCGTACACGCGCTTCAGGATCAATACATCAGTCTCGACTCCACTCAGAAGGTCGATGGCGAGAACGACCGGCAATCGGCTGCGCAAGCTGTGTTCGAAGGTCAGGCCGTGTACGAGCAGATAGCGGTCATGCTCGGCGGAGGAAATGTTGCGGTGAATCTGCCGGGCGGATGGGATAGAGTTCGCGACATGATTCGCGAGAACCAGGCGTCGATGCCGATTTTCGCCGCGGCGCCAGTCGTGATTCAGGAAACGCTGATATTTCCGTATCTGAGCGGCGCCGAATTCGTGCGAAACTTCAAGGAACGAAGTCCTGGCAAGCCGATCTACAACGACATGCCAGTCTCGACAGAACAGATTCTCCACCCCTCGGCGTTTTTTCTGAAGCGCGACCCACCGACGACGATTACACTGCCCCCACTCAAGGGCGCGACAGCGAGTTACGAAAACGACCTCGGCGAATTCGAAACGCGGCTGTTTCTCTTTCAGCACCTCAACGATCAGAACGCGGCTGTGCAGGCTGCAACGGGGTGGGACGGCGATCGCTACGAGGTTTTCGCCAACGGTCAGGGAATAGCCTGGGTCACAGTCTGGGATTCTCCGACCGATGCTTCGGAGTTCTTCGACGCCCTCGGCAAGGTGATGAAGAAGCGCTACGATGCGACATCTTCATCGCCCCCCGGCTCCACCACGCGCGACTACACCGGGAAAGGGAGGTCGGTACGATTGAGCACCGCCGAAGTCGAGGGACGTCCAGTTGTTCTTTATGTCGACGTTGCAGCGGGCGCGAGCACCGACGTGCTGGATCTAAGTCAGGTGAAGCTCAAGCAGTAAGCGTCACAGACCGATCAGTCTCGACAGTCCAAACGTCACCATTCCGATCAGGCCGCCGAGGACGTAGCCAGTCATGATGATGAGCCTCAGCTCATTGTCGATGACTGACCGAAGAATTTCCTCCACGCGGTCGACGCTGAAAGCCATCACTTTTCGCTCTACCATCGCCTGAACATCGAGTCTCTGGACGAGACCCGGCAGCTGTGCGTGGATCCATTCCCAGATCAGCGGCGCTGTAGAATGCGCCAGCTTTTTCCCGGCGTCCGGCTCCTGTGTAGCGGCGACGCCGCCAATGATTTCCGCGATCGGCTTTTGCAGGTATGTGAGCAGCGCGTCGTGAATCGTGCGCGTGATCTCCTCCCTGATTTCCGGCTCGTCGAGCAGTGTCACGAGCTGGTCGACGCCGTCTGTCTCGATGGCATCCAGCGCGGCGTCGAATTTTCTCTCCGACATCATCAGCTTTGCGAGCACCTTCTCGTGAAACTTGAGATCGTCAACGAAGCGGTTGAACAGCCCGTGGAGGGCGCCGCGCATCTTGGTGCGGGTCGTCGGCTGCCCTAGAAATGCGCCCAGCTTTCCCATCGCGACTGGCAAGTATGAGCTCATCGCGCCTTCCATCGCTGTGACGACCGCAGGCGGAACCTTGTCGATCAGCGGCTCGCGCGACGCGATGATGTCGTCGATGACTTCACCGAGCTTAACCTCGAACGCATCTCGCAGCTCGGGACGGCCCAGCTCGCTCTGAAGATCTCCTGGGGTCAGCAGCCTCTCGCCGACCGTGCGCCCGAGGCTCCTCGCCATGCGCGCCTGGTTTTTCGGAATCGCTCCCTGGAATCCGAACCGCTTCTGCTTCGGATTGAAGAGCATCCATACCGCGACGGTATCGGAGAGACCTCCGGCCATGGTGCCGACGAATACATGCACACCAAACTGGAGCCACACATTTTCCATGGTCAGACCCACGATACGCTACTCCTTGCTGACAGAGATCGTATCGTCACTACGCTCCGGCGTGATGGAAGTTCGTTCCTTGCGGCGGGCGGGCGCGCGTCGCGGAACGGACGGCGGGGGCGAATCGGCAAGAACTGCATGAGGCTTTTGCAGCAGCATGAGATGAAGCACCTCGTCCATTGTCGAGACGAAGGTGAACGCCACCATCTCGCGGACTTCTGCGGGAATATCGCGAAGATCTTTCTCATTCGATGCGGGAAGGACGACGTGTCGTAGTCCCGACCGGTATGCAGCAAGAACTTTTTCCTTCACTCCGCCAATCTCGAGCACTTTGCCGCGGAGTGTCACCTCGCCGGTGATCGCCGCATCGCGACGAACCGGACGGCGGCTCAGTACGCTCGCAATCGCCAGCGTGATCGCCGCACCTGCGCTCGGTCCGTCCTTTTGAATGGCGCCGGCGGGAAAGTGAATGTGAAGATCGGACTCGCGAAAATCTTCATTGCCCACTCCCAGCAGCTCCGCGCGCGATCGGACGTACGAATACGCTGCGTCGACGGACTCGCGCATTACTCCTCCGAGCTGACCTGTTACGGTCAGCTTGCCATTGCCCGGCATGCGAAGCGCTTCGATCAACATCAGGTCGCCACCTGTTGCGGTCCAGGCGAGTCCCGTAACGACGCCGATCTCCGGCTCCTGTTCGGCGGATTCCAGGTTGTATCGCGGGTTGCCAAGTATCTCGATTACCATCGTGTTGTCGACCACCCACGCACCCTGCTCACCGTCAGCCTTCCTGCGGGCGCGCCGCCGCAGAATCGCCGCGATGTCGCGCTCAAAATTTCTCAATCCTGCTTCCCGCGAATACCGGCTCGAGATGAAGCTGAGCACTTCGTCAGTGAACTGTACGTCCTTATCGGTGATTCCATTTTCTTCGAGAAGCCGCGGCAGCAGATAGCGCCACGCAATCTCCACCTTTTCTTCGACGGTGTACCCGGAAACCTTGATGATCTCCATCCGGTCGCGCAGTGGAGCGGGGATGTCGTAAATGTTGTTGGCCGTGCAGATGAACAAAACCTGCGACAGATCGAATGGAACGTTCAGGTAGTGATCGACGAAGCTCTGATTCTGTGATGGATCGAGTACCTCGAGCATCGCGGATGTCGGATCGCCTGAAGGTCCTCCCCCGCTCATTTTGTCGACCTCGTCGATCATGAAGACGGGATCCTTAACCTGCACGCGCCGCAGAGCCTGAATCAACAGACCCGGCATCGCGCCGACGTACGTGCGACGGTGTCCGCGTATCTCCGCCTCGTCTCGCACACCGCCAACGGAAATGCGGTAGAACTCGCGCCCGATGGCGGCTGCGATTGCCTCGCCCAGTGACGTTTTTCCCGTGCCTGGAGGGCCCGCAAAGCAGAGGATCGGACCATGCGGATCGTTACCACGAAGCTTTCGCACCGCGAGAAACTCGATGATCCGCTCCTTGGCTTCGTTCAAGCCGTAGTGTCGCGCATCGAGAGCCTCCTGAACCTGCGTGAGGTCGATGTCGCCCTTGCCCGATCGCTTTTCCCATGGAAGTGAAAGAAGCCAGTCGAGGTAAGTTCGAATGACGTGGTATTCACTCGACGCCGGCGAAAGCATGCGGAGTCGCTCGGTCTCGCGGCGTGCTTCCTGTGCACCGCGCTCCGACATTTTTGTTTCTTCGATCTTTCGGAGCGTCTCGATTGCTTCTTTCTCGCCGGGGTCTGCTTCACCCAGCTCAGCCTGAATTGCCCGCAGCTGCTGCCTGAGATAAAACTCGCGTTGATGCTGCTCGATCTTGATCTCTGTCTGGCGCTTCACGTCCTCGACCACTTGAGCCCGCGCTACCTCGCGCTCGAGGCGAGTCAACAGGAAGTGCAGACGTTGGGAGATATCCAGCCGCTGGATTATCTCGTCCTTGTCGGAGATCTTGAAATTCATGTTCGTCGCGGCGAGATCCGCGAACCGGCCTGGGTCGGAAACGTTCATCTTGAGGATAGCAGGGACTTCATCAGGAATACGGTCGACGAGCTGCGCCAGTGTTCCTGCTGCGCCCACGATTCGCGAGACGAGCTCATCGACCTCCCGGCTCTTTGCCGCGGTCTCATTCGCGGGAGAAACCGTCGCGATCGGATAGGGCACTGTCTGCGTTACGTCGTCGATTACGATTCGCCGCAACCCTTGCAGAGTTATCTGAACCGTTTCGCCGGGCAGATTGATGCGTTCGTGAACCCGCGCTGCAACCCCGACGCGGCCAATGAACTGTTTCATGTCCACCGGCTCTTCGTGGTCGCCGAGCGCGACGACCAGTGCGACGATGAGACCAGAGCCGGGATTTTCATCGAGCAGCGCGAGATTCTCCGGCGCTCCCATCTGCACGGCAATCGTGCCGAGCGGATAGACGATGGTCGAGCGGAGCGCCATGAGCGGGAGAGATGGCGGAATATCCGATTTAAGGATGTCGTCTTTTCGCTGGGTCTTGGCCATTTCAAAAGTTAAGAGTCCCGGCCGAAGTCAGCGAATGACCTAACCGCCACTGCCGCTGCAACTGCAATGGGGGAGGATCAGGAGGCACGGCGGAGGAAGGGAGACTCCGTGATTTGATCAACAAAAAACACAAAAACAAAACGTCCCTCGATGCCATGCAAACTGAGCAGGCGTCTCCCGGCCTCCGCCGTACCTCCCCAATCTCCCCCATTGCTGTTGTAGTTCACTGCATTCATTCGGACTGCAACTGCAAAAGCAATGGGGGAGGAACAGGAGAAACGGCGGGGGCGGGGAGACTTCTTTGATTGTCCAAAATAAAAACGCAAACCCCCGGCCGTTACTTGCAAACCGAGAAGGCGTCTCCCGACCTCCGCCGTATCTCCCCAATCTCCCCCATTGCTGTTGTAGTTCACTGCATTCATTCGGACTGCAACTGCAAAAGCACTGGGGGAGGAACAGGAGGAACGGCGGAGCGGGGAGACTTCTTTGAT